>NC_009523.1:2730681-3034090 GCF_000016665.1 Roseiflexus sp. RS-1
CTGCGCCGCGCAGCGGATCGGCTGCGCTGAATGGGCGTGTTGTGGCGGAGCAGATTGGCGCCCAGATTTTTATCGATGGCTGGGCAATGGTCGCGCCTGGCGACCCGGAACTGGCTGCTGATCTGGCGCGTCGCGCTGCGTCGGTGAGCCATGATGGCGAGGCGATCTATGGTGCGCAGGTGCTGGCAGCCATGGAGTCGCTGGCGTTTGTCGAGCGCGATCTGGGTACGCTGCTCGATACTGCGACGACGTTCATTCCGCGCGACTCGGTCATTTTTCGCCTGATTACCGATCTGCGCGAGTGGCGTGCCCGGTTCGCCGACTGGCGCGTTGCGCATAAGCGGATTGTTGCACATTACGGCTATGATCGCTACGGCGGCGGTTGTCATATCATTCCTAATCACGCCCTGATCCACCTGGGTTTGCTGTACGGCGAGGATGATTTTCAGCGGTCGCTGATGGTGACGGTGACTGCTGGCTGGGATACGGATTGCAATGCAGGCAATGTAGGGTGCCTGCTGGGGATCAAGAATGGATTGGCAGGCATCGATGCCGGTCCTGACTGGCGCGGTCCGGTTGCGGATCGTCTCTATCTGCCGACTGCCGACGGGGGGCGTGCTGTGACCGATGCAGTGCGTGAGACATACGCCATCGTCAATGTCGGGCGGGCGCTTGCGGGTGAAGCGCCGCTTGCACCCAAGCAGGGCGCGCGTTTTCATTTTGAGTTGCCAGGAAGTGTGCAGGGCTTCTTCGCCGATGAAAGCGCCGACTCCCGGGATACCCTGCGTCTTGAGAACGTACCCGGTCACAGTGTACACGGAAGTCGGAGCCTGGCGCTGCGGTACCGTCATCTCGCGCCGGGGCGTGCTGCGCGTGCGGCGACAGCAACATTCCTCCTTCCCGAAATGTCTCATATGCCCGGTTACACCATCCTTGCCTCGCCGACCCTGTTTGCGGGTCAACTCCTCAGTGCGCGGATCTGTGCGGATGAAACCAATCCTGCACCGGTGCAGTGTCGTTTGTATCTGCTGGTCTACGATGCTAACGACGCGCCTGTGCGAGTGTACGGTACGGCGGCAACGTTAGCGCCAGGCGGCGATCACACATTTGCGTGGCGCATACCGGATACCGGTGGTCAACCAATTGCTGCGGTCGGTGTCGAAGTGTGCGGGCGGGGGTGTGGAACTGTCTACCTGGATTATCTGACGTGGGAAGGCGCACCGGAGACGTCGCTGTGCCGACCGATTGGCGGCGGAACAATGTGGCGCCGCGCATGGGTCGATGGTGTCAGCATTCACGAGCAGGGCGCACACGAACCATACCGCCTGATCCAGAATGAAGGCACAGGGTTGCTGATCCAGGGTTCGCGCGAATGGCGCGATTATCGTGTCAGCGCAACCTTGACGCCGCATCTGGCAGCAGCCTGTGGTGTGGGGGTGCGTGTTCAGGGGATGCGCCGCTACTACGCACTTCTTCTGACTTTCACAGCGCACGGTATTGGCATTGTGCAACTGGTGCGCGTTCTCGATGGTGCGACCCTGCTTGCCGAAGCGCCTTTTGCCTGGAAGTACGACCAGAGGTATGTTTTCGATCTGAGCATCGTGGGGAATGATCTGCGTGGTATTGTTCAAATGCCCGACGGTAATAGCGTGTCATTGGATGCCCGTGATGATATGCTGGAAGGCGGCGGAGTGGCGCTGATCGTGGCAGAAGGCGCTATCGAAGCCGGTGAAGTGACAGTGCGACCTGTCTGACCGTCGCTAGTGAATGGGGCGTCTGGCGGGAACGCCGACGGCGCGAGGATAGGCGGCGAGGGTTGGCGCAACCTTGGCGATGACCACCAGGGTTCGCGGTTCGACGCCGGGGATGGTAACCGGTTCCACATCGATCACCCGCCCGCCGAGTCGTTCGATTGCAGTGCGCGCCCGCGCTACCTCATCAGCGATGTCGCTCCCTTTTGGCGCCAGTACACGCCCATGAACTCGACATAACGGTAAACAATACTCTGCAAGCGTCGCCAGTTCTGCCACAGCGCGGGCGGTCACAACATCGTACTGCTCACGGTGCTGCGGGTCGCGCCCAACCGTTTCAGCGCGAGCGGTCAACACCGTCACATCCCGCAGGTCCAGCACAGTAATCATATGTCGCAGAAATGCGGCTTTCTTGCCAACGCTCTCCACAAGGGCGACCCTCAGTTCTGGGCGCAGGATCTTCAACGGCAATCCTGGAAAGCCCGCTCCGCTGCCGATGTCGATCAGACTCGACGGTGCATCTCCCCAGCTCAACGCACAGCGCAACGAGTCAAGGAAATGGCGCGCCACAATTCCTTCCTCGTCGGTGATTGCTGTCAGGTTGACGCGCGTATTCCAGGCGCGAAGTTCAGCGCTGTAACGGGCAAACTGTTCAATCTGCCGCTGATCGAGGCGTAATCCCCACGCACGTGCGGTGTTCAGGAGCATATCCATCGTCTACCGGTACAATCCATGCGCCTCGATATACGCAACGACCGCGTCGGGCGTCTGATAGCGAATGGGGCGCCCCTGTGCGACACGCTGACGCAGATCGGTGCTGGAAATATCCAGACGCGGACCTTCGATCAGGATCAGGCGTTCCGGCAACGCTGGAAACATCTCAGCCAGAGCAGGCAGATCGATGGCTGCGCCGGGGCGCGACACGACTACGATCCGTGCCAGCGTCAGGATACGTGGCGTTTCGCGCCAGCGCGGCAGATCCGCCAGCGCATCGGCGCCAAGGATGAGATACAGGTTTTCAAGACCCTGATCGTGGAGGAGTTGCAGGGTCACATGGGTATACGACGGTCCGGGACGGTCAATCTCGATGCTCGACACCTCAAAGAACGGATTATCAGCGCACGCCAGGCGCGCCATTGCCAGGCGGTGCTCAGGAGGCGCCATGTGCTTACCGATCTTCAGAGGTTGTTCACCAGCCGGGATGATGAGAACGCGGTCGAGGCGCAGCGCGACGCGCACCTCTTCGGCGATGGCGAGGTGCCCATAGTGGATCGGATCGAACGTACCGCCGAGAATGCCGATGGGGGCGCTACTCATGCCTGATCGATCTCATACTCGATTTCAGCACCTTCCTGAAGCAGATTCCATACCAGCCAGGAAAGCGCACGCCGGTCGCGGCGGTCGAGATCAGTGATGTACGGATAGATCAACTCACTGATATCCTGCCGGCTCAGCAGATAGCAGCGACGACCAAGGTCCTGATAGAGCCGCAATGCCAGGAGATCGGCGAACTCATACAACTCCTGATCGGAGAGTGTTGCTTCAGGATCGTCGGAGCGCAGCATAGCGGTCACTCATCGTCCTCTTCGTCGCGCCGGAGGCGTCTGGTTCGATGACGGCTCTGATAGTAGCCAGCTTCGCGTGGATCGGTCTGAGGCGTGGGTCGGCGCGTTTCGCGCGTCGGCTGCGAAGCCTGGAGCGCCGCCTGTTCCGGCTTTGCCTCCTGCGCCTCGCTTATCGACGTGTTGACCAGTGTATCGCCAATATACTCCAGCACATCGCGAATATCCTCATTATCGTCGAGGATGCTATCGAACGGCAGCGCCACGCCGGAGACGGTCTTCACCGTCTGCCCGATCTCCTTCAGCGTGCGGTCGATCCCGCTCACCAGCGACTGCATCACCGCCGCCAGCTCCTCGCGCTCCTGCACCGTCAGATTGGCGAACCCGATCAGCGCCTTCTCCTGCGCCCGCAGCAGCGTCGCGCGCAGGATCGCAATATCCGCCTGCGTCTGCAACTCATAGCGCTTCACCAGATGCGCCTGCCGCACCTGCTCGACCAGTTCGTCCGACGAGACCGGCGTCCACAGCAGGGCGGGAATGATGATGAAGCCGATCATGCCGATCAGCACCTGCTGGTAGACCAGGTTGGTCTCGGCGACGACCGGTTGCGCCGCCCACCAGGCCCACTGGAGCTGAAAGGCGTAGTAGAGGAGGTAGAGCGCGCAACCGATGATGACCGGAAACGCCCAGGTGCGGGCGTTGACTTTCTGGAGCAGCATCCCGGCAGGCGACCAGGGGATGAGGAACGAGACGAGGCTCGGTGGCGCGAGGACCAGAATGGCGGTGAAGGCGACGGCGACGATCCGGTTGTCGGTGAGTTGCGATTGCACCCCCCACCAGTACGCTGCAGAACCTGCCATTGCCACGAATGCCAGAATGGCCAGCAAGGTGCGGGCAGTGATCTGAAACCCACTGGAACGACGACGCTGCCCACGGAGCATGTTTAAGTAGTTACTACTCACAGCCGATCTCCAACGACGTACTACGGTGCCTGGACGGCGTCGGATTCCAATAAAAATGCTTCGACGCTCACCGTATATCCGGCCGCTTCCATTCGTGATCGCACAGCCTCGGATATAGCGGTCAGCCCGAAGTCGTTATTGATACGGTATGGCACTTCGAGCGCAGCCTGACCGGTCGAGCGCAGGCGAAACCGCGCCTGAACCGGAACGTCGCCGCGCAGTGTGCCGATTTCGAGTATCTGACCTGTCATCGGATCGTACCAGAACAATGTTGCCTGGCTGGTCACCCGGTAGAGTTGTGGCGGATCGAGAACCTGTCGATCAATCTGCTGAGCGCGCCAGCGTGCTTCACTCGTTTGCGGCTCAGGCGTGGCTGGAATGATCTGAACCGTTGGCAGGTGCACGACGGTTGGCGAAGGCGCCTGGATTGGTGTTTGCGTTGTTCGCGGCGTCGCCAGCACAGCCGTAGCACGCTCAGGCGTACTCGTAAGCGTGGCAGATGGGGCGAGAAGCGGTGTGCGCGTTCGCCGTGCAGCATCAAGTTGCAGGGGCTGTCCACATCCAGCAAGCGCCAGCAGCATAACGGCAAACCACAGAATACGTTGTATCACTCTCTCTATTGTTTGCGAACATTTGTTCGTTTATTGTCTGGATGATTATAATGCATAAATAGACGCGCGTCAAACCAGGCTTGCGAGCGACACGCTTTACGTATTGTAAACTTTTGCGAGCGTACTGTCAAGCATTTTCTGACGCTTGCGGCGTTGCAATGCCTCGCCCCGCCATTGACGCATCGACACGACCACGACCGGGGCGCACAGGACCCTCGATCGTGGTTGTGGGCATGTCTCGCTATCTTACGTGCTGTGCCGGTTGACGGTCTTCGGCAGGGGTCGCTGCCATCATTTGCTGAAGGAGCGGGCGGGCAGGCGGGATCAGTGTCACTCTGGCGCGACCCTCGATAATGTTTTGCAGTTCGAGGATCTCGAACAGTGCAGCCGACACCTCCGGATCGGCTGCGATCTTGTTGAGCGCTGTGCCGACGATCTGCGGACGGATCGCCTGCGCTCTGGCAAATTCGATAGCAGCCTGGCGTTCTGCCGAATTGGTGATAATGCTCACCTGGTTGGCGCCATCCTGTTTGATAGCGGCGGTCACCTGGCGCAGACGGTTGACAACCTTCTCTTCGATCTGCCGGATCATGCCGATGTCGCGGAAGTGCACCTTACGGATGTAGACCGAACCAAGCTGGTAGCCCCATTCCGCCGACTTCGGCGACACCTCATCGCGCACTGTGCGGCTCATGGCGTGGCGGTTCTCCAGCATATCGGCGAGCGGCAGATTGCTCAGCGTGCGCACCACGGCGTTGCTCACATTCGCCGCCAGCGAACCGTCGGGGTCGGCGTTCTTGAACAGATAGGCAATCGGGTCGCTGATCTTATATTCATACCAGATACCCACCCCCATCGGCGCTCCTTCCTCGGAGTTGACCGGCTGGCTGCGCAGGTACTTCTGGTCGAGGCGCATATCGAGCACGTGGCGGCGTCCGAGCCAGTTGACCACGAATGCCGCCAGACCCAGTTGCACGGGCAGGAAATACAACCCCGGCTCGCGCAAAATGCCGACGACATTCCCAAACAGCACGTACACGTGACAGGTTCCCTCTTCTACGATCGCATACAGACCAAAGGCGCGCAGCAATCCAAGAATGGTCGGCACTGCGATCAGGCAGAAGATGAAGGTCGCAATGGCGGCAGTGGCGAACTCGATCATATACTCGATCATATCTGTTCCTCCAGTATGACACGCTCAGCCTGGTTGTAGAGCTTCAGACGGACGTTGCGCAGGTATGCCCGGAGCGCTTGCGGTCCACCAATGCGCTTCAGGTCGCCCAGTTGCTTTGCCAGCGCCATCAGCGGCTCAACTTCCGCCTGAGCTTTCAGGGTTTCGATCTCAACGGCACGCTTCGACTGTACGATCTTCTGGTCGGCTGACGCCTGCGCCAGGCTGATGTCCGACGAAACCTGGTTGTACGCTGTGTTGATCGCCGCAAGCGCCGACTCGACCTCTGGCGGCGCGTCAATGCTGGTGATCAGCGAGGCGTCGAATTGAATGCCGTAACGCGCCGCTGCCGAGAGACACTCACGGTCCATCAACTCGTTCAGGTCGCGCAGGTTCTTGCGCAGATCGTTGATCGAGACGCTGGCGACCATGTTGCCTTCCATTGGCGCCGTCTCTGTCGTTATTGCGCGTTGCGGCGCCTCGAAGTTGGCGATTCGCTCGCGTAGAATGGAAATGAAGTATCCCATCACGTGGACGATCGGGTTTTTGACGCCCCACAGGTAGGCGTACAGGTTGCGCTCGTAGACGCGGTAGCGGATTTGTCCCTCCAGCGCGATGTTCAACTGGTCTTTCGTCACTGCTTCGAGTTTGGTGCCGCCCTGGTTCGCCATCGGGTTTTCCAGGTCGAGCGCCATGTTCATGGTTTGGGTTGCAACCGAAACTTTGTAGATCCGCTCCCAGGGCCACTTGAAGTACGGTCCGCCGGGCGGTATGACGACCACCTGGGGGTAGCGGTACCGTTCGCGTTCTTCCGGGCGCAGATATTCGGCGTAAGGATCATCGATGGCGGCGTCGGTCAGACGCTCGGCGCGCCCGAAGATGGTTTTCACCGCACGTTCGTTCTGATCGACGGTGTAGATGCCGGCGACGAGGTAGCACATCAGGAACCACACGATGAAGCCGAAGACGATGCCTGCCACTACTGACATGGGACCTCCTTTGAGTGAGGGGGCTTATTCCTTATCCGGATCTACGCGCTATGCTGCGGCAACGTTGCAGAAGTTATAGTACACCAGTTTCAGGGAATGTGGTAGCATGCCATGCAGGTCTGGAACATGGGGAGGCTGCGATGAGCGTAGCGGAGGCGACAACGACGGGCGCCATCGTGTATCCCGAAAGCGATGGGCAGCCGATGGCGGAGAATACGCTTCAGTTTCGCTGGATTGTGACGCTGCAGGGGAACCTGGCGGCGCTGTTCGCCGAGCGGGCGGACGTGTTCGTGGCGGGGGACCTGCTGTGGTACCCGGTCGAGGGGCGCCCCGACATCCGGCGGGCGCCGGACGTGCTGGTGGCGATCGGGCGACCGAAGGGGGATCGCGGGGCGTATTTGCAGTGGGAGGAAGGGGGGCAGGCGCCGCAAGTGGTGTTCGAGGTGCTGTCGCCGGGGAACACGCTGAGCGAGATGGCGCGCAAGTTCGAGTTCTACGACCAGTACGGGGTGGAGGAATACTATTTGATCGACCCGGAGCGGGGGGATGCGAGCGGTTGGGTGCGACGGGCGGGGCGGCTGGCGGTGATCGCGGATATGAACGGGTGGGTGAGTCCGGCGTTAGGGGTGCGGTTTACGGTGGAGAGTGGGGAGGTGCGGTTGTTCTACCCGGACGGACGCCCGTTTCTGACGTTCGAGGAGTTGGCGCGGGCGAAGGCGGAGGCGGAGGCGCGGGCGGAGGCGGAAGCGCGGGCGCGCGCAGAGGCGGAAGCGCGGGCGCGCGCAGAGGCGGAAGCGCGGGCGGAGGCGGAAGCGCGGGCGGCGCGTCTAGCGGAGCGCCTGCGGGCGCTGGGGATTGAGCCGGATGATCGTGTGTGATATGCGTCTCTTCGCTTCACTGAATCCCGAACAACGCACTGCGGTTGCCGCTCCGCCGGGTCCCATTCTGGTGCGTGCTGGCGCTGGCAGCGGCAAGACCCGCGTTCTCACTCTTCGGATTGCATATCTGATCGTGGAACACGGTGTGTCGCCATCGAATATTCTGGCGCTGACGTTCACCAACAAAGCAGCGCGTGAAATGCGCCAGCGCCTGCGTGATATGCCCGGCGTCTCGATCCGTGGTCTGACTGCTGGCACCTTCCACTCAGTATGCGCTTCGGTGCTGCGCGAACATATCGCCGGGCGAATCGGCAGTTATACCGCCGATTTCACGATCTACGCAGAAGATGAGCAGGTGCACCTGGCGTCTGCGGCGCTTGACGCAGCACGGGAGCGTCCGCCTGCACTTCTTGAACCAGAGGAGTTGCTGCGTCATATCTCGCGCGCCAAGAGCCGTTTGCTCACGCCGCGCCTGGCAGCGCGTTTCGCGCGTGATGACCTGGCGCGCTTCGTTGCCGGGTGTTATCAACGCTACCAGCGCAGCCTTGAGCGCGCCAATGCGCTCGATTTTGACGATCTCATCCTGTTGACCCATCGACTCTTCAGTGAACATCCCGATGTGCTGGACGCCTGTCAATCGCGCTGGCGACACGTGTTGATCGATGAGTATCAGGATACCGACCCGGCGCAGCATGCATTGGTGGAGTTGCTGACACGTCCATCACCGGCGAACGGCGGTGTTCGATCATTGTTCGCCGTTGGTGATGGCATGCAGGCGATCTATGGCTTCCGCAATGCCGATCACACAATCATTTCGCGCTTCGAACGAGATTTCCCCGATGCACGGGTAATCGAACTGGCAACCAACTATCGCAGCCGTCAACCGATACTTGATGCTGCTTATGCGGTCATTCGTCACAGTCGAACCGTTCAGCCAATGGCGCTGCGTGCAACGAAGCCGGAAACTCCCCGTGGCGTCGGGTATACGTCGCCGCTCCAGATTGTCGATGCAAAAGATGCGCGCGATGAAGCCGAACGGGTGGCGCGCAGCATTGCCGATCTCCTGCGGCAGGGTCGTCGTCCGCAGGAGATTGCAGTGCTCTACCGTTCGCGCCACATGAGCCGCGCTTTTGAGTCGGCGTTGCGCCATGCGCGTATTCCATATGCGCTGCGCGGCGCGACTGGATTCTTTGATCGTGCTGTGGTGCGTGATGCGCTGGCATACCTGCGTGTCATCAATAACCCCGCCGATACCCTGAGTCTCAACCGGATTGCCAATGTGCCGCCGCGTGGGTTGGGTGCGAATTCGCTGGTAACACTCTCCGCCTTTGCCGGGCAGCGCGGTTTGACCCTTGCCGATGCCCTGATTCACCCCGAAGCGCTCGCACTGCTGCCATCGAAAGCCGCAGAAGGGGCGCGTCAACTGGCTGCGCTTCTCACCCGCTGGCGTCGTCTGGCGGAGAGCGCACTGTCGCCCGACCACCTGCTCGCCGATGTGCTGGAACGCACCGGCTACCAGGCATGGCTGGAACAGCGTCTCGAACCGGAGAACGTGCCGGATGCGCGCGCGCATCTCCAGGAGTTGGCGAATGCCGCCGCCGATCATACGGCGCTCAACGCCTTTCTGCAAGAGGTTGCCCTGCTCACCAGCGCCGATGACAACGACGAGGAGCGTGACCGGGTGCAGTTGTCCACCATCCACGCGGCGAAAGGTCTGGAGTGGCCGATTGTGTTCGTTGTGGGGCTGGAGGAAGGCGTGCTGCCGCATGAACACAGTCTGGTCACGCCGGAAGGGGTCGATGAAGAACGTCGGCTCTGCTATGTGGCGCTGACCCGCGCAGGAGAGCAACTCTATCTGTCGTGGGCGGCGAGCCGTGTGCGTGGCAAACTGGCGAAACCGTCGCGGTTTCTCAACGACATCGAGGCGTATGGACGTGAGCGCGCAAGGGTGAAGGTTGAACGTTGAACATGCGTGGCGTCCTGCGTTCTGGAGGTTCAGGAGTTCTCACCAATGCCCAGGCTAAGCGTCAACGGAGCGACGATCCACTACGAGGAACACGGAACCGGTCCTGAAACGATTGTCTTTGCGCACGGTCTCCTGTGGAGCGGTCGGATGTTCGACCGGCAGGTCGATGCACTCAAGGATCGGCGCCGCTGCATCACCTTCGATTTTCGTGGACAGGGGCAGAGCGAAGTGACTGCAACGGGATACGACATGGACACCCTTGCTGCGGATGCTGCTGCGCTCATCGAGTCGCTGCGCTGCGCGCCGTGTCACTTCGTCGGTCTCTCAATGGGGGGCTTTGTCGGCATGCGCCTGGCGATTCACCGCCCAGAACTGATCAGGTCACTCATTCTGATGGAGACCTCGGCTGACCCGGAGCCGCGCGAGAATGTGGGGCGATACCGCATGCTCAATTTCATTGCGCGCTGGCTGGGGTTGCGGCTCGTCGCCGATCAGGTGATGCCGATTATGTTCGGCGTGAAGTTTCTGAACGATCCGACCCGCGCACAGGAGCGGGCAATATGGCGCGAACGGATGATCGCCAACCATCGGATCGGTATTTCCCGCGCCGTTCAGGGAGTCATCGACCGTCAGGGGGTGTATGACCAGATCGACCGGATCACCGCGCCGACGCTCATCATCGTTGGCGATCAGGACGTCGCAACGCCGCCAGACAAATCCAGGCGCATTCATGCGCGCATTCGCAACTCGACGCTGGTTGTCATCCCCGGTGCGGGACACACATCCACCGTCGAAGAGCCTGACGCTGTGAACGCGGCGCTGAGACGGTTTCTTGACGCGCTTGCGGGCGACGACGCGCAATCCTGAGACCGGTATGGTATACTTCTCCTCCGTTACACAGTCAGGTTATTACGAGGATCAATGCTATGCGCAGCATCCGAATCATGGCGATAGTCATTCTCGCGCTCTTTGCCCTTGCCGCCTGTGGCGGGGGCGATGTGACCGTCCCGCCGCCGCCGAATGCGCAACCGTTCGAGAGCAGCGGCAGTCCGAAGGTTGACCAGATCATTGCTTCATGGCGGAGCGTCGCAATCGAAGAAATGAAGAAGGACGCCGTCAAGGAGGAGACGCTGGTCGAGGAGATTTTTATCATCGACAATGGTTCGCTGGCGGACGTGCAGAACCACTACATGGCGCTGACCCAGAATGGTTGGTGGCACGTGCGGCGGATGCCCGGTTTGCAGGGCGATGTGCTGCTCGACGGGTACGAGCACGGCACGACGGCGTTGGTTATCGGCGCTATCGATGCGTCGAAGTTCAACGGCAAGGGAATTGTGGTGTATACCCTGCGGGGAACGAAGTAAGGTTTGATCAATGGCCACAAGACCGTCTGAGCTATTACTCGACTGTTGCGTGGGTTATTCTGTTGGCTATCCATTGTCGCTCGTTCCAGTCTGGCAAGGTATGTCGTCCGTTGCACCCACACGCGCTCGCAGGCGCGTCAGCAACCGGAGCGCACGTATGACCATCATCCGCACGAGCAATAAACCAATCGGGCAAAGAAACCGGGAGTCATTGGGGCAGTTCTTCACACCGTCACACGTCGCGGATCTCATGGCATCATGGGTTGATCCGTTGCCGGAGCGGATCACGTTGCTTGATGCTGGCGCCGGAACCGGCACGTTAATCGCTGCACTTGTTCGTCGTATCTGTCGTATGCCCGGCGTAACGAAACAGCTTCGGGTAACCGCCTTTGAGATCGATCCGTCGCTTGCCCAACCACTGGCGGTCTGTATGGCATCTTGCCAACGGATGTGCGAATCGTCCGGCATCAGTTTCAGCGCCGACATTCGCCAGGTTGACTTCATTGCGACAGCAGCGCCGATCGCACGTGGCGACCTCTTCGCCGAATCGCTCCCGTCGTTCAACGTCGCGCTGGTTAATCCGCCATACCGCAAAATCCGCAGCGACTCCGCTGAACGGCTTCACTTGCGTTCAGCCGGTATCGAAACGAGTAATCTATATGCTGGATTTCTTGCGCTCATTATCCGTTTACTTGCTCCCGGCGGTCAACTTGTCTCAATCACGCCGCGGAGCTTCTGCAATGGCCCCTATTTCCGTCCATTTCGCGACGATCTGCTCGATAGGATGGCAATCCGACGCATCCATGTCTTCGATTCCCGCTCGGCAGTGTTTGAACAGGACGATGTATTGCAAGAGACGATCATCATGGATGCGGTCAAATCTGCCGAACCATGTGCGACCATTCGTATTTCGAGCAGCACTGGGGCGCCTGAGAGTGCAGTACATGAGCGGAAGCTGCCGCATAACGCAATCATTCGGTCAACCGGCGCCGATCGATTCATCCACATTCCTGCCGACGATGCCGACCTCCTGGCTCGGGAATGGATGGGACGTCTGCCAGCAACGCTGCACGATCTTGGATTGGTTGTGTCAACCGGACGAGTCGTTGACTTTCGAGCGCGTCCGTTCTTGCGTGATGAACCAACGAACGGAACTGTCCCGCTGATTTATCCGCATCACATCCGAAGGGCAATGATTGATTGGCCGAGAGATGGTATGCGGAAACCGCAAGCAATTGTGCGTTGCAGGGAAACTGCCGACCTTCTTATTCCCTCTGGCGTGTATGTGCTGGTAAAGCGATTTACCGCGAAAGAAGAACGGCGCCGGCTCGTGGCAGCCCTCTATGATCCAACACGGATACCATACCAGGAGATAGGATTTGAAAATCATCTGAATTACATCCATGCGCATGGTCGCGGTCTGCCGCCTGCCCTTGCACGCGGACTGACGCTCTTTTTCAATTCAACATGGGCCGATCATTGCTTTCGCGCGTTTAGTGGGCATACCCAGGTCAACGCTGCTGATCTGCGTGCGTTTCGTTATCCAGACCGTGAAGCCCTCGAACGTATTGGTCGTGCTGCGTCTATGGGTGAACTCTCTCAGGTTGAGATTGATGCAATTGTGATGGAAATAGCGAATGAGTGACCATTGAACCTGATCAGAAAATGCCCGATGTCTTAGTGTACGACCCGGGACGTGATTGGCTATTCGTCATCGAAGCCGTTACCAGCTCTGGATAGATCGATGGTAAACGGCGCAAAGAGTTGAAAGAATTGTTTCAGTGTTACAAAGCGAGTCTCATTTTTGTCACCGCCTTCGAGAATCGTAAAAAAATGCGCCGATTTCTCGATCAGATTTCTTGGGATACTGAGGTCTGGATTGCCAGTGATCCTGATCATCTGATTCACTTTGACGGAGAACGTTTCTTAATGCCCTATCCTGATACAAATCCCGGTAATAGCTGATGTGCTGATGTAGAACCGGTATTCAAAACCGTTTCGCGGTAGCGCAGTCCTGCCTGGTGACTGATGGTTGTTGAGCAATTGCTCTGCTCTGGCTAGCGCTGTGTGGCCGCTTCTCGCGACACTTTAAGGGTGACGGGTGTGTGCTATTTTCGGTAACCCTATTTTGCCAGATTTTACCCTATCCAAAAATGTCTCTTGAATTTGCAACAGTCACAGTCATCGACCTGGACGACCGGTTTGGCAGTATGTTTTGCGCGTATCGATGAAGATGCCCCGAGCAGCCTGATCGATGCACACCGCAGCAACGCTCGACGCCGTTAGCCCGAGGCGCGGGGGGCAGACCCTTCACGATGTTCGGAAGGAGGAACCGATGCTCCCGCCGATGATCGGGCGTTACCAGATCCGTGGCGAACTGGGTCGTGGCGGTATGGCTGTGGTATACCGGGCATACGATCCAGAGGCTGATCGTGAGGTCGCAGTAAAGGCGCTTCCCCGCGAGTTGTTGCACGACCCTGCCTTTCACGCCCGTTTCCGGCGCGAGGTCGAAGCAGTTGCAGCTCTCGAACACCCGGCGATTGTGCCGCTCTACGACGCTGGCGAGCACGAAGGTCAACCGTTCATGGTTATGCGCCTGATGACCGGCGGCTCGCTGGCATCTCGCCTTCAGCGCGGACCTCTGTCTCTCCCTCAGGCAGCACAGATTATCGGTCGGATTGCTCAGGCGCTCGATGCGGCTCACGCTGCCGGGTTGATCCACCGCGACGTGAAACCTGATAACGTGCTCTTTGATCATACCAACCAGCCGTACCTGGCTGATTTCGGGATCGTCAGTCTGGTCGAACCAGCAACCATTCTGACCCGCAGCGGTGTGGTTGGCACGCCCGACTATATGGCGCCTGAATTGACCAGACCCGGCGGTCTCTCACCGCTGGTTGATGTGTATGCAATGGGCGCAATGCTTTTCGAGATGCTCACCGGACGCCCCCCTTACCGCGCCGATACGCCTGTTGGCGTTTTGGTGGCGCATGTAACCGAGCCGATCCCTCGTGTGCGCATGCTGCAACCCGCGCTTCCCGATGCGGTTCAGAAGGTGCTGGATCGGGCGCTGGCGAAGAACCCCCGTGAACGCTACCAGTCGGCGACTGAACTGGCGGCAGACCTGGCAGCCGTGGCGGAGGAACATACCTTGCCGACGACCAGGCTGCATGCGTCAGCGCCTGCGAAAACAATCTTCAAGTCCACAGAACCGGTCGTTGAGCGAAGGTTCCCGAAACCCGAATCGGACGTGCGATGGCTGGTGCGCGCGTTTTTCATCCTTTTCGGTGTGTCACTGCTGTCCGGATGGATTTACGACGCTCTCTTTAGAATGCAGCATTCGCTGATCTATCCGACCCCCACTCTGGCTATTACGTTATACCCAACCTTCACCCCGTTTCTGCCGTTCAGATCACCGCCTGCTGTGGAATATCCGCTTTTGCCTGCACCCACCGATCCGCCTCTAGACGTCCGTTCGGTGATCCGGATCCACCAGATGGCGTCGGTCTCAGTGGCAGAGCCTGGGATGATGTTCAGTTACTATATCGGCGTCTTTGCTGATGACAATGCTGCCCATCCTCTAACAGTGGTTGATAGCATCAGTTCCGATCTGGAGATATTGAAGGTCAGTCCAACGGTGGGCGAGTGCAGTGAAGGTCCTGTCGTGCGCTGCACCGTGATCACCAGTAAAGCCTATCCTGCCGCTATTTTGATCGATGTGCGCGTGCGCGATACGGTCGCTCCCGGCACGATCATCACCAATGTCGTCGAGAGCGGCATCCTGCGTTCTGAGGTCGTAGAAGTTCCTGTAGCAGAGAAGTCGCCCTTCAGCCCGTGAAGCGTTTCGTCGTCAGATGGAACAACGGCGCAACAGAGGCTTGACGTATGGCTGTGGAGGCGAACATCACCACGGATAACTTCACTGCAAAAATGCACTGCCAGGGCGCTCAGACCGCAGCGTTTGCGTGATCATAATCTCTGCGTGCGCTGCGACTCAGCGGTGAGGCGACCTTTGTACAGGAGACTCACGGAAGTTACGGTTGAACGCTTCCCGCAGCAGCAAGCGTCACGCGCTGCACCAGATCAATTGCCGGAGTCGGCAGGAATCCCAGCAGCAGCACGCCTGCGGTTGCCAGAACCAGCCCTGCGCGCAAGGCGTGATCCATCGGCAGGGGAGTGTCGCGCACCGGTTCAGCCATAAACATCTGCGCCACGATGCGGAGATAGTAGAATGCCGCAATGGCGGCAATAATGACGCCAATGACGGTAATCCAGCCAATGCCCGCCAGCCATGCAGCGGTGAACACGTAGAACTTCCCCCAGAATCCGCCTGTCGGCGGAACGCCAGCCAGTGACAGCATACACACCGCCATAGCGACCGCCAGCCAGGGGCGTCGGTTCCACAACCCCGCCAGGTCGCTCATGTCCCACGCGGCTTCACCGCGATGCTCGAGCGCAATCAGAACGCCGAATGCGCCAAGGTTCGTGAAGGTGTATGCCATCAGATACAACAGTACTCCTTCAATGCCGCGCTGCCCCGCAATGCCTCCCGGTGCGCCAGCAGCAATCACGCCGAACAGGATGTATCCGGCGTGCCCAATGCTCGAATACGCCAGCATGCGCTTGACATTGCGCTGTGTCAGCGCTCCGATGTTCCCTACTGCCAGCGTCGCAATCGCCAGCGCCGCCAGCACCGGCGCCCAGATCTGCCATTCGCCCGCCAGCGCCTCGACCAGGAAGCGCAGCAGCGCCGCAAATCCGGCAGCCTTGCTGCCGACCGAAAGCAGCCCGGCAATTGGAGTCGGCGCGCCTTCGTACACATCCGGCGCCCACATATGGAATGGCGCCATTGCAACCTTATACCCAAAACCAACGAGAACGAGCGCCGACCCTGCCAGCATGTAGGTTCGCTCTTCGAGCGTCATTGTCTGGCGTGTGAGCGTTTCGCCAATGACCCGCAGATTCATGCTGCCGGTTGCACCGTACAGCAACGCAATGCCGAAAACGACAAAGCCGCCGGCAAACGCGCCGATCAACAGGTATTTCATGCCTGCTTCTTCCGACGCATTGCGCGGGTATGCGAAACCGGTCAGCACATACAGCACAATCGACAGCATTTCCAGCCCCAGGAACAGGATAATCAGGTCTGTCCCCTGCGCCAGGAGCATCATGCCGCCGGTTGCGAACAGCACCAGAATGTAGTACTCACTCCGTTCGATCCCCTGTCGCGGCAGGTAGTCAAGCGATACCACGATCGTGATTGCCGCAGCGGCCAGAAAGAGCCAGTTCAACGTCAGACTGTACGCATCCAGGCGCAGCATGCCACTGAATGTCTCAGCATTGACGCCCCACAGCGGGATGCCAGCGCCAGCTGCGACGAGTGCCCCGACAATCGCCAGGTATCCAACGATTCGTGTGCGCGAACGCGGTATGAACAGGGCAACGATCAGCAGCACCGATGCCCAACCGAAGACAATGCTGAGTTGCGCTGCCACGCGCCAGTCAATTGGCGGAATGATGATCTCTGTCATTGGTGTGTCGTATTCCACATCAAACGTTCAGCCCTGTGCAGATTCAGGGCTGCCGTTCAACGACTCGCCAGATACTGCAACGTTCCCCCGGCAATCTGTGTCGCCGACTGCTGCATGGGTCCAAACAGCAGATTGGGGTATAACCCAAACAGGACGACTGGCGTCGCCATAATGACCAGCAGCGCCAGTTCACGCGGTCGAACGTCGGGCGCCTGCGCCAGTTCCGGCGGCGCATCGCCCATAAACGCCATCCGGTACATGTGCAGCAGATAAACCGCTGCCAGCACCGCTCCCAGGAGCGCAGGCAGCGCATAACGCCATCCGAGACCGGGAGAACGCCACGCACCTTGCAGCACTGCAAATTCGCTGACAAAGCCGTTCAAGCCGGGAAGGCCGATCGAGCCGAGCACCAGTATCAATGTCAAACTGCCGAGCACCGGCGTTGATTTCCACAACCCGCCATACGACTTCAATTCGCGTGAACCGCGTCGTGCAACGAGCATGCCGACGACCAGGAACAGTGCGCCGGTTGTCAGGGCGCTATTGACCATATGCGCCACCGACCCGGCGATCCCCTGCGGGTTCAGGGCAAACATGCCGAGCACGATCAATCCCAGGTGACTGACCGACGCATATGCCAGCAAACGTTTCATATCGGTCTGCTGGTAGGCAATCCACGCAGCGTACAGAATGCCAATCACCGCCAGCACGCTGATTGCTGGCGCCGCCCAGGCAGCAGTTGCCGGGAAGAGCTGGATAGTGTAGCGGATCAGACCATACGCGCCGATCTTGATCAGCAGCCCGACGATATCGATTGCGCCTGACGAAGGCGCTTCGGCGTGAGCAGTCGTCATCCAGGTGTGGAAGGGCCAGATCGGGGTTTTGACCGCGAAGCCGATGAAGAACAACCCAAACATGAGCCTTTCAGCAGCCGGGTTCAATTGCAACGTACCGAGTTGCAGGCTCGCCAGGATCGTCGCAATATCGAAGGTGTAGACGCCCGTCGCCTGACCGTGCAGCAGATACAGGCCAATAATTCCCAGCAACAGAAAGACCGAACCGGTGAATGTGTAGGCGAAGAACTTGATCGCCGCATACCGACGTTCTACACCGCCCCAGATGCCGATCAGCAGCGCAGTGGGAACCAGCGTGAACTCGAAGAACACGTAGAACAGCAGCATGTCCTGCGCCGTAAAGACGCCGAACAGCCCGCTTGCCAGCAACAGAACCAGCGCATGAAACGCGCGCTCCTGCCGTTCGATTGTTCCCCAACTCGCCGCCAGCGCAACCGGCGTCAGAAACGCAGTCAACACCACCAGCCAGAGACTGATGCCATCGACCGAAACGGTGTAACTGATGCCCCACGATGGGATCCACGCGACGCTTTCGACCAGTTGAAACCCTGCGCGCGCAGGATCAAAGAAGAAGACGACCCCCAGCGCGGCGGCAAGCGCCAGCAGCGCAGCGCTCATCGACACACTGCGTTGCGCCGCGACACGCTCACGCGGCAATGTCAGCACCACCAGCGCGCCCAGCGCTGGCAACCAGATCATGAGGGAAAGAAGCGGTGCAACGTTCATAAGTCCTAACCGCGTAAGGCGAAGAATGCGACAACCAGAATGACGCCGAACAGGAACATGAGCGCATACGTGCGAATATACCCGGTTTGCAATGCGCGCAACCCGTGCGCCAGTCGCGCCAATCCACGCGCCGTGCCATCGACCAGCACCTGATCGATGGCTTCACGATCAACCACGTCGCTGAGAAAGACCGATGCCGCGCGGTAGGGGCGGACAAACACCCGCTGGTAAAGCCAGTCGAGACCCCAACCGATCTCCATGCCGCGCCACAGATCGCCCAGGTAACGAAACATGGGGTCTTCCTTCCCAATCCGGATGCGCGGCTCCAGATCGCGGGCATAGGTTTTCCAGCCCAGATAACCGGCGCCAGCGCTCAGCAGGGTTGTGATCGTGGCAAGAATGCCCATCCCGACCGTGTAGATCACTTCCGGTTCCTGCAGCACCGGACGCAGATAACTGTTCAGCCAGTGCAATCCCGGAAGATTGATCAGACCGCCGACAACGGCGCCGCCAGCCAGCGCCACCATAGTCCAGCGCATTGCGGCGCCGCTCTCGTGCCCGTGGATTGTCGGGTCGCGCGGTCGCCCGAAGAACACCATGCCGATCTGACGCCCCATGTAGAACGCAGTGACTGCTGAGGTCAGGATCAGCATAATGGCTGCCAGCGGACTCCGCGCGTCAAACCAGGCGTGGGCAATGATCTCGTCCTTGCTCCAGAATCCCGCGAGCGGGAAGATGCCGCTCAACGCAAGCGCGCCGATGACATACAGGCGAAAGGTCGTCGGCAGCGCATTGCGCAACCCGCCCATCCGCCGCATATCCTGGTGATCGCCGATGCCGTGGATGACCGAACCGGCGGCCAGGAAGAGGAGCGCCTTGAACAATCCATGGGTCAGCAGATGGTACATACCGGCGACATACGCGCCCATCCCCACAGCAGCAACCATATACCCGAGTTGCGAGACGGTCGAGTACGCCAGCACCCGCTTGATATCAAGTTGCGCCACAGCCGCAGTCGCACCGATGAACGCCGTCATCACGCCGATCACCAGCACCCACGGCGCTGCCGACGCCGGTTGATCGAACAGGGTATGGTTGCGCACAATCAGGTACACGCCAGACGTCACCATTGTCGCCGCGTGGATCAGCGCCGACACCGGCGTTGGACCGGCCATTGCATCGGGCAACCAGGTATAGAGCGGGAATTGCGCCGATTTTCCAGCAACGGCGACCAGCATGAGCAGTGTGATGCCAGTCATCAACGGTAACTGCCCGAATGCGCCAAGATCAACCGTTTCGCCAGCGACAACAATCGCCTGATCGAGGTAGCCGCTGATACTGAGTTGCGGATTGTCGTAGAACGACAGCGTGCCGAAGTTGGTAAAGATTGCGAACAGCGCCGCCAGCATCGCTGCATCGCCGACACGATTGACCACAAAGGCTTTCACGGCGGCCTCGGAGGGATTGATGCCCGGCGGCACGGAGCGACGGTCGAAGTAGTGCCCGATCAGCAGGAACGAGCATAACCCCACCCCTTCCCATCCAAGGAACAGCAGCAGTAGATTATCCGCCATCACCAGCATCAGCATGGCGAAGACGAACAGGTTCATAAAAGCGAAGAAGCGTACCGGACGAACATCGCCGTGCATGTAGCCAATCGAGTAGATATGGATCAACCCGCCGACGCCAGTGATCAACAGCGCCATCACCGCCGTAAGCGGGTCGAACAGCAACCCGAACGCCACGCGAAAATCGGCAATCCCGATCCACTCCCACAACGTCCAGGTCAATCGTTTTGCCCCGGATGGCGCGCCTTCGAGCACGACCATCGCTGCAATCGTTGCTGCGAACGACAACCCGACCATCACCGAGGCGAGGATGCCAGCTGCGCGCTCACGGCGCACAACCAGCGCATTGAGCAGAAAGCCGATCAAAGGAAAAGCAGGTATCAGCCAGATGATCCAGTTCATCGTGGAACGTGTCCTGTCAGATGAGAGGCAAACAGTGGAACAGAAGCATTGTGCGCTCGCTTCGCCAGCATTCAGCCTTTCAATGAATGAATCTCATCCACATCGGTCGTTTGTTTGGTTCGGAAGATCGCCACCAGCAGCGCCAGACCGACGGCGACTTCAGCAGCGGCGACGACGATGACGAAGAAGACGACGATCTGCCCGGCGATATCTTGCCGCGCCATTGCGAATGTCACCAGCGCCAGGTTTGCCGAGTTCAGCATCAACTCGACCGACATGAACAGAACCAGCGCATTGCGCCGTATCAGAACACCCGCAACACCCAGGGTGAACAGCAATGCGCTGAGCAAAATGTAGTAACTCGTTGGCACCATAGTTCTGGTTCTCGGTTCTCGGTTCTCAGTTCTCAGTTCTCGGTTCTCAGTTCTCGGTTCTCGGTTCTTAGTTCCTGGTTCTCAGTTCTCGGTTCTCAGTTCCTGGTTCTCGCCCCCCCCGCCATATGCAGCACAACAACGCCGACGATCGCTGCAAGCAGCAAGAATGCCGTAATCTCGAAGGGGAGCAGGTAGGTCGTGAACAGCGCTTCGGCGATACGTTCCGGCGCTGCAAAGTGCTGGTCGGCGACTGTAGCCCCGGCGGATGGATTGCGCAGCGCAAGATATCCGAGCAGACCCAACAGGATCGCTGCCAGGCTCACTCCCAGCGGGCGCTGCCAGGCGAACCGTTCGCGCGTGTCTTCAGCCCGTTCTGCACCGAGCAGCATCACCACAAAGAGAAAGAGGACGATGATTGCGCCAGCATAAACGATCAACTGAATAACGAACAGGAATGGGGCATACAGCAACACATAGAGCACCGAAATCGCAACAAAGTTGATCAGCAGAAAGATCGCGCTGTGGATCGCATTCGGGCTGAGCAGCATCGCCACTGCCCCTGCGATTGCCACCACCGCCGTGATCAGGAAAATAACAAGTTCCATTGCGGCCTCGTCGCTACAGGTCGATCTGCGCTGGCGGACTGGGGCGGCGATTCAGTTGTTCCAGGATAGGCGGAACCTCACCGTGCCCCTTGTCGGGCGGGACCAGGAGATCATCCTTGGTCAGAATCGAACTCCGTCGGTCGTAGAACGAAAGTTCATACTGATGCTCAAGAACAATCGCATTGGTTGGACAGGCGTCTTCGCAGTAGCCGCAGAAAATGCAGCGCAGCATGTTGATCTCGTAGCGCTCCGCATACCGTTCACCCGGCGAATGCGGCGCAGCCGGATCATTCTCCGCTGGTACAACCAGAATAGCATCAGCCGGACATGCTGCCGCACACAGTGAGCAACCGATGCAGCGCTCCATGCCATTGGCGAATCGCTTCAGTTGATGCCGACCGCGGAACCGTTCGCGTACCGGTCGTTTAACTTCCGGGTACTCGACGGTGACCGGCTTGCGAAACAGATATTTGAGCGTTGTTCCCAGACCTTTGAAAAGTGCGCCGATCATACACGTCTCTCACTTTGTTATATGCGACTGCATTTCAGGGGCTGCGTGTCGGGCGAAGAGCGCAACCGGTTGGTTATGACGCTCCAATCTCCACCAGTGTGACCGTTCGTTTCTCCTTGCCCGGTCTCCCGATGATTGCGGCGACTGCCAGGACAATAATGCCGGCAACCAGACCGATCAGCGCTGCGATGGTCGGGCTATTGGGGAGTAGCACATTCACCACTGCCGTTATGGCCACGTTGATCAGCGCGAGCGGCAGCAGCACCTTCCAGCCCAGGTTCATCAACTGGTCGTAGCGCACCCGCGGCAGGGTGGCGCGGATCCAGACCGAAACGAAAGAGAGGAGCAACACTTTGAGCAGGAAGGCGCCGAGCGATGTCAGCCCCAGCACCGCGTTGCCGATCATAGCGCCATACTGCTGCGTTGTAAACTGCGTCAGCGCCTGCAGCCCAGGAAACTGCCAGCCTCCCAGAAAGAGCGTGACTGCGATGGCATTCATCGCCACCAGTTTGACATATTCTGACATGAAGAACAGCGCGAACTTCATCGAACTGTACTCGGTGTTGTACCCGCCCACGAGTTCCTGCTCGGCTTCGACCAGGTCGAACGGCGCGCGCACCACCTCTGCCGTAGCGGCGATGATGAACACGACGAAACCGAGGAACTGCGGAACGATGTTCCACATCTGCATTTGCCGTTCGACGATCTCCGCCGTGCTGAAGCTTTGCGTCTGCATCACCGCGCCGAGAACGGTCAGACCGAGCGCGAGTTCGTAGGAAATGACCTGTGCCGAAGCGCGGATGCCGCCGAGCATCGAGTATTTGTTGTTCGATGCCCATCCTGCAATTGCGATGCCGTACACGCCGACCGAGGTGACTGCCAGGAGGTAGAGCACACCGACGTTGATTTCCGCGAGTTGCAGCCAGTTGCCGCCCTGACCATCGGGCCACATCCCGACCGGAATAGTCGCCCAGATGATAATGGCAGGAATGAGCGCAAACGCGGGAGAAACCAGGTAGACCCAGCGATCTGCCAGCAATGGCGTAACATCTTCCTTGAAAAAGAGCTTCACTGCGTCGGCGATCGGTTGCAGGAAGCCGCCCGGTCCGGCGCGATTCGGTCCGACGCGGTTTTGCAGGCGCGCGAGGGTTCGCCGCTCAAAAAGCGTGAAGTAGGCGAAGATCGTCGTTGCTGCCAGTGACAGCACAATGCACTTGATGATCAGAATGCCGAGATCGATCCAGGTCATCGCATTTCCACCGGTTCACTGATATGCAGCGTGATAGCGACGCGCGTCAACGGACCGGTTTGCACGGCGCTAAGTGGTGCGCCGTTGACGTCCGGCATCAGCGCCAGTCCGCGCGGCAGGTGACGGTCGATCTGTACCGGCAGCACCGCCTGCCCGGCATCGGAGGCGATCCGCACCGGCGCGCCGGGCGTCACCTCCAGCGCAGCAGCATCTGCCGCGCTCAGAATGAGATGCGGCGTGACCATCCGCGGCAGCAGTTTCGAGTCGCGCGCCCACGCCCGACCATCATAGGCGCGCGGCGCCGCCAGCAGGATGTATGGATGGGCATCATCCGCCGGCATCGGCGATGGCACACGCGCCTGGAGCGTAAACACGGCTTTTGGATTGTCGGCTTCAGCCGCGATCTGCACCCCGACCCCTTCCGTGTTTTCGTAGGAGGTGCCATCGTAGAAGATCGCCTCGTTTGGTTGACGCCCCCACTGCGGCTTGCGCGTCAATCCCAGGCTTTCATAGGTTGTATCGGCGTACCCGCGTACCGTTGCCGCAATTTCGTCCGCCACGTCGCTGGCAACCACGTAGTCCCATGCGCCGGTTCCGGTTTGTGCAGATGGGCGCTGTACAGTCCGCCCATCGGTCGAGTCGGTGGGTGTGATCGCTTTGCCATTGCCGGACAGCAGGGCGCGCGCGATGCGCTGAGCGACATCCCAACCAGCCGGCGTGTTGTATTCAGGAATACGCGCCTGGCGGAAACGTTGCACCCGTCGTTCGGCGTTGGTGAATGTTCCCTCGCGACCGGCGATTGAGGCGGTTGGCAGAACGACATCGGCATATTGCGCCGTTTCGGTGAGAAAAATATCCTGCACGACCAGAAACTCGAGCGCATCGAGCGCCGCTGCAACCGCCGGATTGTCGCGCGCCGGATCCATGCCAGCGATGAACATTCCGCGCAGACGACCTTCGCGCGCTGCCGTCCACATCTCGCGCGCGTTCAAGCCGCGCTTCTTTCCGGCTCCTGGACGCACGCCCATATCGAGCGCACCGCGCGCATTCGCGCCGGGAATGAGCGGAATGAAGCCACTGTTCGGCTTACCGATGTGACCGGTTAGCAGCGCCAGGTCGGCAAGTGCATTGAGCAGATCGGCGCCGATGGTCAGCGCTACCCGTCCATACAGAATGATGCCATGTTCCGCCTGGGCGAAAGCGCGCGCCGCAGCGCGAACCGTATCTTCCGCAACCCCTGCGGCATCGCAGAGTGACGCAACACTGTGTTCGCGCAGACGCGCCTTCAGATCGTCAAAACCCTGAACTCGTCGCGTCACAACCTCGTCAGCGACCAATCCTTCGTCGATCACTGCCTTGATCAGCGCCAGTGCGACGAACGCCTCAGCGCCGACGCGCGGACGGATGATGCGCGCCGGGGTGCGATCCAGTTTCGTGGGATACGGATTGATCACCGTCAGGTCGCCGCCGCGCGCCACAATTCCGCGCAGACGCAGCACATAGAGCGGCGCTTCTTCCTCCGGGTCGGCGCCGACCACCAGCACTGCTGTCCCTGTTCCCAGGCTCGCCAGATTTGTCCCTTTGCCAACGCCGAGCGCCGATCCGAGATCGATGATATCCGGTTCTCCCGGAGCGCCGGTGCAGCAATCGATGTTTGGCGAACCCAGCACCTGGCGGAACAACTTCTGGAACAGGTACAGGTCTTCGTTCGGCAGGTCAGGACTCGCCAGACCGCCCAACGCCGCCGCACCTGCGTGGGTGCGAATGGTGCGCAACTTTTCGGCGACCAGAGCGATCGCTTCGTCCCACGTCGCCGGGGTTAATGTATCACCCTTGCGGATCAGCGGATGCCGCAGACGCTCCGGACTTTCGATGAAGCGCATGCCGAAGCGTCCCTTGTCGCAGATCCAGATTTCATTGACATACTCATTCTCGCGCGGCATCACCCGCATCAACCGGTCATAGCGCATATCGAGCGAGATATTGCACCCGACTGGACAGTGCGGGCAGATGCTGGGGGTTGGGCGTAGTTCCCACACGCGCGCCTTGAAGCGGAAATCGGCGGTGGTCAACGCGCCGACCGGACAGATATCGGTGGTATTGCCGGAAAACTTCGAGTCGAACGGCGGATCTGATTTCGAGATAATTTCCCAGGCGCGACCACGGTTATCGAAACCGAGCACCGGATCGCCGGCGATATCGTCCTGAAAGCGCACACACCGCGAGCAGAGAATGCAGCGCTCCCGATCAAGATAGATCAGATCGCCCAAAGGGATGGGTTTCTCAAAATGGATCTTGTCGGCATAGTCGAAGCGCGATGTGCTGGGACCGAACTGCATTGTCAGGTTTTGTAGCGGGCACTCGCCTCCCTTATCGCACACCGGGCAGTCGAGCGGGTGCGACGTCAGCAAGAACTCCAGTTGCCCCTTCTGCGCAAACCGTACCTGCGGCGTTGTCGTGCGCACCTCCATGCCCTCACTGACCGGCGTTACGCATCCGGGTTGCAGTTTCCCCATCATCAATGCCATGACCGGCTTCCCATCCTCACCGATCACCACCTGGCGGGTCGCCGGATCGATCTTTGGCGTCCATACTTCGACCAGACACATCCGACACATGCCGACCGGCTTGAGTTTGGGATGGTAGCAGAACACCGGTATTGCGATGCCAGCCATACGGGCTGCATCGACGAGATTGGTTCCGGCTGGCACGGTCACCGTCTGTCCATCGATGACCAGGGTTACATCGGGCATATGCACACCTCTAGCGCCGCGTTGCGGCGGGTGGGATATTATATCGCACAGAAGCGTTCAATCTCACAGAAAGAGCCGGGGATCAACGGCGACATGCGGCCATCGCCGGGTTGCAGCATCGCAACGTATCGCAGCGCCTCCTCGTGGTGGCGGAAGACATTGGCGGTCATCGGCTGCCATTCTCCGTCGATCATCGCCTCCCGTCCGCCTTCCAGTCGCGGCAGCGTCTTGACGATCTCGACTGTCCAGCGTGTGACAATGGTCATGTGGAGTGCCTCAGTGAACCGACATCATCTTCAGATCGCGGCGTCCATTGCCAGCCTGCGCAATCGCCTGTTCGAACTCGTGCGGGAAGAGGCGCAGTGCGCTGCGGATCGGCACGACGGCGCTTTCGCCGAGCAGACAGAAGCAATTGCCAGCCATCTGATGATAAACATCGTGCAGTAATGGAATGTCTTCCTTGCGTCCATGACCGTGCGTGATCCGGTGCAGCACTTTCACCAGAAAGTATGTTCCCTCACGGCAGGGTGTACATTTGCCGCACGACTCATGCTTGAAGAACTCGTCCATCTTATAGGCGACCTCGACCGCGCTGACACTCTCGTCGAGGACGATCACGCCGCCGGAGCCGAGCATGCTCCCCTTCGCCGCCAGCGCCTCATAGTCCATCGTCACATCAAGATCGTCCGCCGTGAGCCAGCCGGCAGACGCACCGCCGGGCACCACAATTTTGACATTGCGGTCGCTCCGCATTCCCTGACAATAATCGGGCGAAAAGATCAACTCGCGCAGCGGTATGCCGAACGGCGCCTCATAATTGCCGGGACGTTTCACGTGACCGGAGATCGAGAAGACTTTGGTGCCAGGGCTTTTTTCGGTGCCGAACTGACGGTACCAGGCAGCGCCGTGGCGGACGATCATCGGCACATTCGTCAACGTCTCGACATTGTTGATGATCGTTGGTTTGCCGTACAGACCAGCGACTGCCGGGAAGGGTGGGCGCAGGCGCGGTTGACCGATCTTCCCTTCGAGCGACTCCATGAGCGCCGTTTCTTCGCCGCAGATATACGCGCCTGCGCCACGGTGCACATAGATGTCGAGATCGTACCCTTTGCCGAATATATTCCTGCCGAGGAAACCGCGCTCATACGCCTGCGCGATCGCGCGTTCCAGGCGCCGTGCGGCTGCCGCGAACTCGCCGCGAATATAGATATATGCCGTGTGCGCCTCAATTGCGTAGGCGGAGATCGCAATCCCTTCGATCAACTGATGCGGATTGCGATCAATAATCTGATGGTTGTTGAAGGTACCGGGTTCGCTTTCGTCGCAGTTGCACAGCAGGTAGCGCGGATAGACCCCTTTCGGCAGAAACCCCCACTTGACCCCCGTCGGAAACCCGGCGCCGCCACGCCCGCGCAGTCCCGAATCCTTCACCGTCTGAACAATGTCGGCGGGAGTGCGTTCGGTCACGGCGATGCGCAGCGCCTCATAACCGCCATGGCGCAGATAGACCTCGAAATCCGCAATATCTTCGATGTCCAGGTCGCGGAGAACAATATGCCTGGCGAGCGGAGACATAGGCTGATAACTCGCTTTCCAGCGTTGACACCGCCATACGCCCAACATGGCGCATGTCTCACGCTTACTCTACCACTACGAAGGCTTTGTGTCAAATGGCACAAAGTTTGAGCCGGAAAGATCTATACTGTCAGGTAACAGCGTATACTATGAGGGGTTCGGCGGCGTTCCATGGGGACGAGCACAGCAGGATCTGCGCCTGTGCGTTCAGACCCATCGGCGCCGGAGAGACCTGCGCACGCCTGTCGGAAATGTCTTGCAGCAATCATCGTGTGCGTCGATGACCGAGGAGATCGGACCGATCCATGAAAATCGCGCTTATTTCCGAGTCGCCATCGGTAGCGACCGGATTTGGCATCCATGCGCGCCATCTGACGCGCATGCTCGCCGATATGGGGCACGAAACCGTGGTGTTTGGAGTATGCGCCGACGGACAGCCATTCGACCCGACGCGCTACCCGTGCCGTATTGTGCCAATGCCGCGTGACCAGAAGGAAGCGTTGCCGCTTTTGCCCGACTTCCTGACCGCCGAGCAACCGGAATTGGTTTTCGTCCACTACGATCTCGGTGCCGTTGCCCGCTTTGCCGCCGCCATTCGTTCTGCGGGATGGACCGGACCCATGATCTGTCACTTCGTGATCGACACGATTCCGTTCGACCGCGATCTGATGCAGGTGTTGCGCGATTTTCGCGCAGCAATGACCCCCACCTATGTAGCGGCGAACTACTGCGCATCGCTCGGCATTCCCAATGTGATTGCTGCGCCGCATCCGGTCGATGCCGGTCTGTTTCGTCCGTTGCCGTACCGTGACGCGCTGCGCCGCGCCGCAGGTCTCGACGGACGCTTTGTTATCGGCGTCTTCGGGCGCAACACCGAGCGCAAGCAGCAACCGCGCGTGATGATGGCGCTGCAGCAGTTGCGGGCGCGCGGTCAGGCAGACGACATTATCGCCTATTTCCACTGCCAACCGACGAACGAAGACCCCTGGCTCAGCAGCTGGAACCTGCTCCACGTCGCCGATCATCTTGGTGTCGCCGATCTGGTTTTGTTTCCACAGAGCGATTTCCGGCAACTGGCAGGCATTCCCTACGACGCCAACACGCCGCCGACCGACAGACCGCCTCCTGGACGACCTGCGATTCCGCCGGGCTGCACCTATGTCGAGCGGTTGAACCTGTGTGATCTGGTAGTGAACGTGCCTCACTCTGGCGCATTCGAACTGGCGCCGCTCGAAGCGGCGCTGTGTGGCGTTCCGGCAGCGGTGACGAACGATCGCAGCGCGATGGCGGAGGTCGTCGGCGATGGCGCCTATCTTCTCGAACCGATCGACAGCGCCATCCACAGTTCAGGGGGATGGCAGCACTTCGTCGGCGCATGCACGATCGCCGAGGCGATCCTGGAGATCAAGGAGAATGCTGCGCTGCGCGCAGAACTGATCCGACGCGGGCGCGCCAACGCGCTGCGCTACACCGAGGAGCCGCTGCGCCGCGGGTTGCAGCAGGCGCTTGAACTGGCAGGCGGATAAGGAGGGTGCATATGAGGCTGGCAGCGTCCGCCGCCCGATTGCGCGCTTCGATCCAGGGCAAGTCAGAGGAGCGGACGTAGAGCTTCGCACAGATCGCTCCAGGTGGGAGGGTCGCTCATGCCAGCGGTTGACGCCCCGACGAGCGCCAGGGTTGCCGCTGCTTCTGCGCGACTGAGCGGTTGATGATCGAACGCCGGATCGATCACCGGTTCAGATGGCGATCCGGCGGCGCGCAGCAACGCGCGGAGCACGGCAGGCGCGTCGGCGCGGTCGATAGGGGTGTTGGGGGCGATGTCGAGCGACGCAGCGCGTGGTCCATTCCCCTCCAGCGCGCCTTCCAGCAGCAGCATTTGGGTGGGGATAAAGTGCGGATGTTCGGGCGGAACATCCACTGTCCACGCCAGTGGTATGCCCTGTTCGAGCAAATGGCGCTGAAACATGCGCAACTCCCGACCTTCCCACACCTCCCGCGGTTGCATCGCGTGCGTCAGGCAGAACGCCGCCAGCGCGCCCGCCGCCTCGCCGATATTCCACTCGACCGGGTGGAGCCGGTACGAACCATTCGACAGATGGGTCGTGCCGATATTCTTGCATGCCGCCAGCAGATTTGTCGGGCGCTGCGGGATCAGCGCTCCGAGCGGTATCTGGAACGGCAGCGTCGGCGCGAACATGCTGCGCGGGTTCCCCACTGCCGGGTGCAGGTCCATAAAATACCATCCAACGCCGCACGAATCGGGGAAGTGCGCCGCGCGGGCAGTCGTGCGTCCGGCTGCCAGAATGTCATTGGCGGTCACACGCCGCAGTGCCTGGATGCGCCGTGACTCACGAATGTAGGGCGCTTTTGATAGCCCGTCCTTCGTTCCCATCACATCGGGGAGCAGACGCAGACCGGGATAGCCGTAGCCGCTGCCATCGTCACGTGGAACCTCGGTTTGCAGCCAGTACAGGAATGAGAGCGAAAGGCGGCGGGCTTCATCCAGAATATGTGTGCGTTCCTCTGGCGTTGCGCCAATCAGATCGGCATGGTGATAATCATTGGCGTTCCAGTTAATCATCGCCACATCGCGCAGCGTACCCGACGGGTCGAGCAGACGTCCTGCCAGCAGGCGGCGGTACGTCCAGAATGGCGGCAGACCGGTCGGACCGGTCTCGAAGACGCGGAAGGGACGTGGCGCGCCGTCGGCAGCGGTCAGGGTCAGAGTGAACGGTTGCGAGTCGCGTAGACGCTCATACCCTTCCGGTTTTGGGATCGTATGGTCTTCGCCGGGACGATATTCGACCGCAAAGCAGAAGGTGAACCCCTGCACCTCGCCGGGGCGCGCCTCTTCTGGTGCGTCAACCTCGCCGGTATCGCTCCGCGCCTCCGCACCCGTCACCCATGGAGCGCCCGTCAGCGGCAGCAGGTCGCCGAGATCAGTAGCGTCGAGAAAGAAACGCGCCGCAATCGTCACATCGCCATCCGCGCCTGTCACTGTGACACTGGTGATCGCGTCACCCGGCACAATGGCGGAGATGGGGGCATAGTTGCGCAGGATCGTCAACCGACCGGCTGTAACATGGGGCGCCAGCATCGTCTCGATCACCGATACGCCAACCCGCGGCTCGAAGCAGAGCGCCGAAACCCAGGCGTCGCCGGGGTTGAGCGGCGACCCATCGGGCATGGTAGCGATCCCGTAGCGACGGCGATAATGATCGCGGATCGCCTCGCGGAACGCGGCATACCTGCGGGTTGCACCGAAGGTCTCGATGTAGCGATGCTCATCGAGCGCGCTGACGCCCTGACTGGTCGCCTGACCGCCGAGCCAGTCGGTCGCTTCGGTAAGAACGACCGACGCGCCAGCGTCACAGGCGGCGAGCGCTGCTGCCACACCGCCCAGTCCGCCGCCGATGATGGCAATGTCGCATGAAAGGGTTCTGTTTGTGACCATGATAGAGATTGCAGGTTGTTCAGGAGAGCGTCCCGTCGTAGAAGCCGACGGGAGTGACAGTTCGCACCACTATGCATCACCGCGCAAACGGCGCAGTTCTTGCTCCAGTTCGCGCAGACGCGCCTCGGCTTCAGCGCGAGCGCGGGATTCGACTTCGCGCGCCTGCGCTTCCTGCCGCGCTCGCTCCTCTGCCTCCATTCGCGCCGCCGCTTCCTGTCGTGCGCGCTCTTCCGCCTCGGCGCGCGCGACCGCTTCCTGTCGTGCGCGCTCTTCCGCCTCGGCGCGCGCTGCCGCTTCCTGTCGTGCGCGCTCTTCCGCCTCGGCGCGCGCGACCGCTTCCTGCCGCGCCCGTGCTGCCGCTTCTTTCGCTCGCGTTGCCGCCTGCTTCGCCCGTGCCTCCGCCTTCGCCGCCTGCCGCACCACCGTCACATAGTCCCCGATCTCCCGCCCCGCCGCATCATAGCAGACCACGTGGTCGCGCCGTATGCCCAGCCATACGTCCGCAATCGCCAGGTGCACCCGCCCCTCCGCGTCCGGTTCCTGCAACCGGTATGCTGTACCTTCCAGACGGTAGTCGAGCAACCGCAACCGCCGTACCCCGCCGCGCCCCGTATCATCCACAATCACGTACTGCGCCACTCCCGCCCGCGCGTACTGCTCCACCTTGATCACCACATCGTTCTCACGCGCATCCAGCGAGACGATCTCAATGATCAGCGCCGGGCGCGCCCGTTCGACCGCCACCTCAAACGTGCTCCAGTTGCGCCGTTTGCGCACGCCGGGGATGACCATCACGTCCGGTCCGTGCGCGCGCAGGTCGGGAAGGTCCCACGCGATGCGCACGTCGCTGAGCACAATCGCCCGACGGGAGGGCTCCAGGCGTGCGCGCAGCACAGCGGTGAGATACATCCGGTCGGTCTCGTGGCGATCGCTGTGCACAATGAAGTCTCCCACTTCAGGATGGAGCACGTCGTCGAGGGTGAGCGGAATCTGTTCGAGGTGATAGGGATTATCGGGGGTGGGACGCGGCACGAGGCGCCACCCGTAGCGGAACGGGTCGGCGTCGGCGTCGGTAGTGGGGGATGGTCTGGTCGTTGCAGTCGTCATGGCTTCATTATAGCAAAAAGAGGAATGGTGTATTCGATAGACCTGTGTTTATCATTCGCCGTGCACTGCCGCGTGAGAGCCGTTCATTCTGCTTCCTGTCAATACCCGGCGTGTGTTCAATGTGGATGAGGGTGCGCTCACGCGACTCATCACCCTGGAAGAGCCTGTTATAATGGCACAGGAGACGTTCCGCCGCCCCCATGATACGAGGTTGCAATGATGCGAACACCCCGTTCAGGTTACCGCTGGTTCGTGATCGCGGTCTTTTTCTGCTTTATGCTGCTCCATCAGTCGGACAAACTCCTGATCGGTCCACTCACCCCGGCTATCATGGACGAGTTCGGTATCAGTATGACCCAGATGGGGGCAGTGACGACCGGTGCGCTGGTAGTGGCATCGATCCTCTATCCGATCTGGGGGTACCTGTACGACCGGTTTTCCCGTGCGCGTCTGCTGGCGCTGGCATCGTTCATCTGGGGGTCGACGACCTGGTTGAGCGCGGTGGCGCGCACCTACCCGACCTTTCTGATGGCGCGCGCTTCGACCGGGATTGATGACTCGTCGTACCCTGGTATGTACGCCCTGGTCGCCGACTATTTCGGTCCGAATCTGCGCGGCAAAGTCTACGGTCTACTGCAACTGGCGCAACCGATCGGCTATCTGGTCGGTATGGTGCTGGCACTGATGCTGGCGCCGCAGATCGGCTGGCGCACGATCTTTTTCCTGACCGGCGGACTGGGCATTGTGGTTGCGGTTGTCATTCTGTTCGGCGTTCGCGAAATGCCGCGTGGTAAAGCGGAGCCAGAGTTTGAAGGCATGACCGAGATGGCGCGGTTCCGCTTCTCGTGGGCGGAAATGCGTGCTGTGCTGGGGAAGCGCACCATGTGGTTCGTCTTCCTGCAAGGGTTCGCAGGCGTCTTTCCGTGGAATGTGATCACCTACTGGTTCTTCACCTATCTGGCGCGCGAGCGCGGCTACGACGAAGGAAGCATTCTGCTGACGGTCGCGCCGGTTATTCTGATCCTGGCGAGCGGCAGTTTTATTGGCGGCGTTCTGGGTGATTGGGCATTCAAGCGCACGACGCGCGGGCGCATTCTGGTCTCCAGCGCGGGGGTCCTGATGGGGGCGATCTTTCTCTACCTGGCGATGCAAACGCCGGTGGAGGAGCGTACCACCTTCTTTGTACTGATGTGTGTGACGGCGCTCTTTATGCCGCTGTCGTCACCAAATGTCATTGCAACGGTGTACGATGTAACGGTGCCGGAAGTGCTCAGCACGGCGCAGGCATTCGAGTATTTCATCGAAAACAGCGGCGCGGCGCTTGCCCCGCTGCTCGCTGGCATCATCGCCGACATGTACGACCTGCAAACCGCGATTACGTGGATCTGCGTCACTGCCTGGATGCTCTGTTTTGTGTTCTACCTGGGTGCGTTGCGCTATATCGAACGCGATCACCATGCCCTGCGCGATGAGATGGCGCGTCGCGCGGCATCCTTCCGTCGGGCGTCGGCGTAGGGGTTGAAGGTTGGAAGGTTGAAGGTTGAGGGTTGAAGGTTGAAGGTTGAACGTTCAACCAGAACGATAACACCAGTATGGAGAAGTGTGTGACCATTCCCGACATCGTCCCATCAACTGCCGAAGCGGTGGCGCCTGCGGTGCAATCGGCGGGAACAGGCAGTGCAACCATTGACCGACCAGCGCTGCGTCGTCGGGTGATGGGTCTGGCGTTGCCCGCCATCGGCGAAAACCTCCTCCACACAGCGCTTGGCATTGCCGACACCATTCTGGTCGCCGGAATTGGCGTCGTTGCGCTGGCAGGCGTCGGCGCGGCGCTGAATGTGCTGTTCATCGTCATGGCAGCGCTGAGTTCGCTATCAGTCGGCGCGTCGGTGCTGGTAGCGCAGGCAATTGGTGCAGGCAATTCCTCGCGGGCGAGTCACGTCGCCGGTCAGGCGCTGCTGTGGGGAATTGTGCTATCGCTGCCGATCACCCTCGCCGGGTTGATCTTTGCGACACCAGTCGTGGCGCTGTACGGCATGGCGCCCGATGCCACTGCCGTTGCGGCGGAGTATCTGACGATCAGCGCGGCGAGCATCCCGGCACTGGCGCTCATGCTGATCGGCGGGAGCGTGTTGCGCGGCGCGGGTGACAGCCGCACACCCATGCTGGTGACAGCACTGGCAAATGTGCTGAACCTGATCGCCTCATGGGGGTTGATCTACGGGCATCTCGGCATGCCGGCGCTCGGTGTGGCTGGTAGCGCCTGGGGCACGCTGATCGCGCGCGTCGCAGGCGCTGCACTTTTCCTGGTGATCCTGCTGCGCACGAGCACCCGCTTGCGCGTTGGCGGTCCCGGAACCTGGCGACCGCGCTGGCGCACCGCGCGCGAGGTGCTCTGGCTTGGCGCGCCTGCGGCGCTGGAAGAGATCATCATCATCACATCGTTTGCCGCACTGACGCCGATTGTCGTCGGGTTGGGCACCGTGGCGCTTGCCGCACATCGCGTGGCGCTGAATGTCCTCTCGCTCTCGTTCATGCCGGGGATCGGGTTCAGCCTGGCGACGACTGCGCTGGTCGGGCAGGCGGTCGGCGCCGGGCGGATCGACGAAGCGCGCGCGGTGACAAATGTGGCGACGCGCTGGGCGATCATCTGGATGGGCGGGTTGGGGGTGCTGTTCATCCTGTTTGCGCCGCAGATGGTCGGCATATTCAGCGGCGACCCGCAGTTGATCGCCATTGGCGCTGCGGCAGTGCAGGTCGTCGCGCTGGCGCAGCCGTTGTGGGCGGGCACATTCGTTATTGGCGGCGCGCTACGCGGCATCGGCGACACCCGCACACCAATGGTCGTCTCTGGTATTCTGGGATGGGCAGCGGTCGGCATCGCGCTGCTGCTCGTGTATGTCTGGCCCGCGCTCTGGGCGGTATGGCTGGCGTACATCTTTACCGGTCCGCCGGAGATCGGAGTGTTGTGGCGCCTGTGGCGTCGTAAGGTGCGTTGAGGCGAAGGTTGAAGGTTGAAGGTTGAAGGTTGAAGGTTGAAGGTTGAACGTTCAACGTTGGACGTTATCTATTCGATTTCTGCCTTCATAGTTGTTATACAAAAAAACATATGTCATCTTTTCCTCCATACGTTCGCTGCATTGTTGCAAACGCCGACCCCATTGCCTGGCCCGTCGGCGGGCAGGGGTTTAACGAGTGCAGTTTCACTTCGCTCGCCAACGCACTCAACCTGTTGCATGGCGAGCCACGATTCACGAAGGATGAATTCATTCGTGAAGCAGGTCTGCTGTTTCAGCCAAAATTCGGCGGAACCCTGCCGCCGCTCAAGGCGCTGCAGCTGCGGCGACGCGGCTATGGCGCGCATTTCGGCAACCTTTCCCATACTGATGGCGAGCGCGTGTTGCGCGACCTGATCGACCGGGGCGTGCCGGTGATCGTCGATATCTATCCGGCGCTTCAGATGGGAAGATTACGCCTGTGGGGACAACACGCGACGGTGTTGGTGGGGTACAGCCTGCCATACCGGGATGCGTCTGGGGCGTTGCGGGAGGAGTACTATCTGGTGGATGCGCAGTGGCCCGATCTGGGACGCTTTGATCTGACGACGAATGATGTCGATCGGGACGGAGATAGCATCCCTGAACGCTATCCGGGCAACCGCACCCTCGAACGGCACGAGTTCATGCGCTTGTGGACCTCACGCAACTACTGCCCGGTCTTCCGCACCCCCGCCGAACATGATGCCTGGTACCGCGAAACGATGCGTCGTGCATCAGGGCTGCCGGTCATCGGTTGGATTGGTCAGCGCCTGTTGTTCGGCAGCGACGACCGCGTGAAAGAAGAGGCATAACGGGAATTCGGGGGAGAGCGAAAATATGACCCGCACATTGCCCGTTCGCGTGGTAAGATAAAACGGGTGGCATCATCCGATGTTGTCTGCTGATTGGCAAGAGAAGAGGGCGAGTGGCAACGCACATGCCTGCAGAAGTTTCGGTTCCGCTCACAACCACCATTCCGACGACGGAATATGTCGTCGTCACCGAAGACGAACTGGAACGTCCATACCGCGTCATCATCGAAAATGACGATGTGACGCCGATGGACTTTGTGGTGCTGATATTGCTGACCATCTTCGAACTGGGCTTCGAGCAATCAGTTGCCATTATGCTCGAAGCGCACCACAACGGACGAGCGCACGTTGTGACGCTGCCCTATGAAGAAGCGCAGCGTCGCGTCTACGAGGCGCACCACGCAGCGCGCGAAGCTGGCTATCCGCTGAGTTTCTACCTGGAGCCGGATGTGTGACCTCACTTCAGCGCTGCACCGCATTCGATACAGAACTTTGCCCCCGGTGTCACAGCGTGACCGCACTGCGGGCACGCGGCAGGGCGCAGCGACGCGCCACATTCGCTGCAAAACTTGGCGTTCTCCGGCACGCTGACGCCACAGCGCGGACAGGCTTTCATCGCTGCTGACTGCGCTGCTGGCGCCGCCGCTGGTTGCACTGCCGGTTGTGGCGGCGGTTGCGGCGACGGCGTTTGCTGCTGGAGCGCCTGACCCATCAGCGCTCCCAGGTTCATGCCTGCACCCAGTCCGATACCGGCGCCAACGGCGCTATCACCACCAGCGCGCGCTGCGTCCTGCAACGCCTCAGCCGCCTTGAAGCGCGTATAGTCGCCCAGACCGCCGAATGCCGCCACCCCGCCGACCTGATCGAGTCGCCGTTCCAGTTCTTCAGGCACACTGATCGTGTTGATGTAGAAGCGGGTCAACTGCAAGCCGAGTGCGGCAAAATCATCTTTCAACACCTCATACGCCATCTCGGAGAGTTCATCGTACTCGGTCGCCAGGTCGAGCACTGAGAGTTTGCGCTCACGCATCCGCTCGGCAATCACATCGGCGACGCGGGCAATGATTGAACTGCGCAGCTGCTCCTCGACATCCTGCACCGTCAGGCGTCCACGGGTGCCGACCACTGCGGTCAGCAGTCGGCGTGGTTCCGCCACCTGGATGATGAAGGTTCCAAACGCCCGCAAACGCACCATGCCGAACTGTGCGTCGCGCATCGGGATCGGTTGCGGCGTACCCCACTTCAGATCGGTGTGTTGATGCAGACTGACGAAGTAGACGTCGGCGCGAAACGGGCTTTTGCTGCCAAAAGGAAGTTTGATGAAGTCGATCAGCAGCGGAATGTTGTTACTCGTCAATGTATGCCGACCTGGAATGAGCATATCGAGGAAGCGCCCATCGCGTGCGAAGAAGGCAAGTTGCCCCTCACGCACAATACACTGCGATCCGAGGCGCAGTTCACCGTTGCCATCCGGCGGCACGCGCGCCACCAGCGTTTTGCCTGTGGGATCGACGAATTCAACAATGTCGAGCAGTGGCATAGGTGGTCTCCTGTTGCAAAGGTTGATGTATTGTTCATCGCCATGTACGTGCGTGGCGCCGTACCGTTGCGAATTATCTCATGATAATCTTACCCCAGAATGGAGAGTGTGAAGTGTGCAATTTAATGGCAATCGCGCAACCGTTCCTGCCTCGCCTGTCTCTTGCCTCTCGCAACCTTCAACCTTCAACCCGCAACCTTCAACCTTCAACCTTCACCCTCCCACGATCACCGTTCCCTCGACCGTATCATCGCCGAGCAACGCCCGCTTCAGCGACCCCGGCTTCGGACCAATCAGGTAAACCTGAAGCCCAGGAACTGTTTGCACCAGTTGCCACATGAGTTCGACTTTGCTGCGCATGCCGCCGGTGACATCCACACCGTGCGATCCACCGGCGCCCGCCAGCACGTTGGCGATGTTGCGCCGATCGATCCGCGCAATCCGCTCCGCCTGCGGGTTGATGCGCGGGTCGGCGGTGTACACCCCCGCCTCGCCGACCAGAACGATGCGCGCAGGGCGAAGGGTGGGCAGTGTCGCCAGATGCGCCAGCAGTTGCTCGGTTGAAATAATTGCGCTCCCCTGAACGTCGTCGAACGCAACATCACCATGAATGACAGGAACCATCCGGCGTTCCAGCGCACGCTCCAGAGAACCGGTTTCCCAGTGAACCAATCGCCCGCCACGCGCCAGCAGCGTTGTCGAGGGTTGCAACGCCAGCGCCGGAATGCCCGCCGCGAGCAGTTCGTCCACCACAATCCGGTTCAGGCGCAGTGCTGCGCCAGAGGTCAGCGCGAACCCCATCCAATCGTCGTCGGGCGCCAGACCGCGGTGGATGCCATACCGCTGCGCGTAGACGTGCCCGAACGAACCGCTGCCGTGCCCCACAATGACGCACAGATCACGCGCGGCGTCCAACGCCTGCCGCAGTTCCTCCGCCAACTGGCGAATAGTATCAATATCGGCGCGTTCCTGCTGTTGCTTGTCGGTGATGACCGAGCCGCCGAATTTAATGAAGACAATCATACGAACTGAGAAATGGTCAGGGGTTAAGGGTTAGAATGTTCCTTGCCTTTACCCTTCCCACCTTGCAACATGCAACCTTCAAACATGTCGCGGTCACAACGAAAACATCGCCAGGATCGCGACCGACGTCAGCCCCCACAGCACAATGCATGACGCCAGCGGGGTGTCTTTCAACACCAGATCGGCAGGACTGCCGCCGCCATCCTGCTTGTAGATCAGATAGAGATAGCGGAAAATGGCATAGACCACAAATGGAACCGTGATCATCATCACCGGGAATGGTTCATGCGGCAGGGTTTCAGCGGTCGCCGTAAAGAGGGTATAGGCGATGATCGTTGCCGACGTCACGATCGACATCATCTGGTCGAGGAGCGGCAACGAATATTCATCGAGGATTCTCCGGTGGGCGCCGGCGCCATTCTCCAGCAGCACGATCTCGGCGCGGCGTTTTGCCAATCCCAGAAAGAGCGCCAGCAACCCCATACAGATCAGCAACCACGGCGTAATGTTAATGTCGAGCACCATTGCGCCTGCCACAGCCCGGAGCACAAAGCCGGCGGCGATGGTGAAGATATCCATAATCACCACATGCTTGAAATAGAACGAATACGCCACGCCCTGCACCAGCGCATAGACCAGCAGCACTGCCGGGAAGTCGTAGTTATGACCGAACCACGCGACACTCCCGCCCGGCGGCGTGTAGGTGAGATCGAGCCACACGCTCAGCGGCGTCGCAACGATCACCAGCGCCGCTGCCGTGACTGCCGCTATCTGCGGACTCAGTCGCCCCGATGCGAGCGGTCGGTTGCGCTTCTTCGGGTGCGCCCGATCCTTCTCCATGTCAACCAGGTCGTTGAGCAGGTAAATGGCGCTGGCGACCATACAGAACAGAATGAACGCAGCGATAACCGTCAGCACTGCATCCGCCTGCATCCACAATCGTTGCTGCGAGAACACAATCGCCGCAAAGACGAACGTATTCTTGATCCATTCCTTGGGGCGCATTGCACGCAGCAACTCGATCAGCATCGAGAAGCCGCGTGCCTGCACCATTTCGACATCAACCATGCGCGACATAACGTCTATTCCTTGTCTACGCGAACAACCCTGGCTATTCTAGTTGAGCGCGCATTCTACGTCAAACCCTTGACATATCGCCGTTGTGCGGCTACGCTGCAACAAGACGGATCAATGATCAGGAATGGCTATGCCTCGTCTGTTGATAGCGACCACCAATCCGGGCAAGCTGCGGGAGTACGCAGCAATCTTCGCCGATCTGCCGCTTGATCTGTACACGCTGTCAGACCTGCATATCGAGGACGATGTTGAGGAGACAGGCGCAACCTTTGCCGAAAATGCGCGCATCAAAGCCGAATACTATGCGCGTCGCAGCGGGATGCCAACCCTTGCTGACGATTCGGGGCTGGAAGTGGCGGCGCTCGGCGGCGAACCCGGTGTGTATTCGGCGCGCTATGCCGGTCCTGAAGCGACCGATGCCGAGCGGAACGCATTGCTGCTGCGCAAACTCGAAGGGGTGCCGTTCCATGCGCGCCTGGCGCGTTTCGTGTGTGTCATCGCCCTGGCGCTGCCCAACGGTTCAATCGAGTTCGTCGAGGGCGTTCTCTCCGGCGTTATTGAATTCGAGCCGAAAGGACACTACGGCTTCGGGTACGATCCGATCTTCTACGTTCTCGACGAGGACGCAACGCTGGCGGAACTCCCGCCTGAGCGGAAGAATCAGATCAGTCATCGCGCACACGCTGCCCGCGCTGCCCGTGAGGTGTTGCAACGCTGGCTCGCTGAGGGAAAGCTTGATCGGTGACATCACCGGTTGACATTGATCGCGGAGACGGGGACGTGAAGGTTTTGCCCATACGCCTTCCGGGATGCTGAACCTGTGACATCATTGGTTGAAATTGATCTCTCGCCGGAAGTGGAAGGTGATCCGCCCACCCTGACCGAATACCAGGCGGTTGAGTTCGTCTCCCTTCCAGGCAACGCTGAGGCGCTGGAACTGTCCATCGATGGCGTTGTGCTGTCGCCGTTTCTCCGTCCAGGCGATCCACGCTGGCGCTGGACGTGGAATCCAGGAGCGGCTGTCGGCGTCCATACACTGCGCCTTGCTGCCTGCCGGGGAACACGTGTCGAACGGGTGTGGCGATTGAACGTCGCGCCGCGCAAGATCGACCGCGCGCGCTATCTCGCCCTGATCGAAGATGTCGAGCGTGTCGCCATCGGTCTGGTACGCTCGCTGGCAGGCGCCGTTGTCGAGGCGCATCTGGCTGCGAGTGAAGGCGCATCCCGCTCGTGGCTCGATGATGCTGATATGCTGTTTGGATCATTCTTCGACCGATTCGAGCAGGCAGCGCACCGTATTCTGGCGCATCCCCGCAGCACCATGCAGCGCGATGAGCGTCAGATGCTGTTGGGGCAGGCGACGGATGTTTCAGTTACGGCGCTGCATCGCGCCATTCAGGGTGACCTGGAGGTTGCGCCTCCCGACGTGGCGACCCATGTGCAGCGGGCATTGCGCCCAGAAGGCGGATTTCTGCCGCGCACCACAGTGCAGCAGCGCAGCAGCGTCACGTTCGATACTGCTGAGCACCGTCTGCTGAAACACACCCTGGAAACCCTGCGCGGGCGCGCGCGGCGGTGTGCAGATTGGGCTCAGCGCGAAGTTACTCGTCTCGATACTGTGGCTCCGGGTTCTTCCCGCGCCGCGCGCGCCCGCGCTATTGCATCGCGCTGCGACCAGTGCGCTCGTAGGATCGCCGGTCTGCTTGCCACGCCGTTCTTCGACCAGGTGACAGCGCTGCGCCATGTCCCTGCGGTCACGCCGCTGATCCGGCGCGACCCGTCGTACCGCCAGATCTACCGTATGTGGCGGGCGCTGCGCCAGCGGCTGGTCGTCGATCCCGGCGCGCCGTTCGATCTTTCAGTCGTCGATCTGCCGCTCCTGTACGAACGCTGGTGCGTATTGCGCGCCGTTTGGTCGCTCCTCGACCTGGGTGTGGATGTGCATTCCCATAACCTCCTGATAACCCCACCTGGTGAAACCGATGCCTGGGCGATCAATCTGCCAAGCGATGCCCCCTTGCTGATTGCCGGGTATAAAGGATGGGACCTGACGGTGCGCTATCAGCCGCGCTATCCTCCGGCAGTAAGTGCCCAGAGTGGCGACACATTCGTGTCACTGGATCGCCACACCCGCATCCCCGATCTTGCGATCGAAGCCACGCGACCAGGGCATCCGCCGCGCATCATTGTGCTGGACGCCAAATATCGCCTGGATGCCGATGAACGCGCCGTTCCCGCCGACGCGCTGGCGGAGGCGTATGCGTATGCGGGCGCAATTGGAGCGGCAGACCCTCCATCTGTGGTTGCCGCGCTGATCCTCTACCCCGGTACAGGCGCTGCCGAACGCTATCCCGGCGGCGCTGGCGCCATCCCGTTGCTTCCCGGCGCCGTCGATGCGCTGGATGCGGCGCTGACGCGGGAGTTGGGGTGATGAGGAAATCCATAAACGCATTGCAATCGATCTGTATTCGAGATGTTTATCTTTTCCACTAGACATTTTTAGCGCTTAACGCTAGAATTCTGCAAGAAATAGCGCGTCGATGAGGACATATGAAACCTCCCCGGCCCATTCATCCCTTTCCAGCACGCATGGCGCCTCATATTGCTCTGAAAGCAATAGAAGCGCTCACACCCGGATCGACGGTCCTTGATCCGATGATGGGGTCTGGGACAGTCGTGCGAGTGGCTGCAGAAGCAGGTCATCGTGCCATTGGTCGAGACGTCGATCCACTGGCGGTCTTGATGACCAGAGTATGGACAGCGCCGATCAATCCGCAGCAATTACGTGTCGCAGCACGTGAACTGGTCAATGAAGCGTGTGAGTTGTCCCCTGAACGGATCAAGCTACCCTGGATCGACGATGATGCTGAGACAGCAGCATTCAGCGTCTACTGGTTCGCAGAAGAGCAACGACAACATTTGCGTCAATTGAGCTCATGTCTTCGCTGGCGCAATGACGTGATTGGTGACGCGCTGCGTATCGCTCTCAGTCGGATCATTATCACCAAGGATCGCGGCGCTTCACTGGCGCACGATGTTTCCCATAGTCGACCGCACAAAGTCGCTCAGACGAATACCTACCGCGTCTTTGAAGGATTTCTCGAGTCAGTTCATCGATTGGCGCGTCGTCTGGAAGAAGAGCCGCCACGTGGTTGGGTCGATGTGGCACACGGTGATGCGCGTGCGACTGGCATTGATGCTCAAACCGTCGATGCGGTGATTACGTCGCCACCATATCTGAATGCAATCGATTATATCCGCGGTCATCGACTGGCTCTCATCTGGTTTGGCTACCGGCTGCGCGATCTCCGCGCCATCCGGCGGTGCAGCATTGGTGCGGAGCGAGCGCCTGAGCATATTTCTGATCCGGAATTACTCGACGAGATCTTCCGTATCCTGAAGATACCGCCTGATTTTCCACAGCGTGAACGCCGTATTCTTGCACGCTACGTGACAGACCTTGACGCTATGCTGCGCGAAGTGCATCGAGTGCTGAAGTGCGGCGGTATCGCCGTGTTTGTTATTGGCAATTCATCCATCAAAGGCTCTTTTGTGCGTAATTCACGTATCATCGCGCACATTCTCCGGCGACTCGGATTCAACCATGTCTCTCACTTTTCGCGTCCGATTCTCCCCTCGCGTCGTTATCTGCCACCGCCAGCACAGGCCGGAATGAGCAACCTCGAACATCGGATGCGTCGTGAAGTGGTTCTTACATATGTGCGACTTTAGCTTTCCTGTGTTGTAGTTGGCACGTCGATGGCGCCACGCAATCGTCCTGATGAAAAAGATCTTCTTGTAGTCTATCGACGACTTATCAGCGGTGAACCAGATGCGCCGTCCGATTTCGCCGAGTTGTGCCTCGATCCACTGATACGTACCTTGCAACTCCGGTATCCAGCGCTTCCTGATCCAGAGTGGGCAAGAGATATTGCGACTGATACGCTTCTTTCATTTGTACAAGAACCATCCCGCTACATCCCTGAACGTGGACCTCTCTGGTCATACCTTATCCTCGATGCGTCGCGCAACCTTCAGAACCTGATTCAGAAGGAGGAGCGTCGTTGGAGACGTCTTGTCCCTCTAGAATCTGTCGATCTTGTTGCTTCAGGTGGGAATAGTAATGTAGAGGAAGAAGTGCTTGATCGTCTGGCGCCAACGTTGTTCGCCGGACAGTACGATGTTAACCAGATCTACGAACAACTGCGACGCGAAATCACCGATCCGCGCGACTGGCAGGTGTTGCGACTACTCTCCGAAGGTGAGCGGCGCACGCATGCATTTGCGGAAGTGCTCGGCATTGCACATTTACCTGCCGATGAGCAGCGGAAACAGGTTAAGCGCGTCAAAGATCGCCTTCGCATCCGCCTGAAACGTCTCGGAGGGCGACAAAAGTGAGCCGACCTTTATCATCATCAGTTATCCGGGCTGCTGAGCGTGCACGTGAGCGCCCTTTTTTCCTGGCGAGCGTCCTGGAAGCGTACCGCCAGATGAACGACATGAGTTCTGAAGAGTTTGCAAGGTTTCTGGGATGTTCACAGGAAGATGTCGTGCGATTAGCGCTCTGTCGCCGTCCCATCGCCCACTCGCCAACATTCCTCAGCGATATTGATCATCTGGCGCGTCGTTTCGCCTTTCCAGGTGAACGGTTGATACAGATCATCCGTGAAGTCGATGCGATACAGGCGCTACGGGATCATTTCAACGCAGTGCAGGAGAAGAAACATTTGCTCATGGCAGCGCGTGATCGGGAAGATGATGCGAGTGATGATGAGATGTGTGACCATGAGTGAAGGATGGGTTGTGCGTGCTGCTGAAACGTTCTGGCGACAGGTTGGTGGAACTCTGCCGTACCCGCGTGATCTGTCTTACGTCGTTGATCGTTTCTTTCCACTCGCTGTTGTGTCACTTCCCGCACTGAGTACACACAGGATCGAGCAATGGTTTGCTCGAAGAGACATACCGTATCGTTTTGCACGTTATGATCGTTCTTTGCATGGATGTATTGTTGCTGTGCGCGGGCAGGGAGTCTTGTTTGTCAATGCCGATGATGATGTCTGTGAGCGACGGTTTACTGTTGCTCACGAAACCGCACATTTTCTGCTTGACTACCTGGAACCCCGGCAGAGAGCACTGCAATTGTTTGGACCTTCGATCTTGCCAGTGCTGGATGGCGAGCGCTCACCAACGATAGAAGAACGTATCCACGCCGTACTGGCCGATGTTTCGTTCGGTGTTTTTGTCGATCTGATGGTGCGCAATCCTCATGGAGATATCGATCAGCCTGTCACCGTTCAATCTGAGGATCACGCTGATCGTCTGGCATTGGAATTGCTCGTTCCCGCGGAAGAGGCGCTTGCCAGCATTCCTGATGACGTTGTCGCTCCGTTAGAAAAAGTGCGCTGCCTTGTTTCTTATCTTGTTGATAGATATGGTCTGCCACGCCGTGTTGCACAGATGTATGCAGCTGTTTTGTTGCGAACTCAAGTTTCAGGTTCGATGGCGCAATGGTTGGGGTTGTGAGTCGCACTTTTCAGAGGAACGCGGAATAGAACAGTAGAAGCGCCGATAATGTGGTGATGGGAGGATGCTATGAGCGGAGCGGTGGGATCACCACAATCAATCAATGAGAATGAGTCGCTCATCAGTGCGGACACGTTTTCTGTTGCCTATGGTGAACCGCTCGATAGGACGCTCGATATCGACTCCTGGCAGACAGGAGGCGATCTGGAAGGATTGTACGAGCGTCTCGAGCGGGAGGTGCGTGCTGCGGTTGAGATCGAAAATACCCAACGCGAGACCATCCGGCACGAGATCTTCCCACGCCTTCGCAATCGCCCTGGCGCCCCGCGCGGCGCTGGTTGCTACCGTGTTACGACCAGCGACCTGCGGCGGGTGCACCAGGCATTGCTGTTCAATGGCGCGGTCGAGGCATGCGATGGCACAAGCGTCGAACACGATACGCTTCCGGTGACTATCACCCAGATCGGTATCTGCCTCGTTTCGTATCGAGGTGATCAGGGGTCCTGGTCGCAACGCCTCTTTCGTCGTGATCTGCGGGCAAGCACTGGCAGTGCACTCGACGATCTGCTGGCATTGCTCGATAATCGCGCCGCGCGCGGCAGCGTCGACGCTGATGAGCGAGGTCGGCTGAGCGATCTGGCGCGGCGCGGCATTATGACGTATGCCGAACGAGCTATCCTCGCACGCAAGTCAACCGGCGTATGGCGCGTCGGTCACGGAAATCCTGCGCCCTATGAACTATTGACTGGTTCAGGGAGCATGGATCTTCTGGACCGTGCTATGGAAATCATTCGTGAACTGGTGTTGAACCATCGCAAGTTTCTGTTCGTACCAAGCGCGCCGTCTGATCGCCGCTGGTTGACTCTCGGTCAGGCGCTTTATCCGCTCGAATTTGCCATCCTCGAAACTATCACTGATCGCATGCTGGCGATTGTCAATCGAGGACATTACAACAGGCAGTATCGTGCCAAGGCGGAGAACTTTTGCCGCGAAATAGGACCAAACGTCGTCCTCGGCGTCTATCGCGCTTCTGCCGCCGCTCCAGCGTATCTCTTCTTCAGTCATATTGACCATGCCTGCGAAGCGGCTCTGATCGCAATGGCTGACAGCGTTCTTCAAGAACATCGCGGTTTTCCGATGCTTATTGATCTGGCGGATGCGATCTGCCGCACAACGTTTGGCAATGATATTTTCAGCAATGCCGTCCAGATGGCGTATGCCCATGCAGGTGAGCCGTTTCGCTTCCTGAATGAGCGTCAGACACGCGCCTGATGAGGAGTGCAGCGATGGGAAAACAGCAGAGATCAATTGGCAATCAGTATCAGTTTCGCCTGGAGGGGTTTGAAGAGGAGGAAGAAATGGCGGTCGAAAAAAATGTACGTAACATTGACCCAACGTTGGATGATGGATTTGCACCGGTGTCTCAAGAAGTTTTCCAGAGCATTGATGCCGATGCCGAAAAAGCAGGTGGGGCCTGGGAAGAGCCAGAGGAGTACGTCGGCTCGATTGGGCGCACAATGTTTGATACGCCATCAAGCAAGGACAATAGTCTAACAGTGCTCTTGCCGCGTGAAAGTATGGAAAAGGCGCCGTCACAGTCGCTGGTGCGCATCAAGAGCCGGGATGGCCGATCCTATCTGGGTGTCGTTATCGAAGGACCGTTTGCTGAGCCTGACGGTATTCGTGGCGATTCGCCAATTGTGGTGACGACGACAGTCAAGGGCGGTATTTTCATGCCCAAGTTTCACGGCCGAGTGCAGGTTGAAATTCTGGGTGAGGAGGACGAAAGCGGTATGCTCGTTCCGCCGCGCTTTCGTCCTTTGCCGAATAGCCCGGTGTTTGCCCTTAATAGTTGCGAGACCGCGAATGTATTGAAACTGGAAGGCGATATTCGATTGGGATTAGCAGTAGGACACGAAAACCTGGAGGTGCGCATTCCTTCTGATCGCAAATCGGTCCTGCCGCGCCATGTGGGTATCCTCGGTACCACCGGCGGTGGTAAATCAACAACTGTGTCTGGATTGATCTACAGTCTACAGAAGGCCGGGATCGCTACGGTGTTGATCGACACTGAAGGCGAGTACACCATGATCAACGAACAGACCACCGATCGCACGATGATCGCAGCGCTTGATCGTCGTGGATTGAAACCGGATGGCGTTCAAAATACTCATATCTATCATCTTGTCGGTCGTGAAACAACCAACCCTGGTCATCATCCGAAGACCAGCTTCTGTATAAAATTCGATAAACTCTCGCCTTATCTCGTAATGGAATTGCTGGAACTCAACGAACCACAGGAAACACGCTACCTGAAAGCGTATGATATTACGAGGCGCGTCTTGCAAGATCTTAGGATTTCGCCGCAGGCGGGAGAGGATCCATCACGTTTCTTCGAGTTGGATGAGATGGAAGAGGGATACCCGCAAATGACGCTGGAACAGATATACGATATCATTACAGCGTGTGCTCAAATCATCGACAAAGCGGAGGATGGTATAGAATTCCACTCGAAGGAGTTTCGCAACCGCAAAGATGATGTCATCGCAGCGATTAAGAGGGCTATCAATGCTGATAGTAGTAAGAAGTCCGAGGGTTCGCTTCCCGGCGTCGTTAGCAGTTGGCGCGCGCTGCAAGGGAAGATTGGCCGTATTCGTCGCCTGAAGATTTTCGACAATCCAGATGCAAAGCCTCTCAACTATCGTGATCTGACCAGACCGGGTCAGGTATCGATTATCGATCTCAGTGACACTGACTCACCGCGGATCAACAACCTTGTCATCGCAGAGATTCTTCGCGGAATTCAGGAGCAGCAAGACAGGAACTATGTCGAAGCAGAGAAAGCAGGTAGACAGCCAAATCGTACCATTGTAGTTATTGAAGAAGCGCACGAGTTTCTTTCTGCAGAGCGTATCAAACAAATGCCGGTGCTCTTTCAGCAGGTCGCGCGTATCGCCCGCCGTGGCCGCAAACGCTGGCTTGGGCTTGTCTTTGTGACGCAACTTCCGCAGCATCTGCCTGATGAAGTGCTTGGCTTGATCAACAACTTCATTCTGCACAAAATCGCTGACGCTGGCGTTATCAATCGTCTCAAACGCTCAGTTAGCGGAATCGACGAAAGTCTGTGGTCGCGCCTGCCGGGTCTTGCACCGGGACAGGCAATCGTGTCGATGGCTGGTATGACACGCCCGTTGCTTGTTGCAATCGATCCCACTCCTTGTAAATTGCGGATGGTCGATTGATCTCGTCGCATTTGTTATGGTCATCTTTGGTAGGCTTATTGCCAGGAGGAGATCGCGGGTCTTTGCGCTGTCAGCTTCTCAAGACCTGCGAGTATATCAGGTGCAGTGATGTCTCAACATTTTTGCCACCAGGCGGGATATGCACAGAATGACGCATGGCTGACCCGCGCGCTTGATGAGGTGCTCCAGAAACTCGATCCTGCGCCAGGAAAGGCGATCACCTATCGCCAGATCGATGTTGTGCTCGATGATGCTGGCATAGAGCCGGATCTCGCAACCCAACTCTATGAACGCATCCTGCGAACGCTTGAAGAATGCCAGGTTCAGGTGGTTGAGGCGGAAGAAAGCGATCTCGGAAACGACGATTTTGCGACAGAAATTGCTGATGAAGTCTTCGAGATGCTCGCGGAAATGATGGGACGAGCCGGTGAATTTGATCACGAGTTGCTGAGTGCTGCCGATGAACGGCGCCTGCTCGAGATTTATCACGACGGATTGCGTGCCAAACGCGAATTGCAGAGCGGCCTCAGTTCAGTGCAGCAATATGCCGCCGAGCGAAGGATCAAGGCGTCGGAAGAGGCGATCGATACATTGATGCGCTGCAACCTGCGCCTGGTTGCGAAGATAGCCACGCGTTATATGCCGTATGCCCGACACCTAACCTTCGATGATCTGCTGCAGGAAGGGCGGATTGGCTTGCTCAAAGCCATCGAGAGGTTCGACCAGAATTGTCGGGGGCGATTATCAACATATGCCGTCTATTGGATTCGGCAGTCGATACAGCGAGCGCTCGCAGATCAGGATCGTATGGTTCGCCTGCCGGTTCATATTGTGGAGCAACTTCATCGTTTGCGTAAGACGTGCGAGCAGTTCCGCTGCATTCACGGTCGTGAGCCAGGTGATGCTGAGTTGGCAAATGCACTTGGCGTTTCTCTCGCTAAAGTCCGATCTCTGTGGCGTGTTGCGCAGCACCACACATCTATCGATCGACCGGTTGGTGCAGATACCAATACTTTCCTGGGGGAATTGATCGCAGATGATCGCGAGGAGGGTCCAGATTTCATTTGTGAGCAACAGTTGCTTCATGCAGTGCTGAGAGAGGTATTGGGTCACCTCTCTAGCCGTGAGCGTGACATCCTTGAGCGGCGTTATGGTTTGATCGATGGTCAAACGCATACTTTGGAGGAAATAGGTCAGATTTTTGGTCTTACACGGGAGAGAATTCGTCAAATCGAGCGAAAAGCGCTCAAACGTCTTAATAGAGGTGAATATCGACGAATATTACAACCTTTTCTTTACCAATGAGGAGGATGAAGATGAATATTATCGCTATACGCTGTCGCAGGCATAATCGGGGAGAAAATCCCAAGTCATTCCGCTTATTGCAAATCGCGCTTGACCAGGGACAAAAAAGAGCGATGCGCTATTTAACGGAAAAGGATGGTAATATTGTTAAAGGAGCTTGGTCATATACCTCTCGTCCGTTCGCCCCTGGTTTATACTGCTTCCATTGTCTTAATGAAGGCATCCGCGAAATGATACCTGTTGATCTTGAAGACCTTCGTGATCTGGGTCTTTCAGATCTGCCACTTGTGTTTCAGTCAGCGGAGTCCTTTCAGGCGGTAACGCTTGTTAACTCCATGATTAACAGGTATCAGGACGCGATTCGTAATATTCAGGAATTTCCTGCACGTTCAGCCTCTTTTGATGATAATAGAATAATTAATGGTCTGAATCCAGAACTTCAGCACGTTTTGCAGAAGAAGGTGTTGCCCAAAGGTGGAAAACTTTATTCGTTTCAGGCTAAGGCTATTGAGGTGGCGCTTAATGGTCACGATATCATCATTACAACCCCTACCGCAAGTGGTAAATCATTAGCGTATATACTACCGGTGTTAGAGGCTACATTATGCTCTTCTGATGCTACCGCGCTCTATATTTCGCCATTAGTGGCTCTGACTGAAGATCAGTTTGAAGCGCTTACGATTTTTGATGAGAGCGGTACAGATTGGATCAGGAAGGGTGAACGTTTTTCTATTCATCGTGTATGCCGGACGCTTGTGATAGGCTCTCGAAGAGTCACTATCGCACGTTATGACGGTTCTGTGCTGCCTGGTGATCGGGAGGAAATACGTCGGCGCCGTCCGCAGTATGTTCTGACAACCCCTGATATGCTCCATATGGCTATGCTCAGAGGTGCGTTTGATGATCGACATTGGCGTTATCTTCTGGCAGGGTTGCGCTACATCGTAATCGACGAAATGCACATCTATCGGGGTATTCTTGGTGCCTCCTTCGCCAACCTGATACGGCGGCTTCAACGTTTGTGTCGGTTGCATGGGACCAATCCGCAATTCTTATGCGCGTCTGCGACCATGGTTGATCCGATTGGAACCGTAGAGCGTTTCATTGGTCGGCGTCCAGTCGGAGTTGATGGATCTGAGGATGGCGTTCCCCAACATAAGCGTATGGTGGTGATCTGGAGCAGCAGTGTCGATGATGGTCAGGTGTATGCAACATCGACTCATGCTAAAAATGTGCTACTGCACCTTATAAGCGAACGTGTCCGCCATATCGCATTCGCGCGATCAATTGGAGAAATTAACGATATTTATCGCTTTACTTCTGCTGAGTTACGCGAACAAGGCATTGACACGCCGCTTATCAAGCCATTTATGCGTGAACTGCGGCCAGACGAGAAACGCGCCATCATTCGAGATCTTAAGGATGGCCGCCTTCATAGTGTTATCTCAACAACCGCTCTCTCGATGGGTATTGATATCGGTAGTCTTTCGGCAGCCGTCATTATCGGTTTTCCGGGATCGATCGCACAATTCTGGCAGCAGGCTGGTCGTGCTGGACGTGCTGGCGAAGGTGTGATCATCTTGATTGCTGATCGAAATCCACTGGACCAATTTTTTGTCCAGCACCCAGAGGTCTTATTCGATCTGAATGCAGAGCCAGTCTATTGCAATCCTGACAATCCATATATCGTGCGGAGCCATTTGTTGACAGCAGCGCGCGAATTTCCACTGAGTGACGAAGATTTCCATTTGTTCGGAAAAGCTGCACTGGATCAAATACAGACGTTGACCGCCGAGGGATTGATGACTTCTGATGGCATGGGTCGATATGAATTGACGGAATCTGCTAAAAATTTGGCTGATACGCCTTTTCGCAGTCTCACGTTCGCTGTTCCGGTGAAGGATCAGGAAAAGCGTCTGATTGTCGAAGTTGATGCAGCAAGAGCGCAGCGGGCTTTGCATCGCCATGCACATTATCAGCATATTGATCGCTATTATCGTGTTATTTCCTGTGATCTGGATTGGAGTCGAGGGCGTGGCGAAGTTGTCGTTCAGGAGTTAGAACATCCCGAATATACGACAGCTGCGCATGTTGAGATAGATATCTCGATCATTGACTGTCAGATCCAGCGTGATGATGAACATTACGTCGTAGGGTACGGCATTGTCAAGTGTCATACCCGGGTTGATGGATACTACGAAGTTCCGCTGTTTTCTCGTAATGAGCCCTTCAAGTATCGACCGCTCGGTCGCGCAGCACCTCCACCGCTCGAATATCAGACGCAGGCATTCTGGCTGTTGCTTTCTCCGAAAGTATTGGATGCAATCTCGCCTGATGAACGAGAAGCCGCGATGTACTCACTGGCAGGCGCGTTACGGTTAGCGACGTCTATAGAAGAATTGTGCGACCTTTCAGACGTCGAAGGCGTCGGAATGCTACACTTTCAGGATGTCCTTCGCCCCATGGTGATGGTGTATGACACGGTTCCTGGAGGTGTTGGCATTACAGAGGCAGCGTTCAGACGTCTTGACCGAATATTGCTTCGAGCAGTGCAGATCCTCGAGGAGTGTCCATATTGCTCGAAACATCCAGAGAGTCGTGGTTGCCCTTATTGCGTTACCGCAAGGTATGGCGATGAAAAAACGATCAACCGTTTGGCTGCGCTGGAAATCATTCGTAACTTTCAGTCTTCAAGTTGACAATATATCTTGTTCGTATTCTTGAATTTTTCTTCCCGTCGACGGCGAGTGAAGAGCGCATGTCTGGAGCCGATACCTTTCAAGTAAGGAAGCACAAGCCTGCGTGTCTTTTTGGCTTTGTGCACGCTTATTTGAAAGATCTTGCGACTAGACGAGGATGGGGATTTCCTCAGGCTCCGAACTCTCCCTCCGCCACACTGGCGGTTGCAACGGTGCAAGGAACGGCGACGGCGCCGCGCGCGATCCGCAGACCAGCAGCGCCCGCATGGCGCGCGAGCACCCGACGAAGAAGAGACGGCGTTGCTCGTCTTCCTGCACCTGCGCCTCCTCGACCGGCAAGTCCTCGTTGATCCGCGGCAGGCGTCCTTCGTCCAGACCAACAATTGCCACAAAGGGAAATTCCAGCCCCTTGGCGGAGTGCAGCGTCAGCACTTTGACCAGGGGGACGGTAATGTCAAGCTCTCTGCCGGATTGGAACACTGCTGGCATACCCAGCTTGCTGAGACGTTCGGCAAGTTCCCTGCCTTCCCGGTTGCTGGTGCAAAACACAGCGCCGCTGTGGGTTGGCAGACGGTAGTAGCGCGCTGCTTCCAGGAAGAAATCACGGATCGTTTCAGCGGCGCGCGTATCGCTGCTGACCAGCCAGATGAGTGGCGGATCCCCCTGATGCGTCGATGGGAGTTGCTGGATGCTCTCTTCTTCGCCTGCCTGGCTCCCTGCCAGAATGCTGGCGCAGGCCGCCAGAATCTGCGCCGTATTGCGAAAGTTCTGCTTCAGCAGTATCGTCCGACCGGTGAAGGCAAGGTCGTGGTGCACCTGCTTCCAGCTGAAACCGCGCTGGTAGATCGACTGCGACGCATCGGCGGTCAGATAGACATGCTCTGGCGTTTCCACCAGGTTCAATAGCAACCGCAACGCCACCGGCGAAAGGTCCTGCGCTTCGTCGATGACCAGCGCCTGATATGGTTTTGGGTCGATGTGTGCGGTGTATTCCATTGCACCGCGCCGCACCTGCTCGTGCAGAACGAGACCATTGGCGCGCATCAGATCACGCCAGTATTCATAGACCGCCCACAGCGCTTCGCGGATCGCCGGTTTGAGCGGCGTGCGTCGTCCGTGACGCTCAATGACCAGGTATTCTTCCTGACTGCTGATATTCCGCGCTTCGATAATGTGCAGAAACTCCTGAAGCAGATACTCCTGTCCGAGGTGCTCCAATGCCGCGAGGCGCGTCTGACGGTCTGCCTCGTTTGCTGCGGGTATCTCCGCTTCGCGCAGCGACATGGCGAGCAGAGCAAGTGCCTGTCCTTCAGTTGCGAATGTGGGTTTTCCCCACCCTCTGGCAAAATAATGGTATGCCAGACTATCAACCGTGGTCACCTTGACCCCCCATGCGTCTGGCGGTGCGCCGAGCAGTCTGGTCAACAGTTGCTCCGAATAGGTGACCAGGGCATTGGTATAGGTGGTGAAGAGCACCGATGTGACACCCTGTTCCAGCAGACGCTGCACCCGATAGAGCGCCAGCGTGGATTTGCCGGTTCCCGGACCGCCCCGCACCAGGATCGGACCGCGGCGATCCTGATTGATCAGGCGCTCCTGTTCTGGCGTCAGACGCAGCAAAAAACTGCTCAGGTCTTCTTCGGCAAAACGCTCGACATCCGCAGGCGTGGAAAGGACGAATTCGGGCTGCGCTGCAATCGCATCGAGCGAACGGGGGAACAGGTTGTCAAGGATGCGATTGAGATCGCGTTCCGGGATCGGCAGGTTGAGCAGATCGTCCTCGGTGCGCGCAGTGAGGATCTCTGAATGATACTGGGCGGGTATGCGCCAGCGCTCCAGCATGTCGTTTGTTATCATGAACGGCAGCGGGCGACCTGGCGGCAGTGTACGCGATGGCGGCATAATATCGAGCGTTGGCGCGCTGAGCGTGAACTCTTCTTCAATAACGCCACGCGCTTTCGGTGTGAGTGTGGACGGATCGGGCAACGTTGCTGGCGGAACAATATCGGGTAGATCGTCTTCATACGTGCGCTCGTTGCGCTTGCGCACGCTCAGCAGTTTGACCCATCCCCTGCCGATGCAGTAGCAAATACGGTAGTCGCCAACCCGCACCCGATAGACATTGTCGTACCCCTTGAGTTTCTTTGCATCGCCGCGAGCTGAATAGGGATCACTGGCAAGGATCTCCAGCTTTTTGGTGATCGCCTTGCTCACGTGGCGTGGGAGGTCGAGCGATTCGTAGTAGAAGGTGGGGGTGAAGGAGAGTTCAAATGCTGGCATAATCATTTCTCCGGAGGATTCTGTCTGACGAGCGCGATAGTGCACGTGGCGTCATCGCCGTCCTTAACCATTCTATCACCAAATGCGTACAAATGGACTCCAGTATGGGAAGGCGATAGTAGCGAATTGCTACCGACCCTCGGTGGCAGGCATATCCTGGTTTTCAGAGTGCGCCCCCGCTATGCCTGGATTCACGGTATAATGCCCGCCAGACGGTTCACGCTACGGAGGGTTATGGTATGCTCCCTGAGAACGCCACCGTCGCGCCGCTGCTGGTCGACCACGCCGTGCCGGGACCGCCCCACGGTCGCTGGACGGTCGCGGCGTGGGAAGGTCTGCCAGACGATGGCAACCGCTACGAAATACTTGAAGGGGTCCTCTGGATGACGACCGCGCCCAGCGCATTTCATCAGTGGATTGTCGGCAGGTGCATCGAGTTGTTGGGTGTGCCGGCGCGTCAGCGTGGGTTGGGTATCTGGTTCACAGCGCCGATTGGCGTCATCCTGTCGCTGCACGACGCGGTGCAGCCCGACTTTCTCTTCATCCGCGCCGAACGGGTCGCCGCGCTGGTGCGCGAGCGGCGCATTCATGGCGCGCCCGACCTGATCATCGAAGTTCTCTCGCCGGGCAACAGCACCGAAGCGATGGCGCAGAAGCGAGCGCTGTACGCGCACTGCGGCGTGCCCGAATATGTGGAAATCGACCCGGCGCAGTGCTGCGCGCGGGTGTACCGGCTGGAAGGCGACGCCTACCGTGCGCCGGTCATTTGCAATGACACGCAGACACTGCACCTGACCTGCCTGCCCGACCTGCCGGTGGCGGTAGCGGCGTTGTTCGCCGACGCCCCGGATACGACGCTGTAACGCTGTAACGTTATTCTTGCAATCGCCTCACGCTCGTGATACACTATATACGGTTTGGTTCCACGTGGCGCCCTGGATTCCTGCCTCTGCAGTCAGATCCCATAGCCCATTGTCTGCCAGACCCCGGTTAATCAGTCCCAAGGAATGGGCTTACGTTCAAGCCCAAAGGAGCGAAGCGAGCGATGAGCTACGCCGACAAAACATTGACGTGTCGCGACTGCGGCGCACAGTTCGTATTTACTGCAGGTGAGCAGGAGTTCTACGCACAGAAGGGATTCACGAACGAGCCATCGCGCTGCCCGAGTTGTCGGCAGGCGCGCAAAGCGTCGGGCAGTAGCGGGTACAGCAATCGCAGCGGCGGTGGGTACGGTGAACGGAGCGGCGGGTATAGCGAACGAAGCAGCGGGTACAGCGAACGAGGCGGCGGGACGCGTTCATCGGGCGCGCGCGAGATGTACACCGCCATTTGCGCGAATTGCGGGCGTGAGGCGAAGGTGCCGTTTGTTCCAAGCGGTCGTAAACCGGTTCTGTGTGATGATTGCTTCCAGGAGCAGCGTCGCAATCGGATGTAGTGCGGAACAACTACAACGTACCCTGTTTCCGACGGGTGGGTCTCCGACTCATCCGTTTTGTCTGGAAAAAATGGGGCGATCCCGTCGGATCGCCCCTCCCCGATGTATCGGTTGCACACTACACGCCCCTGGCAGTTGTCGCAGGCGCTGTCGTTTCAGCCGTCATCGACGGCGCTTCGCGTTTGCTCTGCCAGATCGCCCACGCCAGCGCAACCGCGCAGATCACCATCGCAAAAATGACTCCCGGACTGCCGCTGGGGATCGTCACAACAATCGGCGCAATAATCAGCGCCACCAGGTTGATCACCTTGATCATCGGGTTCAGCGCGGGTCCTGCCGTATCCTTCAGCGGGTCGCCGACCGTATCGCCGACCACAGCGGCTTTATGCGGCTCCGAGTGCTTCCCGCCGAAGTTCCCTTCTTCGATGTACTTCTTCGCATTATCCCACGCACCGCCAGCATTCGCCTGGAACACCGCCATCAACTGACCGGAGAGAATGATGCCCGCCAGGAAACCGCCGAGCGCCTCGACGCCGAGCAGGAACCCGACCAGGATCGGCACCATCACCGCGATCAGACCCAGGCTGATCAATTCCTTCTGCGCAGCCACGGTGGAGATACTCACCGCCCGCGCATAGTCAGGCGTCACCGTGCCCTCCATAATGCCTGGGATCTTGAACTGACGACGCACCTCGTTCACGATCTGCGACGCAGCGCGCTGCACCGCGCGGATCGTTAGCGACGAGAACAGAAACGGCACCGCACCGCCGATCAGCAACCCGATGAAAACCGTCGGCATCGCAACATTGATGCCGATGGTGCGCAACTGCTCCGCCAGCGGAACGCCGATCTGCTCCTGCACCTTCGATACGTCCGCCAGGTACGAACCGTACAGCGCCACTGCCGCGATCACTGCCGAGCCGATAGCGATGCCTTTGGTGACCGCCTTGGTCGTGTTGCCGACCGCGTCCAGGTCGTCCATCACATTGCGCGCATTCTTGTCCAACCCCGCCATCTCGCCGATACCGTTCGCATTGTCCGAAATCGGACCGAACGAGTCCATCGAAATCGTGTTCCCGGTCAGCGTCAGCATACCGATACCGGTCAGCGACACGCCATACAGCACTGCGGTGAGCGTCACTGCCGGATCGGTCGAGTACCCGGCGAAGATAGCGATTGACGTCAGGATCGACGCACAGATCACCAGGATCGCCCAGACGCTCGATTCCATGCCGAGCGCCAGACCGGCAAGAATATTGGTGGCTGCGCCCGTCTTCGACGCCTTGCTCGTTTCCTTCACCGGGTTGAAGTGCGTCGATGTGAAGTATTCCGTCAGTTTATCGAGCGCCACAGCCAGCGCCAGACCGGCAATGGTCGCCAGGAACGGACGCCAGTCAATAGCGCCGGTTGTCGGATCGACCATATAGACTGCGGTAAACGCTGCAAACCCGACAAGGCAGAGAAAAGCGGCGACGTAGAACCCGCGATTCATCGCCGCCATCGCATTGCGGCGCTTCTCGTCGGTGCTGACCACCGAGTTGCCGACAACCGACGCGATCACGCCAATGGCGCGCAGCACCAGTGGGAAAACAATGAATCGCAGATCATACTGCCCATCCCCCAGCGTGCCGACCACTGCATCACCCAGCACCAGACCGAGGATCAACGCCGACACCAGCGTCACCTCGAAACTCTCAAACACGTCGGCAGCCATACCGGCGCAGTCACCAACATTGTCGCCCACCAGGTCGGCGATCACTGCTGCATTGCGCGGATCGTCTTCAGGAATACCGGCTTCCACCTTCCCCACCAGGTCGGCGCCGACATCGGCAGCCTTGGTGTAGATGCCGCCGCCGACGCGCATGAAGAGCGCGATCAGCGAGCCGCCGAAGCCGAAGCCGAGCAGCGCGTCCGGCGCAGCGATGCCGTAGACCATAAAGATCAACGTACCGCCTAGCAACCCAAGCCCCACCGTCAGCATCCCGGTCACCGACCCGGACTTGTAGGCGACCTGCAACGCAGGGTTGTACCCCTTGCGCGATGCAGCGGCAACACGAACATTGCCTTCAACCGCAACATTCATCCCAACGAAGCCGACCGCATACGAGAACAACGACCCCATCAGGAACGCGACTGCGCGCCCAATCGCCACCCATAGCGTCGCTGTCTCCTCACTGCCGAAGTGCTCGACGGCTTCGCGTGTCGGCGGAATGATGAACACACTGGCAGCAAGCACAAACGTCAGAACGCCGATCAGGATGGCAATCGTGCGGAATTGACGGCTCAGATAGGCATTGGCGCCGTCTTTGATGAATCCCCACACCTCTTGCATGCGGGCAGTGCCTTTATCCTGCGCCAGGATCTGTGCACGAAGCACGAATGCGTATGCGATGCCGAAAATCGCAACGCCAAGCACTGCCCATACGGCTGCCTGTTCGAAACTGCTGAGTTCTTGCATCGACTCTCTCCTTGATAGCGTGCGGATAGCACCATTGCTTTGAACACCTGATTAAGGAAGAACTACTCTGTTTCGCCTGTTGAACACCGGCTGCATTGCCGGCTCCAGTCGGACGACGCAAAGGAAAGAGTATACCGACCTGTCAGGCTTCCGGTGCAACTCCTTTCGATCCAGTTTGAACCACGAGGGGAAGTGACGCTCGATTGTAGCATAGCCAGGCGCGTCATGCAAAATGAGGATGACACGCAACAGGTTAAGACATGACAACATCTGGCGGTATTAATCATATGACTCGAGCTGCGCAATGCGCCTCTCCAAAGGGAGAGGTTCTGCATCCCGATACCTCTTCAAAAGAAGGATGATAACAGTGGATTGACACTCTCCAACTTTCGGGTATAATAGCCATCGAAACATCGTGCAACTTTTCACGTATTATCCGGGCAGGCACGAAACAACAATCAGATTGCATTGCGTCGGGCAGCGTGACGATACCATCGTTTCAGCGCCTGTATGCCGGGCGCAGTCCCCTGGAGAGGAACCTTCTATGCGGATACTTCCTCGCACATTATTGAGAGCCGCGATCCTGATCGCACTCCTGGTCGTTCTCACCGCGTGCAGCGCCGGTCCGGGCGACACCTACGATCCCTACGGCGACAATGCACGTCGCATTTATGAACTGCTCATCCCGATCTGGTGGATGGCGCTCGGCGTGTTTGTCGTCGTCGAGGGGTTGCTCATCTACGCCATCTGGCGTTTCCGTCGCCGCCCCGGCAGCACGGCGATGCCGGCGCAGGTTCATGGGAACACGCAGGTCGAAATTCTGTGGACGATTGCCCCTGCCATCATTGTGCTGGTGATTGCGGTGTTGACGTTCCGCACGCAGGCTGCGAATGCGGTGATGCCTGAAGATGCGCTGCGGATCAAGGCCATCGGGCATCAGTGGTGGTTCGAGTTCCAGTATCCCGACCTCGGCGCTGAAGGCAAGCCGCTGGTGACAGCCTCCGATATGTATATTCCGGTTGGGCGCCCGGTGACAGTGGTGCTGGAGTCGCAGGATGTCATCCATAATTTCTGGGTGCCGAAACTTGCCGGGAAAACGTACATGATCCCTGGCAAGACGAATTTCCTGACGTTTACCGCCGACCAACCTGGTATTTATCGCGCCGTCTGCGCCGAATTTTGCGGCGAGGCGCACGCCTTGATGCGTTTCCGCGTCATTGCTGTCGATGAAGCCGAATTCGCGCGCTGGATCGATCAGAAGAAGTCGCCGCCCGCCGCTCCTGCCGGAACACTGACGGTCAACGGTCTGACCGGTGATGCGGCGCGTGGTCAGGCGATCTTCCTCGATGCGCGAAAACAGTGCATCGCCTGTCATGCGGTTGAGGGTACGAATGCACGTGGCTTGATAGGACCGAACCTGACCTACTACGGCAGTCGCCAGACGATTGCTGCTGGTATTCTTCCCTACTCGCCGGAAAACCTTGCGCGCTGGCTGCGTGAGGCGCCAAAGTTGAAACCCGGCAACTTGATGAGCCGCGCGTTAACACCACAGTGGATCAAAGCCAATCTGAGCGATCAGGAGATCGCCGATCTGGTAGCGTATCTCGATAGTATGAAGGTGTCGGTCGCACTGCCGCCAGAACGCTAGATTCGGAGGTTTCGATCTATGGCTATCGCCGAACGTACCGCTGGAACCGTCAGTATACCCGTCGTCAATGTGCGCCCCGGTTGGGCGGGGTGGCTCAGTACGACCGATCATAAGCGCATTGGGATCATGTATCTGGTTAGCGCGTTCGTCTTTTTCCTGATCGGGGGGATCGAGGCGCTGCTCATGCGCATTCAACTCGGTGTGCCGGATAACACGTTCCTGACGCCCGATGTCTATAATCAGATGTTCACCATGCACGGCACAACGATGATCTTCCTCGGTCTGATGCCGCTGAACGTCGGGCTGGGCAACTATATGGTGCCGCTGATGATCGGCGCGCGCGATATGGCATTTCCGCGTCTCAACGCGCTCAGTATCTGGCTGTTCATCTTCGGCGGCTTGATGCTGTACGTCAGTTTCTTTGTCGGGGGCGCGCCGAATGTCGGCTGGTTCGCCTATGCGCCCCTGACGCAGAAACAGTTTGCACCGACTGCTGGTGTCGATTACTGGATCGTCGGTATTGGTCTGACCGGCGTGGCATCGATTGCGGGTGCGTTGAACTTTATCGTCACCATCCTCAATATGCGCGCGCCCGGTATGACCCTCAACCGGATGCCGCTGTTCGTCTGGATGCAGCTGGTGGTTGCGTTCATTCTGATCTTCGCCTTCCCCGTGTTGACGGTGGCGACCATCCAGTTGCTGTTCGACCGGCACTTCGGTACGCGCTTCTTCCTGCCGAACCTGGGTGGTGATGCGGTGCTCTGGCAGCACCTCTTCTGGTTCTTCGGTCACCCCGAAGTCTACATTCTCATCCTGCCAACGATGGGCATCATTTCGGAAGTGTTGCCGACCTTTTCACGCAAGCCGATCTTCGGGTATGCGTTTGTGGCATACTCTGGGGTGGCAATTGGCTTCCTCGGCTTTCTGGTCTGGGCGCACCATATGTTCGCCGTGGGTCTCGGTCCGCTGGCGAATGCGTTCTTCGGCGCCGCCAGCTTTCTGATCGCAGTCCCGACCGGCGTGAAGATCTTCAACTGGCTGGCGACGATGTGGCAGGGTTCGCTGAACCTGACCACGTCGATGCTCTATGCCATCGGCTTTATCAGTATGTTCATTATCGGCGGTATCAGTGGCGTTACCCTGGCTTCGCCACCGATCAATGTGCAGCAGACCGACTCCTACTACGTTGTCGCCCATATGCACTATGTGCTGTTTGGCGGTGCGATCCAGGGCATTTTCGCGGGAATCTTTTACTGGTTCCCGAAGATGACCGGGCGGATGCTGGACGAACGACTCGGCAAATGGCAGTTCTGGCTTATGCTGATCAGTTTCAACCTGACCTTCTTCCCCATGCACCTGAGCGGCAATGCTGGTATGCCGCGACGTATCTATACCTACGAAGCGGACATGGGGTGGAATCTCTGGAACCTGATTTCCACAACCGGCTCACTGCTACTGGCGGTCGCTTTCCTGCTGTTCCTCTGGAATGTGGTAACGAGTATACGGCGCGGTCCCATTGCGCCTGCCGATCCGTGGGATGGCGCGACGCTGGAGTGGGCGGTCAGTTCGCCGCCGCCGGTCTACAACTTTGCCGTAACGCCGCGCGTGCGCAGTCGTCGTCCACTGTGGGATCAGAAGTATCCCCATCTGCACGAGATCAACGGCGGGCACGGGACGTCTAGCGCACACGGTGAGTCGGAGAGGCGTGATGGATTTGAGCATGAAACGTCTCCCGCCATAGAACCGATCCATCTGCCTTCGCCAACCTATGCGCCGCTCATTGTGTCGGTCGGTATTATGATCCTGGGCTTCGGCATCATATATCTGAGTGACTTTGGTCTCATCGCAGCGTCAGCGATGATCGTCGGTTTGCTGATCATGGCGTTCGGCATTCTCAGTTGGGTGCGCATCTCGCATGTGGACTCGCCGCACCATGCGCACTAGAGAAGAAGCGTGAGGGAACTGCTTATGAGTGAATTGACGACCAGAACACACGGGGCAGTCGCGCACCATACATCACTCGGCGTGGATAACCGGAAGTTGGGGGTTTGGGCGTTCATCGGATCCGAGACGCTGTTCTTTGCAACCCTGATCACCACCTACTTCGTGTTTGCACCGGTCAATCGCGCGCGCCCCGATTTCCAGGATCCGCGTGAGTTTCTCGATATCGAGTTGACGACGGTGCTGGCGAGTATTCTGCTGGCATCCAGCCTGACGATGGTGCTGGCGCTGTCGGCAAGCCGGCGCGGTGATCGCCGCAGTTTCACTACATGGTTGCTGGCAACCGTCGGGCTTGGTCTGGCATTCATCGGTGGTCAGGCGTATGAGTTCAATCACCTGTACCACGAAGGATTGACGCTGAGCAGCAGTCTGTTCGGTACGACGTTCTTCGTCTTGACCGGCTTTCACGGTACGCACGTGGCGATTGGGGTTATCTGGCTGCTATCGGTCTTCTTCAAAGTGCGCGCCTATCCCGACTCGCCGGAGAATGTGATGGATGTCGAGATAGCCGGTCTCTACTGGCACTTTGTCGATCTGGTGTGGGTGGCAATCTTTGTGCTCGTCTATCTGATCTGAAGAGGAGAGAGCATCGTGGCAGGTCATAGCGAAGAACATGGTGCACATACGCACCCTTCCGACCGCTTCTACTGGATCGTCGCCGGGGTGCTGGCGGTGGTGACGGCGCTGGAGGTTGGGTTGTTTATCGTGAATGAGCAGCACCTGATCGCCAAGTGGCTCGAAGTAACGCTGCTGTTGATCCTTTCGACAATCAAGGGCGCCGCTGTGGTGATGTTCTTTATGCACCTCAAGGGCGATGCAGGGATCTTCAAGTTTGTGTTCCTTGTGCCGCTTGCGTTTGCAACCACGCTCCTGCTATCATTCATGGTGCTTTTCTCGGATCACGTCGGCATTGCAGGGTGAAGCGGGATCGGGATGTACGAGTGGAACTTCGAACCGGGTTTGATGGTCAACCTGGCGCTGATTGCGGGCGGGTACGCACTCTGCGTCACCGGTCCGCTGCGTCGCTTCTTTCCGGGGAATGAACCGCCTACGCCAGCGCAGGTGCGCCTCTTCTTCGTCGGTTGGGTGGTGTTGTTCATTGCGCTCGCTTCCCCCATCGACTCGCTGGGAAGTTATCTGCTGACGATGCATATGCTGCAGCACCTGCTGCTGGCGATGGTCGCTCCCCCGTTCCTGCTGCTGGGTCTGCCGCGCTGGGTTTTGCGTCCGCTCATGCGCATCCCCGGCGCGTACCCCGTCGGGTCGTTTCTTACCAATCCGGTCTTCGTCTTCTTCGCTTTTAATGCGGTTTTCGCGCTCTGGCACGTACCGTTCTACTACGATCTGGCACTGCGGGATGAACGCTTCCATATCCTTGAACACGTGATGTTTTTTGTCGTCGGCGTGCTCTCGTGGTGGCCCATCTGCAGTCCGATGGACGAGTTGCCGTCTGCGCATCCGTTGCTGCAAACCGCGTATCTCTTCTTCATGTCGCTGCCAACCACGATTATTGGCGCGCTGATTGCATTTGCCGAGGCGCCGCTCTATCCATACTATGCCCTGCGCCCGCGACTCTGGGGTGTCTCGCTGGGTGATGACCAGCAACTGGCGGGTCTGATCATGTGGGTGCCCGGCAGCCTGGTCTACTTTGCAGTGCTGACTGTGGTGTTTATTCGCTGGCTGAACCGTGAGGATGCCAATGAGCAGCGTTCCCTCGCGGACGCCGGGTAGGGGTTTGTGCACCGGCAACCTTCCCGCCTGTTAATTCGCCATGCTTACCCGCCTGCATCCTGCGCCAGCAAATCCTCGCGTGGCGGGCTAAATGTGTCGATTGCCTGCGATGCTTCAATTGCTTCGACCGCGTGCGGCGTATTCCCTGGTAATGCAACGGTTTCACCAGGCGCAACCTCCCGTTCTACACCGTCGATAACGAAGCGGAGTCTGCCGGAGATGAGATAGGTGATCTGCTCGTGGGGATGACGATGCTCTGGCAGACGCGCGCCCTGATCCAGTTCGACCGCAATCTGCTGCATACGTTCCGTTACGGCGATGGTTCGGCGGCGAATGCCGGGGGCAACATCAAACCACCCCGTTTCGTTCGATCTCCTCATATCACTACTCCTTCGATGATGTCATTTCTGCATGCACTCGGTGATGCTCTATGGTATCATAATACTGCTGAAATCGCGGCGTGGCGGCACTGGTCGCTGCGTGTGGCGTTGAACTGCCTGTCTGCCCGCCTGCTCAGCAGGAAGAACAATGAATGGTTTGCTCAGCATCCTGTCGGCGTTTGGTCTTTCCACTGCTGCGGGTCTCAATGCGTACATTCCCCTGTTGACTGTCGGATTGCTGGCGCGCTACACCGATCTGATCCGTCTCAACGACCCCTACGATGTTGTGGCGCACCCGGTCTTCCTGCTGGTCGTTGCGGTTCTCGCACTGCTCGACCTGATCGGCGATAAGATTCCGACAGTGGATCATGCGCTCCATCTGGCTGGTCTGGTCATCAGCCCGGCTGCCGGTGCGATTGTCTTTCTGGCGGCAAACAGTTCGACCGGCGCCGTCGATCCGGTGCTGGCAGCAGTGTGTGGCATTCTAGCCGCCGGTGCGACCCATCTGGGACGCAGCGCCGCGCGCCCGGTGGCGACCGCAACCACCGGCGGCGTTGCCAACCCAATTGTGAGCGCCGTTGAGGATGTGACATCGCTGCTGGTGTCGTTACTGGCAATTGTGGCGCCGCTTCTTGCGGCGATTGCGCTGATCCTGATCGCTTTCGTCGTTGTGCGCTTCATCCGGCGCGTCCGATCCCGGCAACCGGCGCCATCGTCGTTACGTCGGTGAAGCTGCGAGCTGAAGCGTCGTGTGAGTTGTTGCAGTTTCCTGCTGGTGATGTCTGTGCCTGGCACAGGCATTCTGTTTCTCCAGCGTGATGTCACGCACCGGGCGCCGTCTCTTCCCATGGCTTATAGTCGAGCGACTGATGGCGGAAGTAGGTGTTGTACAGTTCGGCATAGTGTCCGCCAGCGCTCAGCAACTGGTCATGGGTTCCTTCCTCGATAATGCGTCCCTGTTTCAGCACAATGATCCGGTCGGCAGTGCGCACCGTCGAAAGGCGATGTGCGATGATGATACTCGTCCGCCCCTGCATCACAATGTCCAGCCCTTCCTGCACCTGAGTCTCGGTGAATGGATCGATGCTTGCCGTTGCTTCATCGAGGATAAATATCGAAGGGTTCTGCAAGAGAACACGCGCCAGCGCCACCAGTTGCCGCTGACCGAGTGACAGACGCGCACCGCGCTCGCCCACATCCGTTTCCAGTCCGTCCGGCAGGTCTGCAACCCATTCGCCGCCGCCGATCTGGTACGCAACCGCCCGCACATCCTCGATCGTCGCATCCGGTCGTCCATAGCGAATGTTCTCGGCCACCGTGCCGGAGAACAGAAACGGCGACTGCGGCACCAGACCGATCTGGCGACGGTACTGCGCCAGGTCCAGCGTGCGAATGTCCTGTCCGTCGATGAGCAACTGTCCCGCCTGAAATTCGTAAAAGCGGGTGATCAGTTTGATCAGGCTCGATTTGCCAGCGCCGGTGTGCCCCACGATTGCCAGTTTCTGTCCGGCGGGAATGGTCAGCGAAAACCCCGCCAGCACCCACTGCGTCGACGGGTGTGATGCTGGCGAAACCGTGATCCGATCCTGTCCGGCTTCGTAGGTGAACCACACATCACGAAACTCGATCCGCCCTGCAAGATGCGTCACCGGTTCCTTCCCGGTCTGCACCACTTTCGGCTCGGCATCGATCAGCGCAAAGACCCGCTCGCTCGCCGACAGTCCCTGCTGAAACTGGCTCCAAAAGGAAGCAATGCTGGTCAACGGGAAGAAAAAGATCGCCAGACTCTGGACGAAAAGATACCATTCGCCAACCGATACCACTCCGCCGATTGCTAACCGCCCGCCAAAGTACACAATAGTCGCAATTGCGATGCCTGAGAGCAGGTTCAAGAGCGGAAAGATACTGCTGAAGACCAATCCCTGGCGCAGGCGAACCCGGAATGCCAGTTCATTCGTCTGCCGAAACTGCTGATAGATAGCCGCTTCCTGACGAAAACTCTTGGCAACGGCAATTCCGCTGACCGTCTCCTGGATCGAGGCATTCACATTCGCCAGCGCCCGCTGTGCCTGGCGCGTCGTCAGACGCGCAACGCGGCGGAAGGTCAATGCTGCGGCAATCACGATCGGACCGGCTGCCAGCGTGATCAACGCCAGTTGCCAGTTGATCGTCAACATCACCACGGCAATGATGACGACCAGCAACAGTTGACTGAGCAGGTCAATCGTCAGCGTGACCACCGTCGCAAAGTCCTGGGTGTCCGACGTAACCCGGCTGACGATGCGCCCTGAGGCATACTGATTGTAGAACGACATGTCACGTTGCAGCACGGCGCGGAACGCATCTTCACGCAGCGCCAGCACAACATCGCCGACCGCGCGTGCGGAGAAGGTGAGCCGCACAAAGTTGAAGAACCATCCCAGCGCCCCCATCAGCGCCACCACTGCGGCAAGCCCGATCAGCATTTGCGTGGCGGGGTCGCCTGCCAGCAGTTCGATACTGCGCGAGATGGTGATCGGAATGATGGTTGCAACCACCGAACCCAGGACGACCATGATCGCCACCAGTGCGACTCGTCCACTGTGAGGTCGAAAGTAGCGCCAGATGCGTCGGATCAGGTCGCGATCACTGTAGGTGCGATCATACGCCTCGGCCGCCAGGCCGTCCATGATGAAACCCATCGATTTCTCCAGAAACTGAGTATGAAGAACTGAGAACCAGGCGCCGGGTCAGTGCTGGCATCCATCGGCGACAGTTACATCTGTCCGCTTGCCAATGGCGCTGACGCCGCCAGAATGAGCCGGCGACGTTCTGCCATCCTGCCCGCCCCGAAAACAAGTCAGGGCAGGATCGCGCACCTGCCCGACACTGCCCGGTATGTCGCCATCATTCCAGCAGCAGTCGGCGCAACCCGGCGCGTTGCGCATCCGTCAACCCAATCGACGTGAGATACGCCTCGATGCCGCCATAGCGCTCGTCCAGGTACGCCATCGTTTCGATCATTGCCTCACGTGGCGCTGGCGAGAGGCGATCAAAACGTGTCACATCGTACCCCAGACGGATCAACATTGCGCGGATTTCAGCCAGCAGCGCAATGGTGAGCGCCTCGCTCAGGGCATAATCATCGGCAATCGTCTCCACCGGCACGCCGGTCGCTCTCAACGCCAGCGCGGTGATCAGTCCGGTGCGATCTTTGCCGACGAAGCAATGAACCAGCACCGGTGCATCCGCCTCTGCAATGGTTGCCAGTATCTGACGGATCGGTTCCTGGCACTCATCCAGCATCAAGCGGTACAACTCGCTGACTGAACTCGCACGCGATTCGATGCTGGTCTCACTACGTTCGGTGATCAGCGGAAGATTGGTATAGCGAACATCGTGCGCGTTGGCGAATACATTCGGATTGTGCGCCACCTCGAAGGGCAATCGCAGGTCGATAATCGTGCGCACACCATAGGCGCGCAACCGCTGCTGATCCTCAATCGTCAGATGATGCAGACTATCGGCGCGCAACAATCGCCGCCAGCGCGTGATGCGTCCGTCCACGGTCATATAGCCGCCGACATCGCGCACATTGTGCGCACCCTCCAGCGGAATGTGTCGTTGATCCAGTGTCATATCTCCTCCCGAAGCCTGTCGCGGCGCGCGACGGGAACGGTATGGCCAGCGTCGTAGCGCAGAAAAATGCGACGGTACGCTTCACTCGTCTCCAGCAGTTCATCGTGGGTCCCCTGGGCGACCAGTTCGCCATTTTTCAGTACCAGAATGCGGTCTGCCCAACGGATTTGCGAAAGACGATGCGTGATCAGCAGCGTCGTCCGTCCGGTCAGCACACGTCGCATGGCGCGCTGGATCTGATCCTCGGTCGCACTGTCGATAGCACTGGTCGAATCATCGAGGATCAGGATGCGGGGATTGGTGAGGAACGCACGCGCAATGGCGATCCGCTGACGTTGACCGCCGGAAAGGGTCATGCCACGCTCACCGATCACGGTTTCATACCCATCCGGGAACGACATAATAAAATCGTGCGCCTGCGCCTGACGCGCCGCCCATTCGATCTCCTCGCGGGTTGCGTTGCCTGCCGCGCCAAACGCGATATTCTCGGCAATGGTGCGTGAAAACAGGAAGATGTCCTGCTCAATCGTCGAAATTTGAGAACGCAGCGCGTCAAGATTCCAGTCGCGGACATCGACGCCATCGATCAGGATACGTCCTTCGGTGGCATCGTAGATCCGGTTGACCAGCCTGGTCAGGGTGGTTTTCCCTGCACCCGTCTGCCCGACAATCGCAATTGTTTCGCCGGGGCGCGCCGTAAACGTGATGTTGCGCAGCACCAGCGCGGAAGGACGGGGAGAACTGGCAGCGGCGCGCATGTTGTGCGACCCAGGCGTGGAAGCCGTTTGATACCCGAAACTGACCTGCTCGAAGCGAATCTCACCTTGAATGGGAGCGCTATACCCGCCAGCATTCTCATCGAGTTCGGTGGTTGCCGTGATGGTGGCAAGCATCCGTTCAGCGCCTGCGATCCCCAGTTGCACCAGCGAGAATGTAAAAAGCGAAATGAACGTCGGGAAGCGTAGCACTTCCAGCAGCCCCATATAGCCGATGATCTGTCCGATGGAAATGTCACCGGCGCGCCACAGCAACAGCGCATGCCCAAGAGCAAGACCGAGCATCAGACCGTAGAGCAACACCGGAAGGTACCGCGCCTGAACGCCGCCTTCACGCACAAACAGGTCGCGGTAGGAGCGCGCATTCGTCGTGAATTTTCGCTCCTCTGCCGGTTCCTGGGCATACCCTTTCACGACCTCAATGCCGCTCACCGTCTCTGCCAGCCCGGCGTTCAGTACGCCGAACTGTTGTCGCAGCGCCCCTGCGACCGGTTTGAGTTGATTGTTGTAATGTCGCAGCGCCCACACAAAACTGACCAGAAACACTGCTGGCATGAGCAATAACTGTGGATGGATGGTTGTGATCGCAATCAGCGGAACCGACAGGCTGACCAGTGACTCAATGATCAGGCTTATTCCCGGATTGATCATCGCATTGATCTGCTGCACATCGTTCGTCGCTCGCGCCATGATGTCGCCAGTGCGCTGGCGGTTATGGAAGGTCAGACTCTTCCCCAGCAAACTGACGTACAACTCCTCGCGTGTATTCCGCTCCGTCAGTTGCGCCAGCAGTTGCACCACAAAACTGTTGGCGAGATCGATCAATCCGAACGCAACGCGAACTCCCAGAATAACCAACGCCAGAGTTGTCAGTTGCTCCAGCGTCACGCCGCCAACCACCGCGTCGAATGCTGCGCCGACCAGGACCGCGCTCCAGCTCTGCAACGTCGCCATACCGATCACGGTGACAATAAAGGCTATCGGCAGCCAGGGGTAGCGCATCACATGCGACCATACCCAGCGCACCGGTGACCGGTGATCGTACCGGTAAGCGCCAGCCACCGTAAATTCTTTCCCAGACAAACGGTGTCTCCTTGTGCACACCTTCACGGTGCATTATCAGTCGAACGAAACGATGAAGAGAAGTCACAGTACGATGGACATGAATCCTGCTCAGTTCCGCCAGATTGCGTCATGACACCGACGACGACGCTGGCGGTCCTGCCGTGACAATTGCGTAGTCATCGGTAGCGAGGTACCGGCGTGCAACCTCAACGACCTGATCCCGATCAATGCTGGAAATGATAGCCGGGTAGCGTTCAATGTAGTCGAGTCCAAGCTGATAGCGTTCGATGCCAAGCAGGGTGCTTGCAATACTGTCGTTGGTTTCCAGCCCAATTGCCAGTCTGCCAGTCATAAAATCACGGGCATCGGCGAGTTCCTGTTCGGTTGGTCCTTCTGCGGCAAACTGTTTGATCTCGCGCACGATTGCATCAATTGCACGCTCGACATGCGCAGGGTTTACGCCTGCCATCGCTGTCCACGGACCCGCGCCGAGATCCGCGTCGAGGCTGCTCCCGCAGTAGTATGCAAGTCCCTGCTCTTCACGCACCCGTTCGCCGAGGCGTCCGCCAATACCGAGTTGTCCAAGGATCATATTTGCCACACTGGCGGCGTAATAATCCGGCGATCTGCGATCAAGCCCATGCACTGCCCAGATGACATCAGTCTGGCTTTTGCCATCAAGTGCAATATGAACCCGCCGTTGATCCGGCAGGGGAAGCGGATCAGGCAGCGTCACCCGTGGTGGTGCGCCAGGCGCCTGCCAGTCACCAAAGAATCGCTCGATCAGCGCCATTACCGCTGCGGGGTCAATATCGCCGACCACGGCGATAGTCGTTGCTGCCGGGTGGTACAGCGTGTGAAATTGGAGCAGATCCTCGCGGGTGAGGGTTGAGATCGTCTCGATTGTACCGCGACTGAGACGGCTATAAGGATGCGTTGGCGGGAACATGATCGACCGCAACGCACGTGAAGCGCGGACGGACGTATCCTGCTCATCTTCACGCAGCGCCATTAAGAATTGACCGCGCAACCGCTCGATCTCCTCATCGGGAAACATCGGTGCGCGAACCATATCACTCAAGATTTCGAGGATCAAGGCGACATCTTCGTTCAGCGACCGACCGGCAAAGCCGGTGGAATGCATTCCTCCGCCGGCATTGACACTGGCCCCCACCGCCTCGGTTCTTGCAACAATCTCCTGAAACGTGCGATGACCCGCGCCACGGATAAGCGCTGCACCGGTGAACGCAGATAAGCCATTCTTTTCAGGCGGCTCATTGGCAGCTCCGACGCGCACCTCGCCATACACGCTGACCGTTGGCGCTGTTGCGTTACGCTGTACCAGCGCCACCATGCCATTGGGCAGTTCATAGCGCAGTGCGGTGGCAATCGTACCGGCGCGGTTGGAAGGAAACGGATTCATAGGATCACCACAAGCGTTCATTCATATCCCCAGAGGAAGAAAGTGTCCGACCGTTCGCCGCCGTTCTGTCAGATACGTTTGCGCAACACGTCGGACATCTTCGACCCGAACGGCCGCGATCTCATCGAGCAGCGCATCGGCGCGATCATAGCGGTCAAGCACTTCCCACATTCCGATCATCAATGCCTGGTTGGTCACACTCTCTCGCGCATACGCGATCTGTGCTCGCATCTGTTTAATAACTTTCGCCATCTCGTCAGGACGGGGTCCATTCTCCTGGAGTGCAGCCACCTCAGCCAGCAGCGCCTGCTCGACCTCTTCGGCTGTATGCCCTTCCTGCACCATTGCGTGAAACTCGAACAGATGCGGATCGCGGGTAGGGCGAAACGTGCTGGAGGCATACGCGGCAAGGCGAGTCTCCACCAGTGCGCGGTACAGACGGGCGCTCCGATTCGTTTGCGCACCGCCGCTAAATGCTGGCGATTTTGCGCCAGAGAGGATCGCATCGAGCACCAGCAGCGGCGCAAAATCAGGGCTGCGACAATCGGCGGCGTGATACACAATCTGCACATACTGCGCCGGTCCCGGTCGGCGCACCACAACACGACGTTCTTCCTGCTGCTCCGGTTCACTCCAGTGGGTCGGCGGCAGAGGCGGTCCAGCCGGAAGATCACCAAAGTAGTGCTCGATACGGCTCATCAATTGATGCGCATCGAAATCGCCCACCAGCACCAGTACCGCATTGTTGGGGCGATAAAACGTCTGATAATGCGCTACGAGATGGTCGCGTTTCAATGCCAGCAGGTCATCCCGCGAACCGATCACCTCGTGGCGGTATGGATGGACCTGAAAAGCGGTTGTCATGACTGCTTCGTTAAGCCACCACTCTGGATCATTCTCGTGCCCCTCACGTTCTGCCAGGATCACCGTGCGTTCATGCTCAACCTCTTCCTCCTCGAAGAGCGCATTCACCATCCGGTCCGACTCGATACGCAGCGCAAGATCGATCCGATCGGCAGGGAGCGTCTCGAAATATGCAGTAAAGTCATGCGCGGTGAAACCATTGAACGTCCCGCCATTCCGTGCGATCAGGCGATCGAGATCGTGTCCGGGAATCTGCGGCGTGCCCTTGAACAGCATATGCTCGACCCAATGCGAGATGCCGGTTATTCCCGGCGACTCGTAGCGTGCACCGACACGATACCAGATCCAGTTTGTTGCGAGGGGAGCATTGTGTACTTCGCGCAGCAAAACCAGCATGCCATTACGGAGCGTATGCGAGAGAGTTTCAATCATCGTGCGTTCTGCGTCCTCTGTATGTGTATGCTACGTTAATGACTGGCTTCCTGATCGGGACCCGCTGGCGGAATTGCGGGTGACTTGATGCATTATAGCCGATATCCGGCGCGAACGGATGCGGGCGTAGAGCGGAGTTGCGAGGGAAAAGCGACTTGACACACTCTTAATGTCGTGCTATAGTATCGCCTGCCATGAGAAACGCCACATTGTGGCGATGCTCAAGGAAAACAGAAGAGAAAAAACCGGGCTTGACAAGTTCAAGGCTGTGTAGTATACTCTTCTGTACGGAAACGGCACGTCTCATCCAAAGGAGAGACGCACGACGTGAGCGGCTAGCGCCAAACGAGGACGCGACAGGGGAAGACAACCCGCTGTCGCCAGGCCGGTCGAACCGCAAGGCAGACCGCCTGGTTTTTTATCGCCGCGCGCCAGCCGTCGGCACCTTCACAACTGAACCGTGACATCCATCCGTGTCGGGCGCTCCGGCGGAGCGCACCCCGCTCCGCCCATCCAATGAAGAGTTTGATCCTGGCTCAGGACGAACGCTGGCGGCGTGCCTAATGCATGCAAGTCGCACGCACCCGCTTCGGCGGGTGAGTGGCGCACGGCTGAGTAACACGTGGGAACCCGCCCCCCGGTGGGGGATAACGCGACGAAAGTTGCGCTAATCCCGCATACGTCCTTCGGGGGAAAGCGCAGTGCGCGCCGGGGGAGGGGCCTGCGGCCCATCAGGTCGTTGGTGGGGTAAGGGCCTACCAAGCCGATGACGGGTAGCTGGTCTGGGAGGATGACCAGCCAGACTGGGACTGAGACACGGCCCAGACTCCTACGGGAGGCAGCAGCAAGGAATTTTCGGCAATGGGCGCAAGCCTGACCGAGCAACGCCGCGTGCGGGATGACGGCCTTCGGGTTGTAAACCGCTTTTCGGGGGGACGACCCTGACGGTACCCCCGGAATCAGCCCCGGCTAACTCTGTGCCAGCAGCCGCGGTAAGACAGAGGGGGCGAGCGTTGTCCGGAGTCACTGGGCGTAAAGCGCGCGCAGGCGGCAACCTAAGTGTCGTGTGAAAGCCCCCGGCTCAACCGGGGGAGGCCATGGCAAACTGGGTCGCTCGAGCTGCGGAGAGGCCCCTCGAATTGCCGGTGTAGCGGTGAAATGCGTAGAGATCGGCAGGAAGACCAAGGGGGAAGCCAGGGGGCTGGCCGCAGGCTGACGCTGAGGCGCGACAGCGTGGGGAGCAAACCGGATTAGATACCCGGGTAGTCCACGCCGTAAACGATGACCACTCGGCGTGTGGCGACTACTAATGTCGCGGCGCGCCCTAGCTCACGCGATAAGTGGTCCGCCTGGGAACTACGAGCGCAAGCTTAAAACTCAAAGGAATTGACGGGGGCCCGCACAAGCAGCGGAGCGTGTGGTTTAATTCGACGCAACCCGAAGAACCTTACCCAGACTGGACATGACGGTGCAGACGGCGGAAACGTCGTCGCCTGCGAGGGTCCGTCACAGGTGCTGCATGGCTGTCGTCAGCTCGTGTCGTGAGATGTTGGGTTAAGTCCCGCAACGAGCGCAACCCCTGCGGTTAGTTACCCGTGTCTAACCGGACTGCCCTTCGGGGAGGAAGGCGGGGATGACGTCAAGTCCGCATGGCCCTTACGTCTGGGGCGACACACACGCTACAATGGCGCCGACAATGCGTCGCTCCCGCGCAAGCGGATGCTAATCGCCAAACGGCGCCCCAGTGCAGATCGGGGGCTGCAACTCGCCCCCGTGAAGGCGGAGTTGCTAGTAACCGCGTATCAGCCATGGCGCGGTGAATACGTACCCGGGCCTTGTACACACCGCCCGTCACGTCATGGGAGTTGTCAATGCCTGAAGTCCGCCAGCTAACCGGTTTCCGGAGGCAGCGGCCGAGGGCAGGGGCAGCGACTGGGACGAAGTCGTAACAAGGTAGCCGTACCGGAAGGTGCGGCTGGATCACCTCCTTTCTAGGGACACAGCGGCTGAGACCGCAGCACGCGCCCGCCACGGCGCGGATGTCACGGTTCAGGGGTGAAGGCGCCCCCCCGACCCGTCGGTCGGCGGTGCACCTTGACAAGTGCAGATCAGGACACCTTTATCATAACGGATGCAGAACGCCGGGCACGTCGAGCGTTCCAGCAGGGAAGACAGAAGGAGCACACGGAGGATGCCTCGGCGCTGCGCGCCGATGAAGGACGCGGCAAGGCGGCGATATGCGTGGGGGAGCCGCGTGCAGGCTGTGATCCCACGATCTCCGAATGGGGCAACCCGTCCGTTCCGACGGACACCGCCAATGGCGGAGGGCACCGGGGGAACTGAAACATCTCAGTACCCCGAGGAAGAGAAAGCATCCCCGTAGTAGTGGCGAGCGAACCGGGGGCAGCCTAAACCACGACCGTGGCAAGGAGGCAGCCGTTGCGGTCGTGGGGTTGCAGGGAGAGACCCGAGGGGGCTGCCTTCCCCCTCCACGCGCGTGATGCGTCAGACGAAGCCGACTGGAAAGCGGCGCCGGAGAGCGTGACAGCCGCGTAGTCGACGGCGCGTCCGCGCGTGAGTCTCTTGCCTGAGTAGCGCCGGACACGAGCAACCCGGCGTGAAGCGGGGGCGACCACGCTCCAAGGCTAACTACGCGCAGCGACCGATAGTGGACCAGTACCGTGAGGGAACGGTGAAAAGCACCCCGGCGAGGGGAGTGAAAGAGAACCTGAAACCGTGTGCTTACACGCAGTCGGAGCCTCCTTCGGGAGGTGACGGCGTGCCTTTTGGAGTATGATCCGGCGAGTTGCCCTCTGTGGCCCGGTTAAGGCAGTCACAGCCGGAGCCAGAGCGAACGCGAGTCTGAACAGGGCGCACGGTCGCAGGGGGCAGACCCGAAACCGCTTGAGCTACCCATGGGCAGGGTGAAGCGCGCGTAACGGCGCGTGGAGGCCCGCACCGGTGTGGATTGCAAACCGCTCGGATGACCTGTGGGTAGGGGTGAAATGCCAATCGAAAGCGGAGATAGCTGGTTCTCCCCGAAATGCATTGAGGTGCAGCCTGCGGCAGGGGCGCGCGGAGGTAGAGCGCTGGTGTGGTGCGGGGGCTTCACCGCCTGCCAAACGACGCCAAACTGCGAATGCCGCGCGGTCGCCCGCAGAGTGAGACGTGCGGCGCAAACGTTGTACGTCGAGAGGGAAACAACCCAGACCTGCAGCTAAGGTCCCGAAATCGACCCTGAGTGGGAAAGGATGTGGCGGTGCGCAGACAACCAGGAGGTTGGCTTAGAAGCAGCCATCCTTGAAAGAGTGCGTAACAGCTCACTGGTCGAGTGCCGCTGCGCCGACAATCCAGCGGGGCAAAGGGTCGTACCGAAGCTCAGGACCGTCAGGGTGGTAGGGGAGCGTCGTGGACGCGGCGAAGCGGCGGCGGAAGCCAGCCGTGGAGCGTCGACGAGTGCGAATGCCGGAACGAGTAACAGAGAAGCGGGGTGCGAACCCCCGCCACCGGAAGCCTGAGGGTTCCGCCGCAAGGGTGATCCGCGGCGGGTTAGTCGGGCCTAAGGGGATGCGCAAGCAGCACCCGATGGACAACAGGTAGACAGTCCTGTACCAGGAATGGGCCGTTTGACGGATGCGGGACGCTGAGGGGTAGGCGCGGCGGTCAGACGAGGACCGTCCAAGCCGGTAGGGAGACGGCGGAGGCAAGTCCGCGCCGTCGCTGACCGAGAGGCGAGTGCGAGCGGGCGCCATCCGGCGCACCGCAAGCGCGCTGAACCCGAACAGCCGAGAAAGGCCTGCTACGGAGGACCATTCCTGCCCGTACCGCAAACCGACACAGGTAGGCTGGCTGAGGAAGCTCAGGTGGACGAGTGATCCCTGGTTAAGGAACTCGGCAAATTGACCCCGTACCTTCGGAAGAAGGGGTGCTCGGGGGGTGAACTCCGTCCGGAGGGAGCCCCGCCGAGTCGCAGCAAAGCGGCCCAGGCGACTGGTTACCAGAACCACAGGTCCGTGCTGAAGCCGAAAGGCGACGTATACGGGCTGATGCCTGCCCAGTGCCGGAAGGTTAAGGGGAGGGCTGCACGGTCTGAACCGAAGCCCCGGTGAACGGCGGCTGTAACTATAACAGTCCTAAGGTAGCGAAATTCCTTGTCGGGTAAGTTCCGACCCGCACGAAAGGCATCACGATCTGGGCAGTGTCTCGACCAGGGGCTCGGTGAAACTGCGCTGGCCGTTAGGACGCGGCCAACCCGTAGCAGGACAAAAAGACCCCGTGGAGCTTTACTACAGCTTGCCATTGTGCGCGCTCCGCGCTTGCGTAGGATAGGTGGGAGCCGGAGAACGCGCCCTTGCGGGGGCGCGGGAGGCGCCGGTGAAATACCACTCTGGCGCGGCGTGCGCCCTCACCCGTGGAGCACGGGGACCGTGGCTGGCGGGTAGTTTGTCTGGGGCGGACGCCTCCTAAAAGGTAACGGAGGCGCGCAATGGCGCCCTCAGGCGGGATGGCAATCCGCCGTGGAGTGCAAAGGCAGAAGGGCGCTTGACTGCAAGGCGGACATGCCGCGCAGAGACGAAAGTCGGCCTTAGTGATCCTACGGTACCGCGTGGAAGGGCCGTAGCATAACGGATAAAAGCTACCCCGGGGATAACAGGCTGATCGTGCCCAAGAGTTCACATCGACGGCACGGTTTGGCACCTCGATGTCGGCTCGTCGCATCCTGGGGCTGGAGTCGGTCCCAAGGGTTGGGCTGTTCGCCCATTAAAGCGGCACGCGAGCTGGGTTCAGAACGTCGTGAGACAGTTCGGTCTCTATCCGCTACGGGCGCATAGTGGCGTGCGGGGAGCTGCTCTTAGTACGAGAGGACCGGAGTGGACGGACCGCTGGTGGAGGAGTTGTGGGGCGGCCCGCAGGCTCCGTAGCCATGTCCGGAGGCAAGAACCGCTGAAAGCATCTAAGTGGGAAATGCCCCCCAAGATGACGCCACTCACGGCAGCAGGCCGGTAAGTCCCCCGGCAGACGACCGGGAAGGCGGCGCCAGCTGGAGGCCCCGTGAGGGGTAGAGGCGAGGCGTGCGCATGGACGAGGGCTTCCCTGCTGGGACGCCGGACGTGACGGCGCTGCACCCGAAGGAAAGGTGTGCTGATCCGCCCCCCTGCACCAGTGGCGTGCGTGACGCGCCGCGGACCCACCCCGCGCCATCCCGAACCGGGTCGTGAAACGCGGCAGCGCCGATGGTACTGGCGGGACGCCCGCCGGGAGAGTAGGTCCGTGCGCCGCAGCACCGCGGCGTGGAGCAGTGGCAGCTCGTCGGGCTCATAACCCGAAGGTCGGTGGTTCGAATCCACCCGCCGCTACCACATCCATCAGAGAGCACAGGTGTGTACAATGAAGTGCACACCTGTGCTTTTTTATTCGTTGCCAGAAGAGTTGACACGTGATCAAAACATTGCAATAATCCTGGCAGGCGGGACGTGGACTCTTCTGCACCTCATTCATGTGCTCGATAAGGGGGATGGAGATTTGAAGCGGGAAAGGAGGAGGCAGGCATGACAAAGCCGATCTGTGACATCCAACAAGCCTATCCGCCTGATGTAGCACACGATCTTGCACGGGCAGTCGCAATTCTTAAGGCTGGAGGTTGTCGCGAAATCTACCTGTTTGGCTCGACGGCAACCGGGGACAGGCACGCGGGATCAGATATCGATTTAGCTGTGCGTGGCTGTCCTCCACACGCCTTCTTTCAATTACTCGGACAGCTGCTTTCTGATCTTGATCATCCGGTTGATCTTGTGGATCTCGATCTGCCCGGACCTTTTGTAGAAGCCTTATTGCGCAGCGAAACACTGGTGTACCTTGGCTGAAGCCCTGACTCAAGCGATTAAGGTCGAGCTGGCACAGCTTGATCTCCTCCTGACAACCTATACAAGCCTGATTGATCGAGTGGAACAGCAATCACCCGACGTAGTAGAGTTAGCCGCGCTTGCTACCGTGCTCCATTCGTACTATAACGGAATTGAAAGTATCTTCCTGGCTGTCGCACGGCTCATCGATGGCCAGGCGCCTCAGAGAAACCGGTGGCGCCGGGAATTGTTAGCACAGGTAGCACGACCGACAACGACTCGCCCAGCGCTGCTGTCATCTTCACTTGAAACATGCCTGACTGCCTATCTGGCCTTCCGCCACTACTTCCGCCACAGTTATGCCTTCACCATTGACTGGGCACGTTTAGAACCTCTGGTGCGCGAACTGCGTCCAGTGCACGCAATGTTCCGTGAAGAGATTGAAGTCTTCCTGAATTTCCTCACCAGACGGACTGACGAGTCGTAAAGAGTATTGCTATGCTTTTTCGCTTCATCGTTGCCAGATCGGTGTTGTTATGTTTGAGGTCGAATTCGATGTGCTCGAAGGGCTGGAACCATATGCGCTCGAAGAAATCCGCGCGTGCTGCGGACGTGCGTGCTCACCGGTTGCGCTGTATCCCGGCAGAATACGGGTCCGGTTCGCTGGCGATCTGCGCGCGCTCCTCCGGCTGCGCTCGGTTGTCGCGGCGTACCTGATTGTGACCTATGATGTGCCGCGCCCCCGCGCACTGCTGGGACATCAGCATCTCACGCGCCTGCTAACGACGCTGAAGCTGGTGCGGTCGCTCACGAAACCAGAGTACTATCGCACCCTGCGCCTGAGTGCTGCGGGATCCGACTCTTCTGTCATGACCCGCCTCAAGGAAACGCTCGCAGCCCATACCGGTCTGGCGCTGGCAGACGATGAGGGCGATCTCCTCATTCGCCTGCGCCGTGCAGAGTCGAACGGCGGCTGGGAAGTACTGGTGCGATTGTCGCCACGCCCGCTGGCAACCCGCGCCTGGCGCGTGTGTAACTGGCCCGGCGCGCTCAACGCCACCCTCGCGTCGGTGATGATGCGACTGACCCGTCCCTCCGCCTCTGACCGTGTGCTGAACCTCGCCTGCGGCTCTGGAACGTTGTTGATCGAACGGTTGTTCCTCGCGCCAGCACGACTGGCAATTGGCTGTGATCCGGATCAGCGGGCGCTCCAGTGCGCCCGACGCAATCTGGAAGCGGCTGGATTTGCACCTGTGGTCCGGCTCGAACCATGGGACGCGACATCGCTGCCGCTCGAAACCAGAAGTGTCGATGTGATATGCGCCGATCTGCCGTTCGGTCAGTTGATCGGATCGCACCGCGATAATGAAGCGCTTTATCCCCGCCTGATCGCGGAAGCGGCGCGGGTGGCGGCCCCCAATGCCCGGATGTGTCTGCTCACCCACGAAGTGCGCCTGATCGAGCGGGTATTCGCCAGCTGCACCGATGTCTGGACACCGGTTGAGATCGTGAAAGTGCGCACAGGCGGTATGACGCCACGCATCTACCTGATGCGACGAACGTCCTCGCCAGTCAGACCGGCATAGTCAGCGCCCGAACCACTGCCACAATTTCGGACTGCGGCGTCTTCGCGATAACGCCGCTTGCGCGCTGTTTGACTTCTACCAGACCGTCGCTGAGAAAGCGGTCGCCGATCACAAGACGCAACGGCGCCCCGATGAGATCGGCATCGTTGAATTTGACCCCGGCAGTCTCGTCGCGATCATCGTAGAGGACGGCGATCCCGGCTGCGGTGAGTTCATCGTACAGAGCATCGGCGGCCTGACGGGTGGCATCCTGTTTGCCGAGACGCACCAGATGAACATGGAACGGCGCTATTTCTGGCGACCACACAATTCCTGATTGATCGCAGTGCTGTTCAACGGCAACGAGCAGCACACGTTCGAGAGCAATGCTGAACAGGCTCATCGTTATCGGGCGGACAACGCCCTCCCGGTCAAGAAATGTTGCGCCGGATACCTGAACGCTTCGAGCGCCGTAGCGAAGATCACGACCGATGATGAATCCGGTTGTCTGGCGCAAAGGTGCGTTGCAGCCACAACAGGGATCACCGGTGCGCGCCAGCGAAATATCGGCAATGAGGTCGGCGCTCCAATCACGTCCGTAGACGACATTGCGCAGATGATATCCATGGCGGTTTGCACCGGCGATCAACGGCGATCCGGTCGTGACCGAAGGATCGGCGATAACCACCACGCCGCCGGATGACCGTTCGCGCACCCCCACCGGCGATGCATACCCGGCAACCGCGCCGGTTGCGCTGATCTGTTCGGTCTGTGCTGGCAGAAGAGCTGAAACGCCAGCAGCGATGCGGAGTTTGGTCACATTGACGTCACGATCGCCGCGAATGACAGCGAAAATGAGACCTCGTTCGGGTGAGTCGAAGAAGACCGCTTTCGCAGTCGCCGACTCTGGTACACCGCAAAAGCGTGCGAGATCGGCAATGGTTGCGCAGTCGGGGGTAGCGAATGCTTCTGGACGGTCTGACTCGTCCGATGACGTGGTCGGCGCGAAGGCTTCACAGGCGGCAGTGCGAGCAGCTTCTCGCAGGGCGGCATAACCGCATGCGTCGCAGCGCATCAGGTCGACATCGCCATACTCAGAAAGAGCGACATACGCAAACGCTTCGTCGCCGCTGACCGGATCACGACCCGCTTCTACCGGTGCAACCTGCACATTGATACGTTCAAACAGGCGGGTGAACGCCTGGCGCACCAGTGCACTCGACTCCTGAACATCTGCGTCGCTGTGGTCGAGTGCATAGATAATTGCAGTAACACCTGCTCGCAGCCATGATGAACGGCAGTCGCCGCAGTAGGTGGGACGCACCTGATACAGCAGCACCGGCAACTGCCGGTACGACGCAATCTCGGTCGCAGCCAGACTGGCGATCCATGCCTCATCGGTTGGTAGAATGCTTAGAGAGCGTCCAAACTGATCGGTGCAGTGAAGTATCGAAGAAGCGGATGCAAGACTGGAGAACAGGGGATCCAACGGTGCACCTGATCGAAACAGCGGCAGATAGACCTCCTGCAATCCGATGCGGGTCAGTTCCTCACGAACGATCATTTCGATACGGCGCAGAGCGCGTGTGCCGACCGGCAGCAATGTCAGAGCGCCCGATGAAAGACGCACCAGACCGGCGCGCACCATCAGACGCAGGGTCGGATGGTTGATCTCGGAAGGCGACTGGCGAAGCGTGCGTCCAAAAAGCGTGGTCATGCGCATAATCGTGTCCTGATGATGCTCCAACGATGTCTGGCAGGAACACCCATCATACACTATCTTCCATCGTTTGAGCATGAGGGATTGAGAGCAGCGTCGATAACGTGCAGTGGTCGTAGGCGCGAAATAAAGCCAGGCGCTTTACCTGAATAGCAGTTCGTACAGGTGGCGCACTGTTTGCAGGCGCAACCTGGCTTATGGGGCAACCGCGCCAGCGTAAGAGCGAGGTGTGGCAGGCGACGGCGCAGTAATTGTCAGTATCATATGCTCGATAGCCAACTCGAGTTGCGTCAGCCAGGCGCGATCTTCGCGTGAAAGCGACGTGTATGCCTGCGCCGCCTCGAAATACCAGCGCACCTGTTGCAGCAAATGCACACGCCTGACGCCAAAGCGCTGGACAATAACCCAGAGCCAGCGGTATTCTCGCTCGATGACTGCCAGTGTGTGGAAGCGAAGAGCTGCCAGCAGAATAACATGAAAGCGTTGCGGAGTCTGCTGGAACATGATCTGCTGCGAGAGTTCGGGATCGTCTGACGGAAGGTTGGGGCAGAGATCCGGATATTCGGCTGCAAGCCTGCGGGAAACCTCTTCACAAATCGTGCTGCGCTGCGCATCAAGCGCCTGCGCCAGCGCCGATCCGTGTGCACTGAGCCACGCTTCAAGTGATTGCATCGGCTCCCTCTCTCCAGGAAGGACAATGCCTTCATGCCCAACGATCGCTGTAGCACCTTGAGTATAGCACGGTAAGGGTCGGTTGTGGAGAAGGTAATCGAAGAAAGACGATGCACGCGAATATACTGAAATTATGCTAGACTTTTGTTGCGTAAATGGACAGTCCTGGCGAGGGTCAGCAGCTATACCGGGAAGTGAGTAATTATGTCGAGCAACAAGCGCGATAGGCGCCCGAACCGCCTGATCAACGCGACGAGTCCCTACCTGTTACAACATGCGTACAATCCAGTCGACTGGTATCCCTGGGGGGAGGAGGCATTAGCACGCGCAAAAGCGGAAGACAAACCCATCCTGCTGAGTGTCGGCTATGCGGCATGTCACTGGTGTCATGTCATGGAGCATGAGTCGTTCGAGGATGAAGAGACTGCGGCGCTGATGAACCAGCACTTCATCAACGTGAAAGTTGATCGTGAAGAACGCCCGGACATCGATGCCATCTATATGACGGCCGTGCAGGCGATGACCGGCAGTGGCGGATGGCCGATGACCGTCTTCCTGACCCCCGACGGTGTGCCGTTTTTTGCCGGGACGTACTTTCCACCCGAAGATCGCTGGCAGATGCCATCATTTCGGCGGGTGCTGCGCTCGGTTGCCGAGGCGTATGCTTCCCGCCGGAACGAGTTGCTGGCGCGCGGGCGCGAACTGGTCGAGCGGATGCGAGAGGCGATCAGTATGCACATGCCGGGTGGCACACTCACGCCAGCTGTGCTCGATACTGCATTCATCGGGTTGCAGCAGGCATTCGATCCGGCATTCGGCGGTTTTGGGCGCGCACCGAAGTTCCCGCAACCGATGACGCTGGAATTCTTGTTGCGCTATGCGGTACGGACCGGTAGAGGCATGGAGATGCTCGAAATGACGCTGCGCAGGATGGCGGAAGGGGGAATGTACGATCAACTCGGCGGTGGTTTCCACCGATATAGCGTCGATGCGCAGTGGCTCGTGCCGCACTTCGAGAAAATGCTCTACGACAATGCGCTGCTGGCACGAGTCTATCTCGAGACATTCCAGGCGACTGGCAATGCATGTTACCGCCGCATTGCAGAGGAAACACTGGATTATATGCTGCGTGAAATGCACCATCCAGAAGGAGGATTCTTTAGCACGCAGGATGCCGATTCATTGCCGACGCCGGATGCAACGCACAAGCACGAGGGGGCGTTCTTCGTCTGGACGCCTGCCGAGATCCGGGAAGCGCTTGGCACGGATGCGATCGTTTTTTCGGCATTGTATGGGGTCACAGATCAGGGTAACTTCGAAGGAAAGAACATTCTGCACGTGCGGCGTTCACCGGATGAAGTCGCGCGTGTGATGGGGATGCCGGTCGAACAGATCGAAACCATCGCCGCGCGTGGACGCCGGATACTGTTCGAGGTGCGCCAGCGGCGCCCGATGCCAGATCTCGACGATAAAGTATTGACAGCGTGGAATGGCATGGCGATACGCGCTTTTGCACTTGGCGCTGTTGCTCTCGACCGCGAGGACTACCGCATCGCAGCAGTGCGGTGCGCCAGGTTTGTGCTGACCAACCTGCGCCGCGCCGATGGCGAATTATTGCGTTCCTGGCGTCGTGGCGTCGCTAACCCAACCCCCGCGTTCCTTGAAGATTATGCACTGCTGGCGGATGGACTGCTGGCATTGTACGAAGCGACCTTCGATCCGCACTGGTTGCTGGAAGCGCGCGCGCTGGCCGATTCCCTGCTGGAACGCTTCTGGGATGAGGGTCTTGGCGGTTTCTACGATACCGGCAAAAACCACGAGCAACTGGTCATTCGTCCGCGGGACACCGGAGACAATGCGACGCCGAGCGGCAGTTCGGCGGCTGTGGATGTGCTGCTGCGACTGGCGCTGATCTTTGACGAGGCGCGCTACCGCGAACGGGCGTTGAGCGTGCTGGAGTCAATGGTTCCTGTTATGCAGCGGTATCCAACCGGCTTCGGGCGCTACCTGGCGGCGGCTGAGTTCGCATTGGGTCAACCGCGCGAGATCGCTCTGATCGGCAACCCGGAAGATGCCGACACCCAGGCGCTGGCAGCAGTTGTGTTGAAACCATTCCTGCCGAACCGGGTCATCGTACTGGCTCGCCCCGGTGAAGATCCGCCGCGCATTCCATCGCCGCTGCTCAACGGACGCGGGCAGATTGATGGCAAGGCAACCGCCTATGTCTGTCAGAACTACGCCTGTCAACTGCCGGTGACCGAGCCCTCAGCGCTGGAAGCGCAGGTGCGCGGAAGACAGAGCGGGTAAGTTGTTCCACCATGCGCCAGAAATGGACATCACTGCCAAAACGCACCGCCGAGACGCTGAGCGCGCAGAGAACGCCAAAAACGAATGTTGTGCGATGCGCGGCGAAGCATACGTTTGAGTCAGGCAATAGACAATCTTGCGCGGTGAACTCCGCGCCGCTGCGGTGACATACCCTTTTGCAGGATACTCACACGCCAGGAGGAATGCCATGAGTGGCGCACCGCCGAGTAACTGTGTTGCTTGTCAAGGGGCGCTCGTATGCACAGCCGGATCCCAGGGCTTTTGCTGACGCAATATTGCGCCGAGAATAGTCAGCAGCTTGCGCATCGCAGCGACGATGGCGACCTTGCGCGGCTTGCCAGCTTGACACAGGCGCTGATAGAAGGCGCGCCTGACCAGACGGCGCCGCGTGGCCGCCAGGGTCGCCATGTACAACACGCTGCGCACATCCCTCCTGCCGCCGGAGATATGCCGGGGTTTGTGCTGTGCGCCGCTCTGATTGGCATACGGCGCAACGCCCACAACGGCCGCCGCTTCCTTGCGCTTGATGGTCCCCAGTTCGGGCAGGCGGAGCAGCAGGTTCAGTGCGGTGATCGCGCCGATGCCGGGCACGCTGTCGCGCAGCTCCCGTTTCCGGCGCACCTCGTCGGTGCGCTCCGCCTCGTTGTCGCGTTCCTGCTCAAGCGCACGGATCTCCTGATCCAGCCAATCAATATGCTGCTGGATGCCCGGGCGGAGGTTCGGCGCGGCAGCCGTCAACCGATTGATCTCAGCCGTCCGCATCTGAATCACCTGCTCCCGCCGGACCAGCAGGTCGCGCAAGGATGCGCGCTGCTCGTCCGTCGCTTGGTGGTGCGGCGGGCGCACCCGTTCGGCAAAGCGGGCGAGCAACCGGGCATCCAGGCGGTCGGTCTTCGCCTGGCGTCCTTCCGCGTGCGCCAGGGCGCGCACGCGGCGTGGCTGCACCCGCGCCGTCGGCACGCCAGCCTGGAGCAGTTGGGCGAACACCATGCGCTCCAGCCCGCCGGTCGCCTCCAGCACAATCAGGGTCGGCTGCAGGCGCTGGAGTCGCGTGACCAGGAGCTGGACACCTTCGTCGGTAGACGGTATCGTCTCGCGTGGCGCGTGCGGGTCGGCGCCAAACGCCACATCCAGCGTCTGTTTGGAGACATCAATGCCGATAAAGAGCGACTCACGGGAAGCCATACACAGAACCTCCTGAGGAAAACGGCGCCAGCCTTGCTAGCATATGCGGGTTTGAGGGCCCAGATAACTGTTCGGCTTGGTCGCGTTGAAGGACACGGCTACCCAACACTCCGCGGCGATCTCGTGAACCTGGCGCAGAACGGTATACCGTGTCCCGTTAGATTATACTAGACGCTGAGTAACTGTGTTGCTTGTCAAGGGGCGCTCGTATGCACAGCCGGATCCCAGGGCTTTTGCTGACGCAATATTGCGCCGAGAATAGTCAGCAGCTTGCGCATCGCAGCGACGATGGCGACCTTGCGCGGCTTGCCAGCTTGACACAGGCGCTGATCGAAGGCGCGCCTGACCAGACGGCGCCGCGTGGCCGCCAGGGTCGCCATGTACAACACGCTGCGCACATCCCTCCTGCCGCCGGAGCTATGCCGGGGTTTGTGCTGTGCGCCGCTCTGATTGGCATACGGCGCAACGCCCACAACGGCCGCCGCTTCCGTGCGCTTGATGGTCCCCAGTTCGGGCAGGCGGAGCAGCAGGTTCAGTGCGGTGATCGCGCCGATGCCGGGCACGCTGTCGCGCAGCTCCCGTTTCCGGCGCACCTCGTCGGTGCGCTCCGCCTCGTTGTCGCGTTCCTGCTCAAGCGCACGGATCTCCTGATCCAGCCAATCAATATGCTGCTGGATGCCCGGGCGGAGGTTCGGCGCGGCAGCCGTCAACCGATTGATCTCAGCCGTCCGCATCTGAATCACCTGCTCCCGCCGGACCAGCAGGTCGCGCAAGGATGCGCGCTGCTCGTCCGTCGCTTGGTGGTGCGGCGGGCGCACCCGTTCGGCAAAGCGGGCGAGCAACCGGGCATCCAGGCGGTCGGTCTTCGCCTGGCGTCCTTCCGCGTGCGCCAGGGCGCGCACGCGGCGTGGCTGCACCCGCGCCGTCGGCAAGCCAGCCTGGAGCAGTTGGGCGAACACCATGCGCTCCAGCCCGCCGGTCGCCTCCAGCACAATCAGGGTCGGCTGCAGGCGCTGGAGTCGCGTGACCAGGAGCTGGACACCTTCGTCGGTAGACGGTATCGTCTCGCGTGGCGCGTGCGGGTCGGCGCCAAACGCCACATCCAGCGTCTGTTTGGAGACATCAATGCCGATAAAGAGCGACTCACGGGAAGCCATACACAGAACCTCCTGAGGAAAACGGCGCCAGCCTTGCTAGCATATGCGGGTTTGAGGGCCCAGATACCTGTTCGGCTTGGTCGCGTTGAAGGACACGGCTACCCAACACTCCGCGGCGATCTCGTGAACCTGGCGCAGAACGGTATACCGTGTCCCGTTAGATTATACTAGTGCGCAGAGAACGCCAAAAACGAATGTCGTGCGATGCGCGGCGAAGCATACGTTTGAGTCAGGCAATAGACAATCTTGCGCGGTGAACTCCGCGCCGCTGCGGTGACATACCCTTTTGCAGGATACTCATCCATGTACGCCAGGAGAAATGCTGTGAGTGATGCACTGCTCTTCGTTACGCTCTTTTGCGTCGTTCCAGTGATCATTTTTGGGCTGGTCGCGTATGGACTGATCCAGCGTATGTACCGCTTCCAGGAGGTTCTGGCGGATGGCGTCGAAACCGAGGCAGTGGTTGTGCGCAAATATGACCGTTCACTGTCTTTTGGCTGGCGGAAGCGAGTCGTCTTCGAATACCGCGATGCGTCAGGCGCGATCCATCGGAAGGATGAAGCAGTCTTCTCATCGGAGTATGATCGCCTGCAGGCAGGAGACACGATCAAGGTGCTCTACTCGGCGAAACGACCGTATGTGTTTGCCTTCAAAGAAGCCGTTGAGCAATCCCGCGCCGCTATGGCACGCGAGAAAGGGCGACAACACGACCAATCATCTTCTGACACACCGTGAACCGTATGACGTTCAGCGGACGACGAGCGGGAGAAAAACGGCTTCGCTCAAATTGGGCGCGGAACTGCCGAATTCAAATGCACCGCTGTCACAGGCGCCAACGCGCGGAAAGCCGCGCTGGTCGAAGGGCGGGCAATCACGCCCGACATCGATTGCGGCAGCGCCGGGTGGCAGAGCAATGGTTGGCGTTGCGCCGCCGTGCATCGCCGGAGCACTCAAACCAAGCGCCACCACCGGCTGGCTGGGGAAACAACTCGTATCTCCCTCCTGAATATTGCCGCCTTCGCTGGTTGATACAGCGCGGATGCAATTCCGCCCATTCGAGCCAGGCACAAGCAGAGTGTTCCTGAGCGTCATGGTCGTGGTCCTCTCCCAGTTCAGGTTGGCGCCGTTTGCGCTCTGGTTGCGCACCAGGGTGACATTCACCACACGGGTGTCGCGCAGTCCGTAGATTGCGCCACCATATTCGGCGGCATTATCGTAAAATGTACTGTTGACCACGGTAGCGCTGCCAGCGTTCCCGATTGCACCGCCGAACCCCTGACGACCGACCACCTGGTTGCCGGTAAAGGTGCTGGCATTGATTGTCATCGTCGCGCGGTAACTGACAATTGCGCCGCCACGAGTGTCGCCCCTGCCGTCCACACCGGCGCGGTTGGCGTCGAACAGCGAGTCGTTGACTGTTAGCGGACCGGTGTAGTTGTACAGAGCGCCACCATCGCGCCCGGCGCTGTTTCCGGTGAATGTGCCAGCCGATACGACCATGGTTGTTGCTTCACCACTCAGAATTGCGCCGCCTCCGCCGTCAGAAACATTGTCGGTAAAGGTGCACGAGTGCAAATGCGCCTGTGCTTTCCAGGTTCCCAGCGCCCCTCCCTGCGAACCAGAGCGGTTATTGCTGAAGTTGCTGGTCTGGACGCGGAGCGTGACGTTGTAGTCGGCGAACAGCGCGCCACCTTGCAGTCGTGCGTAGTTCCGGCGAAACTGACTGCCGACGATCGTTATGGTTGCGCCGGGATTGTTGCCATAGATCGCGCCGCCTAAACCGATATCTGGCTGAGATTGCGTCCCCTGCGCCTGATTGTCTTCAAACAGGGAAGCATACGCTTCGAGCGGCGAGTTGTCCATGAAGATGGCGCCGCCATCGCCAGTGGATGTGTTGGCGGCAAAGGTGGAGTTGCGAATGACGACGCGGCCGCCCTGAAGCGCGTAGATCGCGCCGCCATCGCTGGCGTGATTGCCGATGAACGTGCTGCGTTCGACTTTCAGTGCGCCGCCGTAGACATAGAGCGCAGCACCGTTGCCCGCCCTGCAACCGGTAAACGTGACATCGATCAGGTCGACGGCGCTCTGGCGTGCATAGACGCAACCGCCAAACGACGGCTCGAACCCGCTTGATCGACCGTTGGCGAGCGTCAGGTTGCGCAGCGTCAATTTCGTGCCGGCGCTGAGTTTGTTAACATACATGATACGGGTCGTTCCCTGACCATCGAGGGTCACCAATCCTCCGCCATCGATCGTTGCCGCAGTGCGAATATCGAGGGTTGCCGCAATCGGGATAGTCACCGGCGCGCTGCCGCAGTTGAAGCGGATCTCGCCACCCGAAGCCAGCGCCGCCGCCAGGGCATCGCGCGTGCAACTCGCCGGCGTTCCATCACCGACGACACCGGCAGCGTGCGCGGGAGGCGTCGGAAGGAGCATACCAATGCCAAGCAGGAGCATGATGATATATACGCGCATATGTTTCCCCTGATGATTACAGTGTCACGATGGCAGGCAACAGAGTTGCTGCCCGAACGAAACTGTAAACAAAAAGGGAACACGTGAAAAGATGGTTTTGATTACGGGGTGATCTCAGTTGCGGCGCCGGAACAGGACTGTTGGTTCAATGTTGCGTGCATATCGAGTTGCCATATGCTCACAAATGTTCTATACTACGTCCGAAATGACGAGCGTAGCGCTCTTGAAGGAACCACAGCATGAAGCACACCGAAGCACTGCTGACCACATCGATGACGTATCTGCACAAAAGCGGTCATTACAAAAGCAGGGGTGATGTCAACAAGATAGACGATCAGGATCGCCCCGCACACGACTGGTATCGCTTTGTGCTGTCCTTTCCACCACATCTGGTTCGCGAATACCTTAAGCGTTTTGGCATCAACTCGCGCCATCGTGTCCTCGATCCTTTTTGCGGCGCTGGCACAACCATTGTTGAATGCAAAAAACTGGGCATTCCAGCCGTTGGTATCGAGGCAAACCCGCTTGCGCATTTTGTGGCGCAGGTCAAAATTGATTGGTCGCCCGACCCGGACGAACTGATCCAGCATTCCGAATACGTTGCAGAGCGTGCACGCGCGCAGCTCGAAGCCGACGGCATTGAGGATGATCCGTTATTTCCTTCGATGCAACGTGCTGATGCGATCCGCAATCTCCGAACCCTTGAACCGGACGTGATGCACCTCTTACTGAAAAACTCCATCAGCCCCCTTCCCTTGCATAAAGTTCTTGTCCTCCTCGATACGCTCAAGACGTATGCCGATCAACGATTTGAGCGTCACCAGCGCCTTGCACTGGCAAAGGCGCTCCCCAATGCAATTGGCAACCTTCATTTCGGTCCGGAGGTTGGCGTCGGACCGGCGAAGCCCGACACTCCGGTGATTGCTGCGTGGCTGGAAGGCGTGGCTGCGATTGCACGCGATCTGCGCCACTTAAGACATCTCAATCATACTGAAGCCATGATTTGCCACGCAGACGCTCGAAGCATCGGAGATGTGTTAGAACCTGCTTCAATTGATGCAGTTATTACTTCGCCACCCTACCCGAATGAAAAGGACTACACACGAACAACGCGGCTTGAGAGCGTGCTTCTCGGTTTTATTCGCAGCAAATCAGACCTTCGAGCTCTTAAGCATCACCTTATACGCTCAAATACCCGTAATGTGTACACGTCTGATGATGATCAATGGATCGCGCACCACCCCCATATTCAGCACCTCGCCGACGTGATTGAGTCACGTCGGCGTGAGTTGGGGAAGACATCGGGTTTTGAGCGCCTTTATGCGCGAGTCACCAGGCTCTACTTTGGCGGTATGGCGCGACACCTTGCCCAACTCCGCACCGTACTTCGTCCAGGGGCGCAGCTTGCCTATGTTGTTGGCGATCAGGCGTCCTACTTCCGTGTCATGATCCAGACCGGCGCGCTGCTGGCTGATATCGCCCGACAGTTGGGATATGATCTGGTCGGCATTGACCTCTTCCGAACCCGGATCGCCACTGCAACCCGGATGCAGCTACGCGAAGAAATCGTTGTTTTGCGCTGGCCTGGTTAAGGACTCCTCAATCCTCCTCAACAAAAACCTTCCTATTGATAATCGCGGAGAATGTGCGAACGAGGAGCAGGGTGATCAGCGCTGCCAGTGCAACGAGCAGGATATACGCCAGCGCATGGAAGAATAGCAACCCTGTCTTCGCCACCATCAGCACGGTTGCGATGGTGATAGCCGCTGTTGGGAATGAGTATGCCCACCACGAAAGATAGAAGGGAATCTTTACGAATTGTCGATACTGAACAAGCAGCAGCATGAACAGGAACAGCCCGACATAGTACAGGATTCGCGCAAAACTATCCAGTTCAAAGCCGCTGATTGCGTGCTCCATCAGTTTGACGTATGAAATGAACCCAATCGCAGGAGGCGCCATCATGATAAACAACGTCGGGATGAGACGCTCTGGAAGCGGTGGTTGATGAAAAATAAGCCGGTACAGCACGAGTGTAAACAGCGCTATCCAGAAGATCAGACCGAAGCTGAAGAAAAACCACGATATTTCGGCAGGAGCGTGGTCCACCCCCGCAATTGGTACGATGATATTACCCACGACCGGGATGAACCAGGCAGGGTTAATATGCTGGATCTGCAATGTCGATCGTTGCATCCACGCAGATAGAATCGCAATAGTGAACACCAACTGCGCTACGGTACCGGCGATCCATACATAGCGCGAAATATCGTGGTTGAGGCGCAGAAAAGCGATACTGAACAACAGCAGACTGATCGAAATCGTGGGAAAGAAGTTGATTTTGACCGGATGCGCAAACTCACGTTTGACTGCATCGAAATGTCGCGCAGTCTTCAGGGCATAGATGGTTGCAATTGACAGAAAGGCTGCCAGCGAAAGGATGAGCGCCACACCGCTGATCGCAAAGGGCAGCGCCAGCAGGCGTTCCGCTCGCTGCCACGCAATCGTTGCGCCGGTCAGTCCGAGTACAGTGGCAAAGAACGAGACCGGCACATACTTCAGCTGCGGGCGCACATCCACCTTGCTCTGATCACCTGTCGAAACGTGGATCGATGACTGCTCTATCATGGGCGCACTCCTCATACCTGCTGCATCAGGCAACCTGCGATCACCGGTAAGATGAAGCGACTGCGCTTCAGGTTACACGAAGACCGCAGTGAGTGCGCCCGATCAGACAGGCATCACATCTCCTTTTCCGCGCGCGCGACCCCTTCCGCCCGCGCCGCACGCGCCACAGCCGCTGCAATCGCGGGCACGATGTCGCGATTGAAGACGCTGGGAACGATGTACTCCTCGGTCAGTTCCTCGCGGCTGATAACGCTTGCCAGACCTTCAGCGGCAGCCAGGCGCATGCCCTGCGTAATCTTTGCCGCGCGCACATCGAGCGCTCCGCGAAAGATACCGGGGAAACTGAGGGCGTTGTTGATCTGGTTGGGGAAGTCGGATCGCCCGGTTGCAAGAACACGCACATAATGCTGCAACATCTCCGGATCGCCTTCAGGGATCGGGTTGGCGAGTGCAAAGACGATCGGATCGCTCCCCATACTCCGCACCATATCAACAGTGAGGATATTTCCTGTCGAGACGCCGATGAACGCATCAGCCCCGATGAGCGCTTCCGCCAGCCCGCCGCGACGTCGCTCGCGGTTGGTCATCGCAGCGATCTGGCGCTGAAATGGGTTGAGCGGCTGATCCTCGTCGGCATTCAGAATGCCTGCCCGATCAACAGCAGTAATCTCGCCAACACCGGCGCCGAGCAGGTTGCGAATAATGGCGGTTCCCGCAGCGCCAACGCCATTCACCACCACCCGCATCTGATCGAGACGCTTTCCAACCAGCGTTGCGGCGTTGCGCAACCCCGCCAGCACCACAACCGCCGTGCCGTGCTGATCATCATGCATCACCGGAATGTCGAGACGCTCTACCAGCCGCTCTTCGATATCGAAGCACTGTGGCGCGGCGATATCCTCCAGATTGATAGCGCCGAATACTGGCGAAATTTGCTCGACCGTCGCAACAATCATGTCCGGGTCCTGGCTCTTCAGACAGATCGGGAATGCGTCGATATCCGCCAGTTCCTTGAAAAGCACCGCTTTTCCTTCCATCACCGGGATCGCTGCCGCAGCGCCAAGGTTGCCCAGCCCCAGCACTGCGCTCCCGTCGCTGACGATTGCCAGGCTGTTTCTCTTGATGGTGAGCGAAAAGGCATTTTCTTCATCACGTGCAATCGCACGGCAAACACGGGCAACTCCAGGGGTGTAGATCAGCGACAGATCATCGCGGCTTTTGAGCGGCGTGCGACTGTGAATCGAAATCTTGCCGCCCTGGTGCAACGAAAATACCCGGTCGCTCACATTGGTGACGACAACACCGGGGATGGCGTTGATGCGGCGAACGATGCGGTCGCCATGGAGTTCGTCCTGCACGCGAATGGTAATGTCGCGCACGATATGCTTGCGGTCGACGCGCACAATGTCGATGGCGCCAATATTCCCGCCATTTTCACCAATCGCAGTGGCGATTGTCCCCAGCATACCGGGACGATTTTCGATCTGACAGCGAATCGTCAGCGTGTAGGCGATTCCTTGATGATTCGGTACGGTCATCGGGCGCTCCTGTCCTTGTGGGGTATCACCTTCGCCCGAATTATACGACACATGTGAGGACACGCTGACAGCGAAAAAGAATACGGGCGCTGTCTACTGCCCGAACACGAACGGCGTTGGATCGATGTTGATCCCCTGCCGCCAGATCTCGTAGTGAAGATGGGGTCCGGTCGCATAGCCGGTGCTGCCGACTGTGCCGATCTGTGCACCGCGGTGCACGACCTGTCCTTCGCTAACCATGATGCTATCTAAATGCCCATATGCGGTGACCCATCCCGTTTCACGGTTTTCGATCCGGACGAAGTTGCCGCCGGGCCAGCTGCCGGGATACACCCGTGCAATCCCGTCGTGGGTGGCGATCACCGGTGCGCTGCGCGTTGCTCCTGGCTCAGCGTATCCGTCGCCGTCGCTATCGATGGCGAAGTCGAGCGCACCCCAGATCGTTGCGGGTGCATGTGTTCCTTCACCATACCCCTGCGTTACAACGATCCGCCCAACCGGTGCAATGAGCGGGTAACCTCGCGGTGCAGCACGATCACCGTGTTTCGCGCCGATAGTTATGGCAGGCGCCACCGACGCCGGTTCGATGACCGGCTCGGACGATCTGATCGGAAGCGGTGGCGGCGTCTCGTGACGAGATTGAGGATCGGCGGCAGTGTCCAGGATCGCCGCAGCAAACATTGCAACGGGGAGCGCCCCGCCGACGGGCGCCGTTTCCAAAGGGCGTTCAACAGGCGCAGCAAGCGGAGCAGGCGGCGATTCAATCGATTGGGGCAGGGCGGGCAGAAACTCGACGTGAGACAACAGCGATGTGGTCAGGGCGGTGGTCGTCAGCATAATGGCAAACGGCGTCGCCAGACGCTGAAGATCGAACAAACGCGGAGGTTGTGCTGCAACGTGCAGCGCGCTGGGAAACGTTTCAGGCGCCACCGCGAGGACGTTCGCCAGTTGTGCGCGGGTAACACTATCGAGGCTCAGGATGCCAAGTTCGATAGCGCCGAGGTTGCGCGCCGGAATACCGGTAAGGAGTGCCAGATCGGTCAGGGTCAATCCACGATTGCGTCGGAGGGTTCGGAGTGTAGCAGTCATACAGGGCGACAGTGTTCAGCTTGGTTGCGAATACCTGCGCCGAGGATACATCAGAACATCGCCGGTGTGCATGACAACATGCTTACATACCATGCTACCCGGCTGATGATCATTGAAGAAATAATCTGCCATAGTCCGCGCAGGCGGGCTTCGCCTCGCATAGCCGGGGGCTTATGGTCTTTGAAGAAATAATCCGGTATAGCCCGCGCAGGCGGGCTTTGCCTTGGCTAGCCGAGGGCTTCAGCCCCACGGCTAGCGCGGGATAGCGGATTTATTTCTCAATCTCCATTAGCCCGACGGCAAGAGGCGCATACCGGATTATGGCGGTTCTCACAAAGATTCGGTTGGTTGGACAGCGTTGAACATGCCATCGGAAGCAGACGCCTCATGCGACATCTCTCCTCGTACTAGTATAATCTAACGGGACACGGTATACCGTTCTGCGCCAGGTTCACGAGATCGCCGCGGAGTGTTGGGTAGCCGTGTCCTTCAACGCGACCAAGCCGAACAGTTATCTGGGCCCTCAAACCCGCATATGCTAGCAAGGCTGGCGCCGTTTTCCTCAGGAGGTTCTGTGTATGGCTTCCCGTGAGTCGCTCTTTATCGGCATTGATGTCTCCAAACAGACGCTGGATGTGGCGTTTGGCGCCGACCCGCACGCGCCACGCGAGACGATACCGTCTACCGACGAAGGTGTCCAGCTCCTGGTCACGCGACTCCAGCGCCTGCAGCCGACCCTGATTGTGCTGGAGGCGACCGGCGGGCTGGAGCGCATGGTGTTCGCCCAACTGCTCCAGGCTGGCGTGCCGACGGCGCGGGTGCAGCCACGCCGCGTGCGCGCCCTGGCGCACGCGGAAGGACGCCAGGCGAAGACCGACCGCCTGGATGCCCGGTTGCTCGCCCGCTTTGCCGAACGGGTGCGCCCGCCGCACCACCAAGCGACGGACGAGCAGCGCGCATCCTTGCGCGACCTGCTGGTCCGGCGGGAGCAGGTGATTCAGATGCGGACGGCTGAGATCAATCGGTTGACGGCTGCCGCGCCGAACCTCCGCCCGGGCATCCAGCAGCATATTGATTGGCTGGATCAGGAGATCCGTGCGCTTGAGCAGGAACGCGACAACGAGGCGGAGCGCACCGACGAGGTGCGCCGGAAACGGGAGCTGCGCGACAGCGTGCCCGGCATCGGCGCGATCACCGCACTGAACCTGCTGCTCCGCCTGCCCGAACTGGGGACCATCAAGCGCACGGAAGCGGCGGCCGTTGTGGGCGTTGCGCCGTATGCCAATCAGAGCGGCGCACAGCACAAACCCCGGCATAGCTCCGGCGGCAGGAGGGATGTGCGCAGCGTGTTGTACATGGCGACCCTGGCGGCCACGCGGCGCCGTCTGGTCAGGCGCGCCTTCGATCAGCGCCTGTGTCAAGCTGGCAAGCCGCGCAAGGTCGCCATCGTCGCTGCGATGCGCAAGCTGCTGACTATTCTCGGCGCAATATTGCGTCAGCAAAAGCCCTGGGATCCGGCTGTGCATACGAGCGCCCCTTGACAAGCAACACAGTTACTCCGTGTCTCCGCGTGTATCGGACTGGCTCACGCGGAGGCGCGAAGGTGCGGAGATACGTACATTTTATCGGTGAAGGGCAGACCGGTTGCTGCCATCCGTGCTCATCCGTGGGTTATGCTTCAGCGCGGGCGGGCGGGGACGCCCGTGCTCCCAGGACAGCTGCACATCGCTCTACGCTATAGCCCCGCAGGGGCTTCCACGCGCTCAGCACGCAGTCTCCACATGCAGGCGGGTCGCCTGCGCTCCCAGGCACTGGCAAAGGGTAGACCGGCTGCCCGCTATCTGTCAAGGCTCAATCTCCATAAGCCACAGATGGATCACGAATACCGGACAGATCCGTGCTATGGCATGACCCAACCGCCATCGATCGCCAGCACCTGACCGGTGATGTACGATGCAGCCGGCGAGATCAGAAAAACAACAGCTGCCGCAACCTCTTCCGGCGTACCGAAACGTCCCATTGCAATGGCATCGAGCGCCCACTGTCGCCGTGCTTGCGGCAACGCTGCCAACAGGTCGGTCTCGATGTACCCCGGCGCCACCACATTGACCGTAATACCGTCGCGCGCCGTCTCACGCGCCAGTGAACGTGCGAGACCAACCAGCCCGGCCTTGGCAGCAGCATAATTTGCCTGACCAACATTCCCTGCCAGACCTGCCAGCGACCCGATCATCACAATACGCCCGTAACCGCGCGCGCGCATTGGCGCCAGCACGGCACGGCTACACAAAAACGCACCGGTCAGATCGGCATCGATGACCGATCGCCACTGATCAAAACGCATGCGCACAAACGGTGCATCGTCGGTCAGACCGGCGTTGTTGACCAGCGCATCGAGTCGGTTCCAGCGGTCGAGGCACGCCGCGACCATTGCGTTAACGGCCGGCTCGTCGGCCACATCGGCGGCAAACGCCAGCGCCTCGCTGCCCATTGCTGCAATCTCATCAACGACCTCCACGGCGGCGGCGGCATTGCGCTGATAGTTGACGAGAACGCGACCGCCACGCGCCGCGATCGCCAGCGCAATCGCCCGCCCTATCCCCCGCGATGCACCGGTTACGAGTGCAACCTGATCCCGCAATTCATCACCGATCATGCGCCAATCCTCCGTCTGGGGTAACTGTTCATACTCGGGGTAACACACGCGCCTGGAAGGGCGGGCGTCCCGCCCTCTTCACGTCTCCGAAGGCAAGATGCCCTCGCTTCCAGGAGAAATGTGAACACTTACCGTCCCAGGGCGATATTCCAACAGCATTCCGGCCTATGGTACAATGCAGAATAAACCTGACCTGTTCGGCAATGCGGTTCGCCGCCATCGTCTCTGCACTGCCCTATGAGCACTATTTTAATCGTCGAAGATGAAGCCGAGATCGCGGGATATCTCCGGCGCGGGCTGACATTTGAGGGGTACACGGTCGAGATCGCAAGCGATGGACGCCAGGCGCTCGACATAGCCCGTGAACAGCCGCCTGATCTGGTGGTGCTCGATCTGATGCTGCCGGGCATCGATGGGCTGGAAGTTGCACGGCGGTTGCGCGCCGCGTCGGATGTGCCGATCATCATGCTGACGGCACGTGACGCCATTCCAGATCGGGTTGCCGGTCTCGAAGCCGGTGCAGATGACTACCTGATCAAACCGTTCGCTTTTGAAGAACTGCTGGCGCGCATTCGTGTCCAGCTCCGTCGCCGTCAGCGCGAAGACGCCGCAACCGTGCTGCGCTACGGTCCACTGACGATGGATCTGGCTGCGCACGAAGTTACCATTGGCGACCGCCGGGTCGATCTCACCGCCAAAGAGTACGATCTGCTCGAACTGTTCATGCGCCATCCGCAACAGGTCCTCACTCGCGATGTCATCTACGACCGCGTATGGGGCTACAACTTCGGCGGTGAGAGCAACATCATCGAAGTGTACGTTCGCTATCTGCGCCAGAAACTCGAGGCGCACGGCGAACCGCGTCTGATCCATACCGTGCGCGGCGTCGGGTATATTCTGCGCGAAGAATGACGCCTCTATCTGCGCCAGAAACTCGAGGCGCACGGCGAACCGCGTCTGATCCATACCGTGCGCGGCGTCGGGTATATTCTGCGCGAAGAATGACGCCTCGACCTGTTGACACGTTGCATGCAACATTGTAACGTATGGCGGCATACGCTGTGATCCGATAGGAAGATCGCGTGTCATACAGGATAACGAGATGTTATGAGAGCAGTCGAACCACAGGAAGAACTCCAGGAAGAGACGACAGCAGCGTCTACCACGTCGGGTGAGACCGGTACGACTGAAACAGACCGGAGCGCACGCACGACGACGGCAATCAATCCGCTCCTGCGACTGATCGCACGCTGGTCGCTGGTGGCGCTGGCGCTGTATATCATTGGCTCGATGTTGTGGTCAACCCGCCCGGTATTGATCCCATTTGTGATTGGTCTGGTGCTGGCATATCTGATGGCGCCAGCGGTTGACTTTTTTGATCGCTGGATGCCGCGCTGGCTGGCGATCCTCGCCGTCTATGCGCTAGGCTTTCTGGGTATCGCAGCAACGTTTGCGCTCATCATCCCGCCGCTGGTTGAGCAGGTGGCACGGCTGATTCGCCAGTTGCCCAGTTTCAGCGAAGTGCAAATGTTTGTGGACTCGGTCGTCAAACAGTACCGTGATCAGGTACCCCCGTCGCTGCAGCAACCCATCGAAGATAGTCTGGCGAATCTGCTGCGCTCGTTGCAGAATAACATCGACACCTATCTGCAGCGAGGAGGGGCGTTCCTCCTCAATCAATTGATCCAGTTGCTCAACACGGTAACGTTCATTCTGGGTTTCATCTCGCTGCCGATCTGGCTCTTTTACGTGTTGTACGACAAGCAGCAGGGTCGGGTCTTCTTCAACCAACTGGTGCACCCGCGCGCCCGCGCCGATTTCTGGAATGTGTGGGAAATTATCAACAACGTGCTGGGCGGTTACATTCGCGGGCAGATCATTCTCTGCGTCGCAGTGGGACTGGCAGTTGGCATCGGACTGGTGGGGCTGGAGATGCTTGGGTTCCCGCTTGGCGACTATGTTCTGGTGCTGGCGTTGATTGCCGGTGTCACCGAATTTATTCCGGTGCTCGGTCCGACCATCGGCGCTATTCCAGGAGTCATCCTTGGTTTTGGCATTTCGCCAACCGCAGGCTTTGCTGTCCTCATTCTGTACATCGCTGTGCAACAACTGGAAAACAGTTTGCTGGTACCACGTATCATTGGTGAAAGTGTTGGGGTCCATCCGGCAGTGCTGACCGTTGCCATGATCGTGATGGGTACGTTGTTCGGTCTGCTCGGCATTCTGCTGGCTGCACCGGCGGTCGCCACCACCCGTGACCTGTTCAAATACGCCTACCTGCGGTTGGAGGGACATTCACCCGAAGAGAGTCATCGCCGGGTCGCTGAACGTCACGCACCGATCATTCCGCAGCTTCCTGTTAAGCAGGAAAGTGATGCATAGGCTGTCCACCTGGGAAACACTCGTCTCCTGACCTCCTTGCAAGCGTGAGATTTTCTGCTGGCGCTCACCCGCGATGCGACCAGTCTGGGCGACCGCCTGGTCGTGTTGGCCCTCTGCGTCGTGGATCGCGGGTGCGCCATCCCGGTGGCATGGACGATCCTGCCGGCTGGTCAGAAACGGGCGTGGCGGTGCGCGTGGTTCCGCATGCTGCGGCTCCTGCGCCCGGCCGTGCCCGCTTCGTGGACGGTCCTGGTGTTGGCCGACTGCGGCGTGGACGCCCGCTGGCGGTTCCGCCGGATGGCGCGTCTGGGCTGGCATCCCTTTTTGCGCATCAATCAGGGCGGCACATTTCGGCTGGCCGGTCAGGCGCGGTGTGTTTGGTGGTCCACGCTGGTCGGGGCGGCGGGACGCCGCTGGCGGGGACGCGGCACGGCCTTCGCCTCGTCCGACTGCCGACTGGACGGCACGCTGGCGGCGTGGTGGAGCGATGGGCATGCCGAGCCGTGGTTGGTGCTGACCGACCGGGATCCCGACGGGTGCGATGCGCCGTGGGACGCCCTGCGCAGTTGGTGCGACCAGCGCGGCAAAGGCGCCAAACGTGGCGGGTGGCAGTGGCAGCAGACCCAGATGACGAATCCGGCGCGGACCAGTCGCCGGTAGTCGGCGTTGGCCGTTGCGACGCTGGGGATGGTGACGATCGGCAGCGATCTGGAGGTCGCGCCGCTCGCCGATACGCCCGACCTGCGCGCGATCCTGGGCGTCCGCTCCGCTCGCCGCCCCCGTGCTATCCGGTTGTTTCGTTTGGGGTAGCTGTGGCTGCTGGTGCGACCGATCCAGGGACGCCCATTGCCGACCCCCCATCGCCTGGCGCCCGAATCCTGGCCCGATCTTCCATCATTCGACACACCACTGATACCGCATTCCAAAACGGGGGATGAGGGGCAACGGCGCACGGGAATGCAGAACATCGCTCATCTCTCCCAAAAACTCTCCACTTGAGAGGCGGGGGTATGAGGGGCAAAAGCACACCGGAATGAATCACTCATCTCTCCCAGGAAATCTAGAGGGGTCGGGAAGGTAGTCCTCGTCCGCAGAGGGCACCCCCCCTCAACCATGCGCAAGCACGCGCTCCATCCCCGCCTGCTGACGCATGATGATCAGCAGGGTGACGATAGTGATCGCAATCAGCACGAACGCGGCAGGCGCCGCCTGGGTATGCACCGACTCACTGGCAGCCACCCAGATACGCACCGGCAGCGTGTCGAAGCCGGGCGGTCGCAGAAGGATAACCGTCGGCAACTCCTTCATCGCCGTAACGAATGCCAGCACCCAACTTGCGAGCAACCCCGGTGCGGCGACCGGCAGCGTCACGCGCTGGAAGGTGCGGAAGCCGTTGTTGCCCAGTGTGCGCGCCGCCTGTTCGAGCGGAGGCGAAACCGCGCGCAGCGCCGACTCATTGGCGGTGACCGCCTGTGGCAGCAACCGGAACACAACGCCGATCACCAGCACTGCCACAGTACCGTACAGCATCGGCGCCCAGCGGTTGAAGAGCAGCACGAAACTCAACCCGATGATGATCCCCGGCAGCGCAAATGGACTCTGGCATGCCGCAAGCAACAGACTGCTCCAGCGCCCCGGTCGGCGGGCTGCAACCAGCGCGGGAAACATCGCCAGGAATGTGGCGCCGGTGGCTGCTGCAACTGCAAGCCCGACGCTGTTCACCCCATAGCGGAGAATCCCCTCATTATTGACCCACCAAATGCGGTCAACCTCGGTCGGGAACAGCCATCCCTGCAATGTCAGCCCGCCAAGAGTCAACAGCGGCAGCCCAAGCGCGAAAAAGGTCAGCGCGCCGATCGCCAGCAGCGCCAGCGGTCGCCAGCGCCCCAGGCGCACCAGGCGGCGCGGCTGCCAGCGCGGGCGTGTCATCTGGCGTTCGCGGCGCGCCATCCATGCCGCAGCGTACAGGATCGGCACGGCCATACCGATCAGAACAAAACTCAGGATCGCAGCAGCCGACCGATCAACCTGACCGGCAAACTGTTGAAAGATTGCGAGCGTAAAGGTTCGATAGCGGAGCATTGCCACCGTGCCGAAATCGGAGAGCACATACAGCGCCACAAGGAGCGCCCCGCCCGCCGCAGCCGGCATCGCCAGCGGCAACACCACGCGCCAGAGTGTCGTCCATGCAGAATGCCCCGCCATACGCGCCGCTTCTTCGAGTGATCGGTCGAGTGAACGGAATACGGCGCCGACCGGCAGAAACACATAGGGGAACACACACAGACTGATAATAATCGTCGCACCCCACAGGTTGGTGATCTGCGGCAACGGGAACGTTCCACGCGCGAACCCTAGCCATTCCATCGCTGCCTGATCGACCACGCCGCCGCGACGGAACAGGATCAGCCAGCAGATCGCCGCCACATACGCCGGGATCGCCAGCGGAAGCGCCAGCAACACCCGCCAGACGCGCGCGCCCGGCAGATCGGTGCGTTCGACCAGCCACGCCGCGCCGATGCCAAACAGCGCGCTGAGCAGCACCGTCGTCGCAGTCAGCGCCAGCGTGTTGATCATGAGCGACGGAATCTGTCTTGACCAGAGCCGTTCCCAGATGGCGGCATCCGCTTCGAGCGCCCGCAGCAGAATATAGACCAGCGGGATGATCGCCAGCACGCCGACCAGCAGCGCCATGCCGTTCAGCAGCGCGGATGGATGCCGTTGCAGGAAGGCGGTTCGCGGCATTCTGCGGTTGTAGGGCAGCGAAATGGCGGGTTTCACAGTGACGATCCTTCGTTTGTTCAGAATGCAGGGATGCGGCAGACCACATCCCTGCACAGCAAACCACGCACAGCGTATCACACGTTACAGGGCGTCATTACGGCATACCGACCTTCTGGACGAGCGCCCTGGTTGGTTCCAGTTCATCCCGCAGTGTTTTGAGCGGGAAAGGGTTCAACCTGAACGAATCGAGCGGCGCGACTCCTTCTGCCAGCGGCACACCTGGCACAATCGGGTACTCATAGTTCCGCTCAGCATAGATCTTCTGCCCGGCAGGCGAAAGCATGAAATCGACGAAGATGCGTGCCATTTCCGGGTTTGGTCCGCCCTTGATGATACCGGCATTAGTCGAATTGACCATCAATCCCAATCCGCCATCTTCCTGATCAGGGTAGATGACGCCAACCGGCGCCCCTTCCGCCTTCGAGAGATGGTAGTAGTAATGGTTGACCAGCCCGAGTTTCAGTTCGCCGGCGCCAACCGCTTTACGCACATCGGTATGCCCGCCGAAGAACTGCGCGTTGTTCTCAAGCAACCCCTGAATGAAGGCTTCGGTCGCCGGCTCGCCGAGTTGATTGCGCATGATGACCAGTTGCGCCATCATTGCGCCGTTGGTGCTGTTGGCTGAGCCGATCACGTCCTTCCATTTCGGATCGGCGAGATCGACCATCTTTTTCGGCAATTCTTCGGGTGAAACCAGGTCTGTATTGTACATGATGACACGCGCGCGGAGCGTCAACGCGACCCAGCTGCCATCATCAGCGCGATAATCAGCCGGAACAGCCATCACTGCTGGCGAGTTATTCGGCGCAAACACGCCTTCAGCAGCCAGGTTCTCCATCGTAAGAATATCCGAGTTGATCAGCACATCCGCTTTCGGATTGGCGCGTTCCTCAAGAATACGCGCAGCCAGTTCGCTATTGCTTCCGTTCAGAACGGTGACCTTGATATCAGGGTAGGCAGCATTGAACGCTTCGATGACCGGTTTGAACAACGCTTCGGCGCGCGTCGTATAGACGACCACCTCACCCTTTGGCATTGCTGCGGGTTCGGTGGGTGCAGCCGTTGGTGCAGTCGGCGCCGCTGTGGGTTCGGTGGGTGCGGTCGTTGGTGCAGCCGTGGGTTCGGCGGGTGCGGCGGTTGGCGGAGTCGCGGCAGGTTGCCCGCCGCATGCTGCGATCAGTGTGACGCTGATGATCAGCGTCATCAGACGTGCGACCAGTGGTCCTGGTAGACGATCCATGTGGCTATCTTCCTTTCCGGGCAGCAGTATGCGCCATACTACGTTCGACGAATGATGGCGCTGCAGAGCGTCCCTATCGAGTGCTTGCAGCGCAAAACCTGGCGCGCCAGCAGTTGTTGAGCAAAGGTTAACCCGCGTTGTTAGATTACTCTAACATCGAAAGTTTGTCAAGTTTCATCTGGTAGAATAGCGAAAATACCGGGAAAGAAAAGCGACGCTCGCTGCCAGAGATCGAAGCAAAGGGTGCGCCGTCACATGCGTACCGGTTGCGGGGCGACGCGCTAAAGGCTGGCGTCTTCAGACGGGAATGCGGAATCAGGCAGCAGGCAGCACGAAACTGAACGTGCTCCCCACATTGATCCGGCTTTCGACCCAGATACGCCCGCCGAGAAGCCTGACGAGCGGTTTGACCAGCGACAGACCGAGACCGGTGCCGCCGGCTTCCACTTTGAGCGGGTTTTCAGTGCGGTAGAATCGCTCCCAGATGCGCGGAACATCGTCAGGTGCAATACCGACGCCAGTATCGCGCACATCGATCTGGATGTAGCGTCCAGGGCGCAGTCCATCACGCTCGTCTTCAGGTACCGCCTCGGCGGTGACTTCGCGCGCTTCGATGGTGATCGAGCCGCCGCGCGGCGTATACTTGACCGCATTCGATACCAGGTTGAACAGAATCTGATTGAACCGGTGGGCATCGGCGCGCACCAGCGGCAACCCGGCGGGGAGGCTCAGGGTCAACGTTTGCTGTCGTTCGTGCACCTTCGTCTGAAGATCGAGCAGGACTTTGCTCAGCGTCTCTGCGACGTGAATCGGGCGAATCTCCAGTTCGACGCTGCCGGTTTCGATCTTGGTGATGTCGAGCAGATCGTTGATGATGGCAATCATTCGCTCGGCATTCGACTGGATGATATTCAGAAACTCTCTTTGGGTCTCGTTCACCGGTCCAAGATTGCCCATCACCAGCAGTTGGGTGAATCCCTTGATCGAGGTCATCGGGGTGCGCAGTTCGTGCGAGACGGTGCCGATGAATTCGGTCTTGAGACGGTCCGATTCAACCTCGCGGGTGCGATCACGAAATACGGCAACAGCGCCGAGCAACTCTTCTTTGGTCGAAATCACCGGATCGAGCGTCACGCTGATCGTGCGCGGTCCGAGCTGGAACGTCGTTGAGAGAGTGCGCGGTCGAGCGCGCTCGTCCCACGGATGCGCCAGCAGATCTTCCAGCGGCAACTCACTGACGCGCCGTCCCAGAAGACGGCGCAGCAGATCGCCAAGGTTCCACGTGACCAGTTCATCGATCGGTCGGTCGAGGATCTTCTCGGCTGCCAGGTTGACCGTGATCACCGCACCGTTCTGATCACACACAATGACTCCGTCTGAGAGGCTTTGCAGAATAGCCGTGCTCTGGCTCACCGCCTTTTCCTGCAATTGCTGCATCTCGTAGCGACGCCAGTATTGCTGTTCCACCTGTTGATACATTTGCGCATTGTAGATGCCGATCGCAATCTGATTGGCAGCGGCGGTCAACAGGCGCAGATGTTCGTCACGGAAGTATCCCGTTTGCTCATGGGACAGCACGAGCACGCCGAGCAATTCGTGATGGGCGATCAGTGGCACAGCAATCATCGAGCCGCTGCGCTTTGCCGAGGCATCATCTTCGGGTGGCGGCTCCCAGTTCGGGTCTGTCGTCACATCCGGCACGTTCAACGGTTTGCGATTCTGCGCCACCTTGCCAACGATCCCTTTTCCTAGCGGGAAGCGAACACTGCCGACATTACCGTGCCGTCCCAGCACTGCGGAATTGATCAACTGATCGGTCTCGCGATCAAGCAGCATGATCGACCCGTGCTCGACACCGATCAATTGTGCCAGCCTGGTGAGCGAGTTGTTCATAATGGTATCGTTGTCGAGCGAACTGTTGACTTCCAGCGCAATTTCGTTGAGCGTGCGGAGTTCCTGGGTACGCTCGTTGATGCGCGCTTCCAGCTTTACATTGAAGGCGCGCACTTCGGCATACAGGCGTGCATTCTCCAGCGCAATGGCTGCCTGGCTCGCAACCGAGCGCACAAACTCTTGCTGGGAGCGGTCTGCAAGCGTGTGATCGTCTCCCTGACAGACGATGATGCCCGCAATACCGCGTTGCGTTACAAGCGGCGCAGTCAGAACCGCAAGGTTTGCAATTCGCCAGTCGCTCTGCAACGATGCAGGAATGTCGGTCGTGAAGATCGTTTCCCCCTGCGTGAATGTCTGCACCACCAGATCGTTCTGCGCATCCAGCGGCATGTCGCGGGTGTCCGGCAGTTCGGCGCCGTGACGCCACGCCAGTTCAAGAGCGGTGGAATCCGGCTTGAGCAACCAGATATCGACGACCACCGGGGCAAGCACTTCCGCCAGAGAGATGCAGATCTGTTTCAGGTGCGCTTCACGATCATCGAGGGTGGACGACAGTTCACGCGCCAGTTGGTTGAGACGTGATACCTGCAGGGTGGTGCGGTCAGTGACTTCTGCATCGCGGTACAGGCTTTCGACCAGCAGACGGGTTTCGTTCAGCTCGTGCAGCACTTTGTGCGCGGCATTGACCCATCGTTCGACCAGCATGGTGATGGCGCGATCAATCAGATCATCGAGCGCATCAAACAGGTGGTAGAAGGTTTCTTCTCGCGTTGGGGATGCGCCTGTTTCGATCGTCTCCTGAAACAGGTCGTGGCGAGCCATGCTGCGCAGCCGCTGGAAGAGCATAATCTGACGCGGCAGGTCGTCTTCGCCGATGCTGCTTCGCAGCGCCCGTAGCGTGCTCAGGCACTCATCGAGCGGCTTCTCATCACCGCCTGCGGCGGCAATCAGACCATCGTACAGCGTCGTCAGAACGATCTTGCGCTCATCGGGGTGAACAGGAACACTCCCACCATTTCCTGACGATAAGGTGCGCTCAGGTGCGAAGAGATCATCACCCGCAGCGATCCAGCGCGGCAGGAGGTGCGTGCGGTTGGCGCTCAACCAGTGGGTCAGATGGATCGGCGTTGTATGCTGCATGGCGTTATCGAACCACAGGTCTAGGTTTGAACGACGACAACAGTGGCATCATCGGACTGTTTGCCATAGGTTTGCACAATCCGCTCCGCCAGTGTCTGCGGCGGTTGGCGAATATCCAGGTGCAGGTCTTGTGTGAATTGTGATGATACCCCGTCACTGTACAGCACGAAGAGATCTCCGGGATCATATGTATAGGTCAGTTCGAGCAATGTCGGCAGCCGGTATCCCAGGATGCCATTCTTCGAGATCGGTTTGATAGGCTTGCGACTGTAGACATAGATTCCAATGTTACCGACACCTACATATGTGGCGCTGCTGTGCACCGGATCGAGCCGGAGCAGTCCGGCGACTGCTCCACGGGTGGTGTGCAGCGCCTCGTGCGAAAGCCGGATCAGTTCCTGGAGCGGTCGCTCCGCGCGTTCCCGAAAGATCGCCTCTGCTGCGCGCGCAGCACGGGCGGCTTCCTCGCCGCCACCCAGTCCGTCGATCACTGCTGCCAGCAGGCCGTTGCCGTTCAGCGGCGTCACCATCCAGGAGTCGCCGGAGATCGACTGCCCCTGCTTGGCGCGATTGCAGGCGCCCCACGCGATATTCATCGGCGGACCTTTCCAGGCCCGCTGGTGCGCTTGCCGGGCCACTTCACCGCGCGCACGCGCGTCCCTACGCCGACCGTCGACTCGATATGGAATTCGTCCATCAACCGCTGGACGCCGGGAAGCCCTGCGCCAAGGGTTTGCGCTGTGCTGTACCCATCGCGCAACGCCAGTGCGATGTCGGCGATACCGGGTCCCTGATCACGCGCTTCGATGGCGATGCCCCGTCGCTCGCCATCTTTGACCAGTTCGATTGCCAGTTCTCCACTGCCCGCATGGGTCAAAATGTTGCGCGTCAGTTCCAGAACGGCAATTTCAATCCGTGTGCGGTCAATGTCATCGAATCCCAGGGCGGTTGCCATATCACGCGCCCGCCCCATCGCTACATAGACATCGACTTCGCGCGTCACAGGACAGACTACCGACTCCATCTGAGTGTACTCCTATACGTGTGTGTTCGCCAGCGGTCAGCGTTACATTTTGCTGACACGCGCGGTGACGGTGTACGTTTTCTGCCCGCAGGTTCATGGTCTGTGGACAGGTGACCCGGCGCCGCCAGGTTGGTATGGCAGACAGAGGGCATAGCATAGCCTGTCATGCCGTCACACCGCCCGCCATCAAGTATAGCCGACGAGCGGCACAGGAGTCGGATCAAAATGCGTTCAATATCGACGCGAAATGCGAATCACAGGTGAGGTTGCAGGTGGAAGTTCTTCCCGGCGGCACGCTGCTCGTGTTACCGTGAAGGTCCTGATAACGTTGAGGGTGAGGCGGCGTTCAGGTCTCAGCCGCTCTCACCCTTTTTTACTTACTTCCCGGTGCGCTTCTTGATCTCTTCGGTCAGCAGCGGCACGATCTCATTCGCATCGCCGACGACCCCATACGTGGCGACACGGAAGATCGGTGCATCCGGATCCTTGTTGATAGCGACGATCGTCCGCGAGGAGCGCATGCCCGCCAGGTGCTGGATCGCGCCCGAAATGCCGATCGCCATATACAGTTTCGGGCTGACCGTCTTGCCCGTCTGACCAACCTGATGCTCATACGGCACCCAACCGGCATCGACCACTGCGCGTGATGCGCCGTAGGCGCCGCCGACCGCTTCAGCAAGCGGGGGTATCAGTTTGTAGTAGTTCTCAGGCGATCCCAGACCACGCCCGCCTGACACAATGATCGCAGCGTCCGAGAGATTGACGGCACCCTGTTTCGGTGCAACACTGACAACCTTCGCCCGCATTGGCACTGCTGGCATTGCTTCGGTCACCACGGCGCCGGAACGCGCCGGATCCGCCTTGGGTTCGGGGAAGCTTTGCTTGCGCACCGAAACGACCGCCGTCTTGCCGGGGGTGAACGTCAGCGTATTGATCACATTGCCGCCGTGCGAGCTGCGAACGGCGCTCACCACGCCATTCTCGATCGAGACGTTCGTCGAGTCGGCGGCGACGCCGGTATCGAGTTCCGCTGCCAGCGCGGCGCTAAAATCGCGCATCTGGAAACTCGCCCCGGTGAGGATCAGGGCAGGCTGGTACTTCTTTGCCAGCGCTGCGGCAGCGCCAACATACCCATCGGTCGTATACTGCGCCAGGGCGCTGTCATCGACCACATACGCCGTATCGGCGCCATAACTGAAAGCGACTGAAGGGATATCGCCAACGCCCGCGCCCAGGATCAGTGCGCCGACCTTCATGCCATTCGCATCAGCCAGTTCGCGCGCCTTGCCGAGCAGTTCTTTCGACACCCCGGCGACGTCGCCTTGCGCGCTTCGCTCAATGAAGACCCAGATCTCGTTTGCCATAGACATGCTCCTGTCAGATAACCTGCGCTTCCATCAACTTATCGACGAGTTTGGCAACTTTCTCGGCAGCGCTCGCGCCCTCGATCATCTCTCCCTTCGGGCGTGGCGGCGGCGGCACGCGGTTCACCAGGTTCAGGGCAGGGGTCAGATCGGCGGCGCTGAGACCGAGATCCGCTGCCGACCAGGTGGGAATCTCGACTTTGGCGACCTTGCGAATGCGCAGCAGAGAGGGGTAACGTGGCTCGTTGATCCCTTTGACGACGGTCACAACTGCCGGAAGGCTGGCCTCGACTGTCTCGACTACGTCTTCAAGGTGGCGTTCAGCGACGATTTTGCCGCTCTCCAGCGTTGCAATCTTGCCGACATAGGTCAGTTGCGCCCAACCGAGCAACCGCGCCAGCGCTGGCGCGAAGGCGCCGGTTTCATCATCGGTGGAGTTGCGCCCACACACCACGAGATCGACATCGCCGAGTTTCCTGATGGCGGCGGCGGCCACCCGTGCCGCGCCAGACGTGTCCAGCCTGGTAAATGCCGGGTCACTCAACAGCAACGAGTCGGTTGCGCCCATTGCCAGCGCACGGCGGATCTGTTCCTTCCAGTCTTCCGGACCAATAGAGAGCACAGTGACTTTGCCGCCCAGTTTCTCGTTCCATTGCAGCGCCTCTTCGACGGCGTATTCGTCGAAGAGATTCATAATCTGCTCGATCCCATCGGCATTGATCGTCAGATCGGCGTTGATCTTGACCGAGTTGTCGCGCGGAACCTGTTTCATACAGACAACGATGTGCATAGCGCCTCCCTCTGTGAGCCGCTCGAGCGGCTGACCATCAGTGCTGCTTCCTCAAAAACACGCTCATTGGCGTTCGTTCTGACACATTGCATTATAACATGATGTTGATCATGCCCATTCATCCGGGTCGTATGCTGGCAACTCGCGGCGCAGCGGTCGATTCTCGCGCACGCCAAGCGCAAAATCCGCCTGAAGCAACTCTTGCAGTTCGCGGGTGCCTTCGTAAATAATGGCGCCGCGCGCATTGCGAAGATACCGTTCGATCGGATATTCGTCGCTGTAGCCATAGGCGCCATGGATCTGAATGGCATCGTCAGCCGCCTCGAAACTGCTAACCGTGGCGTGCCATTTGGCAAGGGTCGTTTCACGGGTGTTGCGGCGTCCCTGATTTTTCATCCATCCGGCGCGATAGACCAGCAGACGACTGGTATCGAGTTTGCGCACCATATGGCTGATCATGCGTTTCACCAGCTGATGTTCGGCAATCGGAACGCCGAAGGTGTGCCGTTCTTTCGCATAGCGGATGCTGGCTTCCAGACTCGCCTGGATCAGCCCGGTTGCTCCTGCCGCGACGGTGTAGCGGCCGTTGTCGAGTGCAGCCATCGCGATCTTGAACCCCTCACCCTCTTCGCCGACCCGATTGGCGACCGGCACCCGCACATCTTCCAGAATGACGGATCCGGTATTGCCAGCGCGCACGCCAAGTTTGCCGTGGATCGGATGGCTGCTGAAGCCCGGCATGGTGCGCTCGACAATAAAGCACGAGATGCCACGGTTTCCTTTCGATGGATCGGTTTTGGCAAAGACCAGAAAGTTGTCGGCGATGTCAGCCAGGCTGATCCAGGTTTTTTCGCCGTTCAGGATGTAATAGTCGCCGTCGCGTCGCGCAGTGGCGAGCATTGCGCCGGCATCGGTGCCGCTGTTAGGTTCGGTCAGGCAGTAAGCGGCGATCTTCTCACCCTTCGCCTGCGGAATCAGATATTTCTGTTGCTGCTCTTCCGTTCCCCACTGAAACAGGGTCAACGAATTCAGTCCGGTGTGAACGCTCATCACCACGCGCAGGAAACTATCGACGCGCTCCAGTTCTTCACACACGACTGCCAGCGCCAGATAGTCCATGCCGGCGCCGCCGAGACGTGTCGGCAGGCAGATGCCGAGCAGTCCCAACTCACCCATGCGTTTTAGCACCTGCCGGATATGCGGGCGCGTTTCCGGTCCGTCCATGACCGCGCCACTGCGGTCCCACTCGCGGATGTGCGGCGCAACTTCCTTTTCGGCGAAGTCGCGCACCGTGCGGCGCAGCATTTGATGTTCCTCGGTCAGGAACATATCGTAGTTTGCTGTGAAATCCATGATTTTCCTCCTGAAGAACCAAGAACTGAGAACCAAGAACTGAGAACCAAGAACTGAGAACTGAGAACTGAGAACTGAGAACCGAGAACCGAGAACCGAGAACCGAGAACCGAGAACTGAGAACTGAGAACCGAGAACTGAGAACTGAGAACCGTTCAACCTTCAACCTTCAACCTTCAACCTTCAACCCAACCCCGCCTCATACCTTCGCAGGCGGCACGTTCCCCGCTTCCAGAATGGCGCGGCGTGCATCGACCCGCAGCAACAGCGCGATGCCGGCGATGAAGAAGACCATCAGCAGCAGGATCGCTACCCGATAACTGCCGGTAAACTGCAATGCCAGACCAAACACCAGCGGACCGAGCCAGCTGGTTCCGCGTTCGCTGACTTCATACAGACTGAAATACTCCGATTCCTGACCTGGTGGAATCATCTGCGAGAAGAGCGAGCGACTGATCGCCTGACTCCCGCCCATCACAATCGCTATCGCCGCTGCCAGAAGGTAGAACTGCGTTGGATTGCCTGGTTGCACCCAGCCGTATGCCGCAATGATGACCGATGTCCAGATCACCAGGCTGACCAGGATGGCGCGAGTTGCGCCAAGCCACCCGGCAATGCGCCCAAACGCGAGAGCGCCAACGAAAGCGACAAACTGCACCATTAAGATGGCGGAAATGAGCGTTGACTGCTCCAGTTTCAACTCCTCGGCGCCAAACTGCGACGCCAGCGCAATGACCGTCTGGATGCCGTCGTTGTAGAGCAGATACGCGCCAAGAAACAACAGCGTTTGCGGGTAATTGCGCGCCTTTCTGAGCGTCTCCCACAACTGTTTGAAACCGATGGTCACATAATGCTCGCCCGGCGGAATACGCTTGATCGGATCGCGTCGGCGCAGCGCCAGCAGCGGAATGATAGTGAAGATCGCCCACCACATGCCAGCAGACGTGATACTGATACGCACTGCGTGCTCAGACGAAACGCCAAAGGCATCGGCGTTCTGGAACAGCAGCAAATTGGCAACCAGCAGCAACCCGCCGCCAAGATACCCGAGCGCCCATCCCTGGGACGATACTGCATCGCGCCGGTCGGGGCTGGCGATCTCCGGCAGAAAGGCATTGTAAAACACAATCGACGCACCAAAACTCAGGTTGGCGATCAGGAACAGGATGCCGCCAAACAGATAATTCCCGCCATCGAGAAAATAGAGCAGCATCGTTGCGATCGCGCCAGCATAGGCGAACACCCCCAGCAAATGCTTTTTCAGGTGCGTGTAATCGGCAATTGCGCCAAGCACCGGCAAAAAGAGCACCTGCAACAGGACCGAGAGTGACACCATGTAGGGGAAGAATGCCCCGGCAGCAATGGGAATGCCCAGCGGGTAGACAAACCCATCGGCATCGGCGGCGCGGCGCGTCACTGCGGTCAAATACGGACCAAGGAAAACGGTGACGACGGTGGTCGAAAAGGCGGAGTTTGCCCAATCGTAGAAATACCAGCCAACCTGTTCCCGACGATCATCGATAGCAGCGACACCGGCGCTGCGGGCGATCTCGACGCTCATGCACTCCTCTCTTCACTGCTCAACTGTTTCCCGTTATCGTCCACGCCACGTCGCCTGGCGTTTCTCGAGAAATGCCGTCGTTCCCTCTTTCGCATCGTCAGTTACCGCAATGGCGCCAAACAGCGCCGCTTCGTACATGCACCCCTCCGACAGCGGCATATCCAGACCACGATTGATCGCATGCTTGATAGCCGCAATCGCCAGCGGCGCCTTTGACGCAATCTTCATCGCCAGTGCGCGTGTCTCTTCCATCAACATCGCCGCTGGCACGACCCGTTCCACCAGACCCAGGCGCAAGGCGTCCTCAGCGGTGATCATATCGCCGGTCATGCAGATCAGGCGCGCGGCTGCCGCTCCAACCAGGCGCGGCAGGCGTTGAGTGCCACCCCATCCAGGAATGATTCCCAGGTTGATCTCTGGTTGCCCAAATTTCGCGCTATCAGCGGCGATGCGGATGTCACAGTTCATAGCGAGTTCCAATCCACCGCCAAGCGCAAACCCATTGATTGCTGCAATGATCGGTTTCCCCATCTGCCGCATAAGCAAACCGAGGTGGTGCGCGGCTTCGCTGAACCGTCGTGCTGCGTCGGCGCCGGTGAGGGCCTGGATCTCGGTAATATCGGCGCCAGCGGCAAAGGCGCGATCACCGGCGCCGGTGATGATCGCGACACGCTGGGATGCATCATCGTCAAATGCGCGAAGCGCAGCGTCGATCTCGGCGATCGTCGCCTGGTTGAGCGCGTTGCGCACGCGCTCGCGGTTGATCGTGATCGTCGTCAGCGGACCTTCAACAGCCACCAGGATGTTCTCATAGGTCATAGGAATTCCTCCTGCTGCGGTTTTGACTATTGCGCACCATGTTCCTCAGAGGTTGACGCTTTCTTCCCCTTCGCCACGAGGCGCTGCGCACACTGGAGGTTCGCGCGATTTCCCTGCTTTTGTTTCCGCACGGGGAACATGAGTATTATAGGGAACGTGAGTATTATAGCAGGATCGGCGGAGGCGGATTGGACGATTGTCTTGACGCTTTTATGGACGTTTACGACGACGCGGTATACTGATACGGGATTCTGCGCATGTATGGAAACATAAAGGAACTGTCCTATGCACATCGCAGGAAGCAGTGCGCTGGTGACCGGCGGCGCATCAGGGTTGGGCGCAGGTGTGGCGCGTCATCTCGTTGCCCTTGGCGCGCGCGTAACGATTGTGGACGTGAACCACGAAGCGGGTGCGGCGCTGGCGGAGGAACTTGGGGCGCAGGCGCAGTTCGTTGCCGCCGATGTTGCTGATGCTGAACAGATGCGGTCAGCAGTCGAAGCGGCGGCGGCGGTCGGCGACCTGCGGATCCTGGTCTGCTGCGCCGGGATCGCCACAGCGGAGCGCACACTGGGCAAAGAAGGACCGCTGCCGCTTGAACGTTTCACGCGCGTCATTGCCGTCAATCTGATCGGTACGTTCAACGCGGTGCGTCTGGCTGCAGCGGTGATGGCCAGCAACACACCCAACGACGACGGTGAACGGGGCGTTGTGGTGTGCACTGCATCGATTGCAGCATTCGAGGGACAGATCGGGCAGGCGGCATACAGCGCTTCGAAGGCGGGCGTCGCTGGCATGACGCTGCCGCTGGCGCGTGAACTGGCGCGGTACGGCATCCGTGTGGTCAGCATCGCTCCCGGAACCTTCGACACCCCGATGCTGGCAGGGTTGCCGGAGGCGGCGATTACGGCGCTGGCGCAACAGGTTCCTTTCCCTTCGCGTTTGGGCAGACCTGCCGAGTTTGCCGCGCTGGTGCAACACATCGTCGAGAATCCGATGCTGAATGGCACGACGATCCGCCTGGATGGGGCATTGCGCATGGGTCCGCGGTGAGGAATATTTGACTTCCCCGCAAAAACGCACCGCAGAGACGCCGGTCGATGGAGCAACCCGACGCATTGTTGATCCTGTGCTGTCCCTGATCGCCCTGTCGTCGCGTTGAGCGGCGGCAAGGCGAATTATTTTGTAGTATCATGGAGACGCTATGCCGTCACAGGTCCAAAAAGTCTCCGCCTCCACAGATACTGTTCATGCCCATACCTTTCCGGTTGATGAGCGCATGCGCGTTTATGCACATGTTTTCGAGGCGATTGGTCAACCGCTGATCGTGACCGATCTGACCGGTTCCATCGTGTACTGGAATGGGAGTGCAGCAACGGTCTTTGGCAAACGTCGGGACGAGATGGTCGGTCGGTCGGTGATGGCGGTAGCGGATGGTGACGAATGGCGCTTGAAAATTACGCATGTATTGGAAGAGGTTGGGCAGCGAGGTCAGTGGAATGGCGAATTGATGGTGCAGCGGAGTGATGGCGTACAGGCGTCAGCGGTTGTCAATGCGCGTCTCTGGCATCACGAGCGGGATCAGGACGCGATCGTCATTCTTGTGACCGGTATCAACCGGCAAAAACGATCTGAGTCGTATACGGGTCGACGAGTGATACGCAGGCGACGTCGGAACGCTGATCTTCCGCGCCGCTTCAAACGTCGCCTGAGCGGGGTACGTCGCGCGAACCGTTGGTTGCGGCGCGAGATTGCTGAATACAGGCGCAATGAGCAAGAACTTCGTTTTCAGGCAAAACTGCTGGCGACTGTCAGCCAGGCGGTGCTTGCGACCGACACGTCGGGGGTGATTACCTACTGGAGTCCATCCGCTGAGCGCATGTTCGGTTGGAGCGCTGCCGAGATGATCGGTGCAATCGGGTTTTATCTGGTGGCTGGTCTGCCGGATCTTGAACTTATTGGCGCAATGCGCGCGGCGATTGGCGCTGGCAAACCGTGGGAAGGCGAATTTATGCTGAGACGCCGTGATGGTACTGTTTTCCCTGCATATGCCGCGATTTCTCCGATCTTCGATGAGCAGAATCGGCGTATCGGCGCAGTTGGCGTCGTCAGCGACATAACTGAGCGAAAACGTGATCAGCAGGCGCTGGCGGACGCCAATGTCCGTCTTCAGGCAGCCAACGCCGACCTGCAGTTGAGTCATGACCTGTTACACACGATTGTTGACAATCTGGACGATGGGCTGGCATTGATCGATAGTCAGCGCGTTATTCAGGTGGTCAATCGTCAGTTTGCACGCCTGCTCGAGATGCCGCCGGAACATCTTCCTGGCGCATCGTGCGATGATGTTTGCCCGGTGGTTGCGCCGATCGTCGCTCGCACCCTGAGTGGAGGCGTGAAGTCGTTCGAGCGCGTCTCTCATGCCCATCCATCGGGTGAGGTGATAACCCTGGATGTCTACGGTATTCCATTGCGCGACGCGAGCGGCGCGCAGCGCGTGGTGCTGCGCCTGGTTGATGTGACTGAGCGGCTGCAACTCGAAGCGATCATGCGGCAGAACGAACGCCTGGCGGCGAGCGGTCGCCTTGCGGCGGCAGTCGCGCATGAGATCAACACGCCGTTGCAGTCCATCCAGAATTATCTGTACCTGCTGCGTTCATCGTCCATCGAGCAATCGACAGCGTTTCTCGATCTGGCGAGCAGCGAGATAACGCGTGTCTCAACGTTGTTGCATCGCCTGCTCGATCTCCATCGTCCCGGTGATCGTTCGATCGAGCTGATCGATAGCAATGCGATCATTGAACGGGTCGTCTTGTTGTTGGGAAGCGCCCTGCGTGGGTGCAGCATTCGCGTCGAACAGGAACTGGCGCCGGATCTGCCGCGGTTTTTAGGGCAGCGCGATGCGCTGATGCAGGTGTTGCTCAACCTGCTGCTGAATGCGATCGACGCGATGCCGTGCGGTGGCGCCCTGCGCATTACAACACGTCGGGCGCTTGAAACCATCGATCAATCTGCACGCTGGTGCGTGCAGATTATCGTCGCAGATAACGGTCCTGGAATCGCATTCGATCTGCAGGAACGAATTTTTGATCCGTTCTTTACGACAAAGCCACACGGGTCGGGTCTTGGGCTGGCAGTCAGTCGTCAACTCGTTGAACAGCACGGTGGATCGTTGCGTGTACAGAGCACTCCTGGCAATGGCGCCACATTTATTGTCTCGCTGCCGGTTGCAGAGGATGCGTGAATCGGCGGACGCTCCGCCTCCAGGGGTGCGTCCGCGCGCTTCAAGATGCCGGAACGAAAAAGAAGTTCTCAAGGGATAGCATCATGGCTCGCTGGCAGGGTCGGGTTCTCCTGGTTGAAGATGATCCCGCTGCACTGACGTCACTGCGGCGCATTCTGGAAGGCGCCGGCTATCATGTCACCGCTGTGACCGACGGCGAAACCGCCTGTCGGCATCTCGAGATGGAGGATCACGGCGGGTATGATGTCGTTCTCACCGATCTGCGCATGGCGGAAGTTGACGGTCTCGCCGTGCTTCGCACGGCGCGGCGCCTCTCCAATCCGCCCGAAGTGGTGGTGTTGACCGGCTACGGTACGCTGGGAACAGCAATAGAAGCGTTCCGCGCCGGGGTCTATGATTATCTGCTCAAGCCGTGCAAACCGGAAGACCTGCTCAATGCTATCGGGGGCGCATTGCACCGTCGGTACGATCATGCGCTGCAACTCGCTACACTGCGTGAGCAGGCGCGCCACGCCGTCCACGATCTGGATGAACAGAGCATTGTTGAGCAGGTGCGCTATCTGCGGGTTGGCGATCTGCTGATTGATCGCTTCAACCGGCGGGTGATATTTCGCAACCGGGTCATTCAGGTGACCCCGACCGAATATGAGCTGTTGCACTGCCTGGCGGAAGCGCGTGGTCGAACGCTGTCGTTCCGCGAGATTGTGCAACGCGCCTACATCCATGCGCACGTTGCGACCGATGAAGATGCCCATCAATTGCTCAAAACCCACATCCACAATCTACGCCATAAGATCGATCCGGCATATATTGTGAATGTGCGCGGGGTTGGCTATCGATTGATCGATCCACGCTTTTTTCGCAGCGGTTTGTAATCGTTCGCATCGGTGCGTGGTACGAAGAGGATATGAGGATGCTGCCCGTTCATCGTCGTGTGCAGGTCGTGATATACTTGTCAAATATGGCGTCACCCGCCGATATGGTAGCGAGATCGGTCGCCAGCGATCATCGTCCGGCGCGTTCGAACCGGGTTTCCGACGCGCAATGATTCAGAGGTGCGTGTGCCGCGTGTCATTCGTCCTGATGATTGGGATCGTCTCTTTGCTCCGAATGCGCCAAAGCGTGGCGGTCCGCTACGCGCACTGGTGAACCTGGTGGTATCTGCGTTCATTCTTGGGGCATTGATCATCGGCGGCGCCTGGCTCGTTAATGAGCGGCAGCAGCAGGCAGAACGCCTCGCGGCGACAGCAACTGCATTTGTCGAAACGGTTGTTCCGCAGCGAACCAGTATTGCCGCTGCGACACAAACGGTCGAAGCTCAGGGAACGGCAACACGGATTGCGTTACGCACGGCGACGGCGCAGGCGGCAGTCGCTCCAGGCGCTACGCTTGAAGCAGGAATCGGGAGCGGTGAAGTCGTTCGGGGCGGCAACCTGCGTCGTGAACCTCGCGTGGCGCCTGAAACGGTCGTCGGTCTGATCTATCCAGGTGACAAAATTACGTTTCTGGAGCGACGGGTTGTTGATGGACAAACGTGGTTTCGGATCCGTGTCGATCAACCCGCGACCGACCGTGCGGGTGATGGTGTGCCCTCTGGAACAGAAGGTTGGGCATCGGCGCTGCTGCTCTCGACGCCCCCCTGATCTGAGTGTGCTGCCGGTTCTCTCCTGTTCACCGTCTCGCCTGTCGTTTGCATCTTGCAGGAGACCCCATCGTGACATCTGGAACCAGATCGACTATCACTCTTGGATGTGTCCTGAACGATCCGCGATTTACCTTCTGGTCTATTCTGCGCCATGGAATACGGTCGCGGGCGGCAGACCACGGGATTGCCGTCATTGACCAGGCGGCTGGCGCCGTCGAGGCGCAGGTTGAGATGGTCGCAGATCTGCTGCGGCGTCGGGTGCATGCGCTGATCCTGGGACCGGCGCACGAAACACGCGCATTTGCCCAGCATCTCGAACTGGCGCGCCTGGCGCGTGTGCCGGTGATCGAGGTCGATGGCGGTATTCTTGAAGGATATGTCAGCGCAACCGTCCGCTCCAACGAACGTCAGGGTCTGATGCGGGTTGCCGAGTTGCTCGTGGCGCATCTGGGTGATCGCATGCGCATCGCCCTGATCGCTGGTCCCCGTAATCGTCGCGCTGAGATCATGGCAGAGGTGCTGCGGCAATGGCCCGGTGTGCAGATTGTGGCGCAGTCCACCGGCGATTGGACGCGCGACAGTGGCAGGCGTCTGGCGGAGGAGTGGCTGCGAACAGGGCAACCGATCGATGCCATCTTTGCCGCCAACGATCCGATGGCGCTCGGCGTCGTTGATGCCGTCGAAGCGCTCAACCTCACGGGCAGCATTGCGGTTGTCGGATTTGACGGATTACCAGAGGCGCTTCGGGCAATCAATAGCGGCGCCATGCTGGCAACCGTCAACCAGGATCCGCTGTGTATCGGGCAGCAGGCGGTTGACACTGCACTTCAGGCGCTGCGCAGCGAGCCGGTTGAACGACAGATCCTGACACCCGGCGAATTGATCACCCGCGATACGGTGACCGAATCAGCGCTTCGTGCGCTCGATCTGCTGCCCGGCATCATGCGCGATCTCATCGAGAGCAATGCCGAACGGCAGCGATTGCAGGAGGAGATCATCGCTGCGCAGCGCTCGACTATTCAGGAGTTGTCAACGCCGATCATCCCAATCGACGCGCGTACCCTCATCGTGCCGTTGATCGGCGCTATCGACAGTACGCGCGCGGCGCAGATGACCCAGACTATTCTCGAAGCCATCGGCGATCAGCGCGCCGATGATGTCATCATCGACATTACCGGCATCGCAGTGGTTGATACGAGTGTCGCCAACCACCTGGTGCAGACCGCGCAGGCCGCCAGCCTGCTCGGTGCACACGTGACCCTGGCGGGCATGTCGCCGGAGGTTGCGCAGACCATTGTGCAGTTGGGGATCAAACTGGGTCAGTTGACAACCTGCAGCAACCTGCAAACAGCGCTGGAAGTTGTGCAGCGGCGGCGCGGTCGGCGGTAAACGTGCAACTGCTACCCGCCGCCGCTGACATCCCGCGCCATTTGCGCACGACGCGCTTCCTGCTGACGTTCCAGGAATGACAGCACTGCATAAGCTTCGGAGATGTCCTCGATGCTGACCAACCCCAGATAGATCTCACCCTCATACACGGCAACGACGCGTGTTCCCCCTGCGCTCATCACCTGACGCACCTCATCGAGGGTCGCGCTCGCAGGCACACGCACAAAGTCGCGTTGCATGATGCCGGTGACGTACAGGTCGCGCGTGTCGCTTGCCAGCGCCCGCAGTACATCGTCGCGAGTTACGATGCCGACCAGTCGGCTTCCCTGCATCACCGCAAAATCAGGCTGATAGCTGGTCAGAATGTAATCGACCACTTTGCTCACCCGGTCGCCGATTTCGAGCGTAAGGGCGTGACGGTTGTATGCATCGCCGACGCGCATCGTGTCGAGCATGGTGCGCGCCTGTCCTTCAGCATTCTCCTGACCAGCGCCGAGAAAGATGAATACCGCGACAAGCGCAAGCAGAAAATTGCCGCTGATGATGCCCAGAATACCGAGCACAATGGCAATGCTCTGACCGAGGAACGTCGCAATCCGCGTGGCGCGACGGAAGCCGATGATCATCGCCAGCACAGCGCGCAGAATGCGACCGCCATCGAGCGGGAAGGCAGGGATCAGATTAAAAAGCACCAGCATCACATTGGCTTGCAGCAACCAGAATGTCAATCCCTGGATCGATGGCGCCGGAAACGCACCGCGCCCGATTTCCAGCGTATCGATGTCAAAAATGCCGAACGCCAGCGCTGTCCCGGTCACCAGCAGCAGTACGGCGGCGATGATGACATTCACCAGCGGACCGGCTGCGGCGATGACGAGTTCATGCCAGGCCTTCGACGGATTGCGCCCCAGCAACGCCAGACCGCCGAGCGGCAGCAGAATGATTTCACGCACCGGAATACCAAATGCGCGCGCAGCGATACCGTGCCCCAGTTCGTGCAGCGTCACGCAGAGGAAGAGCAACAGGATCAACAGCGCCCCAAACGCCGCCCCAACCGCGCCATACGACACACCGCCAGCAATCGCGCCGAGGATGACGATCAAAAAGAAGGTCAAATGTATCTTAATATCGATGCCAGCAACCTGCGCAATTCGAAACGACCAACCCATATCTTTCTCCTTGTTCGATGATTCACCCTATCTCAGTATCATCATATCCAAACAGCAAAACAGTTTTATGGCTTTTGACTTCACTGCCAAAAAGCGCCGACACAACGCCGAGAGCACAGAGAACTTCAAAAACGAAACTATCTTCTCAGCACTACGTTATGATACCAGATTCGGATCGATTACATACGACCACCAGTTGTTGCTGACCCCAAACGTCTCTCCACTGACACGCGGCAGATGACTGAGCCACCACAGATGATGCAGGCGCATATCGCCGCCGCCCCATTCGCGGCAATCGACCCATCGCGCGCGACCCGGCAATTCAGGAAAGGTCATCCAGTCGTCGCAGTAACTGATGACCGGTCGCGGATTGCCCCAATCGTAGTCACGTTCGGAGTTGGGCGCGAAATGCACATTCCCGCAATGCGCCTGACCGGGATGGGTCTTATCGTAGCGCGTAAACAGCGCCCACAGGTTCTGTTCCAGCGGATGCGACGCAAAAACGCGGCTCATAATCGATTCGACCCGATGCCCGAAGTTCTCCAGCATACAATCGACGTCGCGCTCATAGTTGAACGCCATGATCACAAACCTGCCGGAACAATGCCCGGTTTCCGGCACCGGCGGCGAATTGCACCAGAACGCATTGCGCCCGACCATGGTCGATTCGTAGTCGCCAGCATACGGGAAGGAGAAGAACCATACCTCATCGAACTCGCCGCGTTCATAGCGCCCGATCAGATCGAATGCCTTAACCTGCGCCACATAGTCGATCCGGTCAGGTTCATGCATCCGGCGCGACCGCCATGCAGCGACATAACTTTCGCCAGTGTAGCGAAAGCCGTCGATCTTGGGCGGAAACCAGTCGGCATCGATACGCTCGACGATCCGATACCGCACATACCCGCCGCTCGCCTGTTCCAGGTCGGCGATATACTGCCGCGCCAGACGCTCTGGGTCGTTCCACCCGAAGATCTCGGTCAGGCGGCGCCTGCCTTCGGACGGAACCGGGGGATTGTGAACGATCATGAGGACGCGCGGGGCGACCGGCTCGACTGGTGATGCTGATGCGCGCGTCGAAGAAAGAGGGTGAGGAGCGGCAGGTTGAGACGTCAGCGCGCGATTGAGGAGACGGTGGAGAAAGTTGATCATCCGTTAATCAGTATCGCCAGCGATCACGATCTGCGAACGGATCCCCAGAGCAGCGAGTTGTTGCAGACAGATAACGATGTATTTTGCTGCGATACGCCGTTCTTCTTCCGTCGTGTCGAGCATCGGGTCATAGCCGGGCAACTGCGATTTCACGAAGAGTCCGTCGAGGATTTCCTGCTCATCGGGAGTGAGTTCATCCATGGCCGTTACTTTCTGGTCGGTTGCAGAAGCGCTCCCGGAAATAGCGCCACATCGCCGGAACGGGGCGTTGCTCGCAGCGCGACCAATACTATCGCATATCGGTACGCTCTTATAGTACCACAGTTTTACCTTCCATGACTGACAGATATGTCAGAAAACCACCATTGCGTCACACCTCAACGATCTGCTCCGTCCAGCGTCGCCAGGCGGAAGACCGTCGTATGGCGGTAGACATCGCCCGGTCGCAGGACGGTCGATGGAAAATGCGGATGATTCGGCGAATCGGGAAAATGCTGGGTTTCCAGGCAGAGCGCGGCGTACTTCGTGAATACATGCCCGTTGCGTCCGGTCATGGTTCCATCGAGCGAGTTGCCGGTGTACAGATGGATGCCGGGTTGCGTGGTCAGGACATCAAGCACGCGACCGCTGACCGGATCGACCAGACGCGCTGCAGGGCGTAGTTCGCCAGCGACTCCATCGACCACCCAGGTGTGATCATACCCTCCAAGCCCATTGCGGATCTGTTCGTCGTCGGTATCAAGGCGGGCGCCGATTGCCATCGGCGTGGTGAAGTCCATGACAGTACCGTGCACAGCGCGGATTTCGCCAGTTGGAATGAGCGTCGCGTTGACCGGAAGGAAGAAACTGGCAAACAGTTGCAACTCGTGATGGAGAATATCACCCGCACCCGTCAGATTGAAGTATGCATGGTTCGTCAGGTTGACAATCGTTGCACGATCGGTTGTCGCACAGTAATCGATGCGTAACGCACTATCACCTGTCAATGCATAGGTGACGACAACTGTCAGGTTCCCCGGATATCCTTCTTCACCGTCACGACTGACATACATCAGTTCCAGCGCCGGTTCGTCGCCATCGGCAAGAGGACGCGCCTTCCAGATTACCTGATCGAAGCCGACCGCGCCGCCATGAAGATGATGTGCGCCGTGGTTGCGCGCCAGGTGGTACGTGGTTCCATCGAGTGTGAAGATTCCATTGGCGATCCGGTTGGCAAAACGCCCGACAATGCTGCCGATGTATGCCGGATTATGCAGATACGGGGGCAGGGTATCGAAACCGAGGACAACATCGCCAGAGCGCCCGTGCCGATCCGGTGCGCGCAGCGACACCAGCGTGCCGCCGTAGGTGATAATCTGCGCTTCGATGCCCTGCGCGCCGCGCAGCGTGAAACGTTCGACCGTCCGACCATCAACGACGCCAAAAGGTTCGGCGATCATGCTCATCAGTGTGCTCCTTGCGCGTCTGACAGATTGCGCCATCCTGGCACAGATGACAATGTTCACACCGGATTTTACGTGACATAATATTATCTATCGAGGTCGTCCAGCAGAACGCGCACCGCCGCTTCAAGTTGCACATCACGTCCATAGCGCCATTCCCCAAGACGCAGCGGTACATCAACATCGACCGGTCGTCCATGACCTTCCAGGTCTTCGCCTTCCGGGGTCGTGACCCGGAGTTGCGGCAGTTTGATCGACGACCCATCAATAAGTCGCCGCGTGAATGTGCCGATCACCGCGCCAGCCGTCGGACGTCCGACAACCTTTCCCAGCCCCTGGCGGCGATACGACTCACTGAAGGTTTCGGTGTTTGAACTTGACAGTTCATTCGTTACCAGGACGGTGGGCTTGTTCAGCACGCGATTACCGAAAATGTGCGACGAGTCGGCAGTGGAGCGATTGCGGAATGTGCTCATCAGCAAACTGCGACGCATCAGCACATCGAGAATAAACGTCGCCGTGTGACCGCCTGAGTTGAAGCGCACATCGATGACGACTCCTTCCTTGTGGTGCGCTTCAACATCGAGATCGGCGAGAAACTGCTGGTACGCGTCGTAATTCATCTTGCGAATGTGCACATACCCCAGACGTCCATCACTTGCCCGGTGAACGATCTGTTCATTATCGAACACCCACGCCCGGTAGCAGAGCCAGTCGTACTGATCCGCTGAAACCGGACGCACCTCGACATCACGCTGCGATCCCGACGGATCGACGACGCGCAGGACGACGCGCCGACCTGCAGTTCGTTGGAGCAGCGCATCGAGCGATGTATCGCCCGTCAGCGCAACACCATTGACCGCCAGGATGACGTCGCCGGGTTGAAGTGCTCCATTGGGCGCTGCTGCTGCCGGGCTATCCGGGATGACCCTGGCAATGCGCAGGCGTCCGCTCCGCAGATATTCAACCGGATCGAGCGTGATGCCAAGGTAGCCATCCTGTCCGCTGGCGCCGCTCCCCACCACGCCAGCGTGCGAGGAACGCAGTTCACCAATCATCAAATTGATAAGGAGATACAGTTCAGCAGTGGTTTGCGCCCCCAGGATCAGCGGCGCGTACTGATCGTGAATTGCATGCCAATCGACGCCACGGAAATGTTCATCGTAGAAATAGTCGCGCAACAGGCGCCAGCACTCCTCGAAAATCTGGCGTTTTTCCTGTGCAAAATCGATCACCACTTCCGCTGTGATCGAGAGGGTCGTCTGCTCTCCTTTCGGGAATTTTCGCACCGCGATGGTTCCGCCGTCGAGGAAGCAGATGCTCTTGCCATCGGGAGCGAACCAGGCATGCGATTTCAGCCCGGACGTGTTGGTCAGTTGCCGTGGACCCTGATCGGCGCGCGCTTCGTCAAGCGGCAAGGTCCAGAGATTCTGTCGCCCGGCAACCGTTGCGCTACAGATCAGATCGCGCCCATCCGGGCTGATGCACAGTGCAGTTGCATCCATTTGCGGTGGTGTCAACAGGCGTAACCGACGTTCGATGCCGCTCAGGATGATCCTGATCTCTTTGACTGTCTGGGAGGCTTTGACCGATTTTGAACCTTCCCTCTCGTGCACTGTTCCATCTTCGGGTGGCCCATCGGGTTCAACGATGGGAAGAACCGGCAGTGGTTCGCGATCCGCATCGGTATGGCGTTTATGGTCGGGAACATGCGCAACATGACGCGACGCACTTTCGCTCTTGCGCGTGCTGCTCTGAGCGGACTCGAACAACCGCTCGAATTCAGCCTCGCGAAAGATGGGCGGTTGTGGTTGCAGATCAACGCGCGCAATCTGCGACTCGGCACGGTACTGTCCGGTCGTGAAGACAATAAAGCGACCATCCGGCGACCAGAGCGGCCCTGCTGCCTGAATGTTGCTGAGGAACGAAATCTGGTGCGGCTGTTCCTCATCGATGCGCTGTACATAGAGATTGCTGAAAAAGCGCTCGTCCTGGGCACAGAATGCCAGCCATCGACTATCGGGCGACCACGAGAACGACGCGCCGAACACAAAGTGCGCCCGGATGAACCCGCGGTCGGCGCCACTGACAACATCGATCAATCGAATCTCGTCATCTCCGCTGGCATAGGCGATCCAGCGCCCATCCGGCGAGAAGCAGGGCGCGCTCTTGCGCTTTGGTCCGTACGTCAGGCGTGTTTCACTACGACCGGGAAAGTCGTAGCGGTACACCTCCTCGTCGCCATGACGGTCAGAGACATACACCAGGCTGCGGCTATCGGGCGACCAGGAAACATCACTATCGCGGAACGCCGTCTGAGAGACGCGGTACGCCAGTCCCTGGCGTGGATCACGCTCATTCTCTTTGTCGGCGAAATCGGCAAAAATCTTGCCGCGCACGATGAACGCAATTTTCTTGCCATCGGGTGAGAGCGCCAGTTCCTGCACATCGCGCGTATATGTCTGTACCCGCACCGGCGTCAATTTCGCATCCTGCCGCACAGTAATCGGGATCGGCGCCATATCGCCGGAGGTAAGATCGAAGATCCAGATGCCAAAATCGCGCTCAAACGCAATCTTTTTGCCATCAGCGCTGATCGAGGGCCAGAGCAAACGACCGTCCGTAAACGAGGTCACACGTTCGGCGACACCCCCATCACGCGGGACAACCCACAGATTCTCACACCCATCGCGATCAGAAACGAAGTAGATCAACCCACTATCAGGCGTCCACATCGGACAGTAATTCAATCCGGGTGCATCGCTCAATCTCTGAAAATCGTCGGCGTCCGGCGCGTTCGATGCCAGCCAGAGTTCTGCACCGCCATAGGGGTTTGGTCCGCGTCGCCACCACGGATCGCGCAGCAGGCTGAACGCTATCCAGCGACCGCACGGCGAAACGGACACGGTGCCGAGGCGCTCATACGGTTGCGCGATCCAGCGGATCGGTGTGTCGCCCGAAATGGCAACCCGATAGATCGCTGTTCCCTGGCGCTCGCGTTGCGAGGTGAAATAGATGGCGTTGCCATCGGGCGACCAGCACTCAACGGCGCTCTGCGTGTCGTGATACGTCACCCGACGCACCTCACCGCCGTCGAGCGGCACGACATACACATCCCCCTGACCGGTTCGCGTCGAGGTGCAGGCGATTGCCGCGCCATCGGGCGACCAGCGCGGGAGCATATGACCGGCAGGATGGGCAGTCAATCGCTCGGCGCGACCTCCATCGGCAGCCACAAGCCAGATATCGCCAGCGTACACAAATGCGACACGATTTCCCGTGGGATCAAGAGAAGGCGCACGGAGATAGGGACGTGCAGGATACTGTTCGGTCACGGAGCCATCCCTTTCCTGTTACAGGGTGTCGTACAGATTATAGAGGCGAGTCGCGCACGAGGCAAACGAGGTGTTTTGTCATTGCGGATTGACACAGAAGGCGATACTATATATCACGAATGCCGTCGCAAGCGGCGTCGGCGTCACTGTCGTACACCTTCTCGCTTTGGGGCTTCAGGAAGGGAATGCAACTCTATCGCTCACACTCATTCCACCCGGTGAAGTGGTATCCAACACGTGAAAGGCACCAATATGCAACGTATATGGTTCCTGGTTCTTGCGGCAGTGCTGCTGGCATCATGCGGCGCGCCGCAGCCATCGGGCGTGGCGACACCGGCGTCGCCGCGCGGAACGCCGTCAGCCGGTCAGAACGAGAAGGTCACGATCTCATTTGCGGTATGGGAGTATGAACGCAGCGTCTATCAACCGCTGGCAGAGCGGTTTATGTCCGAACATCCTGACATCAACGTGGTGCTCGTATCGCTTGACGATATCACAATAAACGAACCTGCCAGTTCGCTCGACCAGTTGCGCCAGGTTGTGTCGGCTGCCGATACTGCCCTTGTCCCTTTTAGTTACGATACCGAAGAATTTGCGGTAACTCCAGATGCATTCGGCACGCCTTTGCTCCTCGACCTGAAGCCGCTGATGGACGCTGATGCGACCTTTCAGCGCGACGATTTCTTTCCCGGAACCATCGAGCGCTATGCCGCGAAGGGCGGCATCTGGGCGCTGCCGCGCCTCCAGTGGGTGTCGCTAATGGTCTACAACCGCACCCTGTTCCAGAACGCCAATCTCCCGGAGCCGCGCCCCGGATGGACGTGGGAAGAGGTGCTGGCAGCCGCCGAGCGACTGACCGGGCGCAGCGGCTCCACCAATCTGACCTACGGCCTGGTGGAGCCGAGCAGGGGTATATTGCCGCTACTGGGATTGCTCAGCGCACAGGGCGTCGATGTGCTGAACGCAGCGCCAATGGAAACCGATCTGACCGCGCCGGAGTATGTCGCCGTCCTTGAACGCCTGCGCGATCTGTACCGCCGCGGCGTCCTGGTCGAACCATACCCACGCAGCGGTCCCGCCAACGACCCCGCGCAGTTGGTGCGTGAAGGGCGCGTGGCGATCTGGAGCGATATGCCCTACATCAGCAACGACGACAGCACGCGATGGACGCCGGACTTTCCGGTGGGGCGCGTCCCGTTCCCGGCGTCGGAACTGAGTCTGCCCTTTATCGGCTCTGGCGACACGTTCATCATCAGCGGCGGCACGGCCCACCCGGAAGCCGCCTGGCGCTGGATCGGGTGGCTGTCGCGCCAGCCGACCTGGCACCCGGAATATGAAGCGATCATCGGTCTTATTCCGGCGCGGCAATCGTTGGCGCAGCAGACCGACTTCTGGCGCAATCTCGACCCGCAGACTGCCGAGGCGTACCGCTGGACGCTGGCGAACAGCAAGCCGGTGCCGGAGGCGCTGTTCAGGGCCAACGTTATAGGCGCGTTGATCGAGGCGATGCAGACCGCGCTCAGCGACCCGAAGGCGAATGTACGTCAGGCGCTGGCGGAAGCGCAGCGTCAGATGCAGGAATCCATCGCCCGACAGGAACTCACGCCGACGCCCAAGCCCAACCTCAACCCGGTGGTGGTGGCGACGCCGAAGCCACAGGAAGCGCCGGTCGGCGCAACAACCATCACCTTCAGTATGTACGGCTACGATTCGTCTGCGTTCCGTCAGATTGCGCGCGCCTTTCGCGAACAGCGCCCCGACATCTTCGTGCAGGTGCAACCGTTCGAGTGGACCCCGGACACGCCGCAGGTGAGCGCCGCGACGCTGGCGCAGACCAGCGATTGCTTCTCCTGGAGCAGACCGCTCCAGACCAGCGATTACCCGGCGCTGCTCGACCTGCGCCCGCTGCTCGACGCCGACCCCGCCTTCCCGCGCGATGATTTCCCGCCGGCGATGCTGGCGTACTACAGCAACGACGGACGCCTGTACGGGCTGCCCTACATAATCGGCATGCGCGTGCTCTCGTACAACTACGCCGCGTTCGAAGCCGCCGGGCTGCAACCGCCGCGCGCCGACTGGACGCCGGACGATTTTCTGGCGGCGGCGCAGGCGTTGACGAAAGGCGATGGCGAGCAGCGGCAGTGGGGCTACATTCCCCTGGGCGGACCGCAGGCCGATCTGCTTTTTTTCGTCGGTCAGTTCGGCACAAGCCTGACGGTCGGCGACGGGAAAGACCTGCGCCCCAACTACACCGACCCGCGAACGGTCGCCGCCATTCGCTGGTACCTCGACCTGAGCGCCGTCCACAAGGTGACGCCGCCGTTCAAGTTTCGCTACCGGCGTGATGATCCCGGCGGCAAAGATCGTTCCTATGAATTGATTCAGTCGGGGCGGGTTGGGATGTGGCTGGGGCGTGGCGGCGAGATACCGCCGGACAGTGACATCCGGATTGCGCCGTTGCCGGTGGGCAAGGCGGGATTGCCCCCCGACGAGGTGTTTGCGCTCGGTCTGTTCATCTCGGCGAACACACAACAGGCGCAGGCGTGCTGGGAGTGGATCAAGTTCCTCTCCGGGGATGCGACAATGATGTACGGGTATACGATGTTGATCGGCAATATGCCTGCCCGCCGTTCGATTGCGCAGTCGGAGGCGTTCCTGAAACAGTTTCCGCTGGGGCGCGCAGGAATGCTCGATGCGTTCGACGCAGCGCTGGCTGTGCCGGTGCGCACGACGGTCGCGAGCAGCGCGAATGCGATCTACAGTCTCTCTCACGACTCGTACTGGCTCTTCCAGGCGCTGAGCAACACGCTGGAGAAGGGGGCGAATCTCGAACAGGAACTCGCTACTGCGCAGCGGCTCGCCACGGCATTCGCCGAATGTATGAACCGTGACGGCGCAAAGGCGGCGCAATGTGCGAGAGAGGTCGACCCCAATTACAAGGGGTACAATGTCGAGTAGGGAGAGATGCCCATCTGACCGACCGGGCATGCCTCTTGAGGGTGGAGTTCTTGGGAGAGATAAGCAGTTTTCTGTATTCCCGTGCACTTTTGCCCCTCTTCCCCCAACCCCCTTCCCCCACGAGGAGAGAAGGGGGAGTTTGGGGCGTCCTGAAGCCCAAAACGAGAGAAGGAATGCAGGCGCCTTCCGCAAAACCTATCCCTGTAAGCCGGGCATACGTCGTAGCAGGTCGCTGTTCTTTGCCTGGATGTTGGAATATGGTCTTTGAATAAATATCTGCCATAGCCCGCGAAGGCGGGCTTCGTCCTGGATAGCCGAGGGCTGATGGTCTTTGAAGAAATAGTCCGCTCTGGCCCGCGCAGGCGGGCTTCGCCTCGCCTGGCCGAGGGCTTATGGTCTTTGAGGAAATAATCCGGTAGAGCCCGCGCAGGCGGGCTTTGCATTCCATAGCCGAGGGATTCAGCCCCACGGCTAGCGCGGGATAGCGGATTTATTTCTCAATCTTCATTAGCCCGACGGCTTGTGCGGTAGAGCGGATTATAGCAGTTCTCAGATACGTTGAACCCTTGACCGGATTTCTGGAACGTTCCATCTTCGCCTCAGGCGGGCTGAAGCCCTATCTGAGGTCGGACAAGCCCTGCAGGCTGGATCAACCTGGCGATCCCTCGGCATAAAGAAGGGTGATTGGACGCGCCAGCCCCGCAGGGGCTTCCACGCGCTCAGGAAGGGCTTATGGTCTTTGAATAATTATTCTGGTAGAGCCCGCGCAGGCGGGCTTCGCCTTGCATAGCCGAGGGCTTCAGCCCCACGGCTAGCGCGGTATACCGGATTTATTTCTCAATCTCCATTAGCCCACATCACGCCCGACGACGGATGATGGCGGATTGCTTCTGTCGTAGACCGACATTCATTTCGGTCATCGCACGGGGCGCGCTGTTCTCAGGAGCATTCAACCTTGCCCGATAGGTTCAACCTCTGTGAGAACTGCTATAAATGCTCAATCTCCATATTCCCGCTCAGGCGGCGCCTGCGCCGCCGACCCCAACCCCATTGCCGCCCGACCCGGCGCTTGAACGACCGACGTATACCGTCCGACACGGCGTGATTGAGTGCGTTTTCACGACGACAGCGCACGCCACGCCGGTGGTGAGAGCGAGAGACGCGCTGGCGGATGTGCAACAGGAGGAAGCGATAGCGAGTCCCGGCGCTGACCTGGAACAGGTTCCGCAAAGCATTCCTGCCGCCCGAACTGACGCCGGTCAGGAAGGTTTCGTCACAGCGAGCGATGGAACTTTTGCGCGCAGTGATTCGTCTCATGCCAGGATCGAGCGATTGACGCTCGTCGCCGGAAGAGAGGATGGTTCCTGTCGTTTCGTCTTTCAGAGCGCCGGAGCGTTTTGAGTCGGGCACACGTCTTCTTGCACCGCCAGGCGGATGACATCTGGCTTCTTTCAGGTTGCGAGCATCTCAGCCACATGTCATTGCAGGTTGACATGGCGAAGGCTATACTATATATCACAAAACGCCATGCAAGGACGCCGACGCTATCTCAAGCAGCATCCGAAGTCATTGTCACACACATTCCTGCTCCGGGGCTTCAGCAACGGAATGCAACTCCATCGCTCGCTCTCATTCCACCCGGCAGCGTGATATTCGACACGTGAAAGGCACAAATATGCGACGTATATGGCTCCTGGTTCTTGCGGCAGTGCTGCTGGCATCGTGCGGCATGCCGCAGCCATCGGGCGTTGCGACACCGGCGTCTCCAGGCGGAACGCCGTCAACCGGTCAGAACCAGCCGGTCACGATCTCATTTGCGGTATGGGAATACGAGCGCAGCATCTATCAACCGCTGGCGGAGCGGTTTATGTCCGAACATCCCGACATCAACGTGGTGCTCGTATCGCTTGACGATATCATGATGTTCAATCCCGGCAATGACGCACCTTACAGTCCGCTCGATCAGTTGCGCCGGATTGTATCGGCTGCCGATACCGCTCCTTCATTTGCGGTGAACCAGGAGGCATTCGGCACACCTTTGCTCTTCGACCTGAAGCCGCTGATGGACGCCGACGCGACCTTTCAGCGCGACGATTTCTTTCCCGGAACCATTGAGCACTATTCTGCAAAGGGCGGCATCTGGGCGCTGCCGCGCTACCATTCGGCGCCGCTGATGGTCTACAACCGCGCCCTGTTCCAGAACGCCAATCTGCCCGAGCCGCGCCCCGGATGGACGTGGGAAGAGGCGCTGGCGACCGCCGAGCGCCTGACCGAGCACAGCGGTGCAACCACTCTAACCTACGGCTTTATGGAGCCGAGCAGCGGCGTGGTGCCGCTTTTGGAGTTGCTCAGCGCGCAGGGCGTCGATGTGCTGAACGCATCGCCGATGGAAACCGATCTGACGGCGCCGGAGTATGTCGCCGTCATTGAACGCCTGCGCGATCTGTATCGCCGCGGCGTCCTGGTCGAACCATACAGTCGCAGCGGTCCCGCCAACGACCCCGCGCAGTTGGTGCGTGAAGGGCGCGTGGCGATCTGGAGCGATATGACCTATATCAGCAACGATGACGGCACGCGATGGACGCCGGATTTCCCGGTGGGGCGCGTCCCGTTCCCGGCGTCGGAACTGATGCCGTTCTTTACGTACAGCGAAGGGTTTATCATCAGCGGCGGCACGGCCCACCCGGAAGCCGCCTGGCGCTGGATCGAATGGCTCTCGCGCCAGCCGACCTGGCGCCCGGAAGAATATGACGCAATCAGTCGTATCCCGGCGCGGCAGTCGGTAGCGCAGCAGATCGATTTCTGGCGCAATCTCGACCCGCAGACCGCCGAGGCGTACCGCTGGACGCTGGCGAACAGCAAGCCGACTCCGGAGTCGCCGTCAGGTTTCGCCGTTATGAGCGCGTTGAGCCAGGCGATGCAGACCGCGCTCAGCGACCCGAAGGCGAATGTACGTGAGGCGCTGGCGGAAGCGCAGCGTCAGATGCAGGAATCCATCGCCCGACAGGAACTCACGCCGACGCCCAAGCCCAACCTCAACCCGGTGGTGGTGGCGACGCCGGAGCCGCAGGAAGCGCCGGTCGGCGCAACAACCATCACCTTCATTCTGTACGGCTACAATCCGGCTGAGATCCGTCGGGTTGCGCGCGCCTTTCGCGAACAGCGCCCCGATATCTTTGTACAGTTGCAACCGTTCGAGTGGACGCCGGACACGCCGCAGGCGAGCGCCGCGACGCTGGCGCAGACCAGCGACTGCTTCACATGGAACGGACCGCTTCAGAGCGGCGATTACCCGGCGCTGCTCGACCTGCGCCCGCTGATTGACGCCGACCCTGCCTTTCCGCGCGATGATTTCCTGCCGGCATCGCTGGCCTACTACAGCAACGAGGGACGCCTGTACGGACTGCCCCACGCGATCAGCATGCGCGTGCTCTCGTACAACCACGCCGCGTTCGAAGCCGCCGGGCTGCAACCGCCGCGCGCCGACTGGACGCCGGACGATTTTCTGGCGGCGGCGCAGGCGTTGACGAAAGGCGATGGCGAGCAGCGGCAGTGGGGCTACATTCCCCTGGGCGGACCGCAGGCCGATCTGCTCTTCTTCGTCAGTCAGTTCGGCGCGAGCCTGACAGTCGGCGAGGGGAAAGACCTGCGCCCCAACTACACCGACCCGCGGACGGTCGCCGCCATTCGCTGGTACCTCGACCTGAGCGCCGTCCACAAGGTGACGCCGCCGTTCAAGTTTTCCTACCGGCGCGATGATCCCGGCGGCTTTGAAACGCGCTCCTTTGAATTGCTGCAATCGGGGCGGGTTGGGATGTGGCTAGGGTATGGCGAGACATTCGAGAACGCCGTCCTCATACCGGTTGAAGGAGGACCGGCGCCAACGGCTGCGCCGTTGAGTCCGGTCGAACGTGACATCCGGATTGCGCCATTGCCGGTGGGCAACGCAGGATTGCCACCCAGCGAGGTGTTTGCGCGCGGTCTGTTCATCTCGGCAAAAACGCAACAGGCGCAGGCGTGCTGGGAGTGGATCAAGTTCCTCTCCGGGGATGTGACGGTGATGTACGGTGACATGCCTGCGCGCCGTTCGATTGCGCAGTCGGAGGCGTTCCTGAAACAGGTTCCGCCGGAGCGCGCAGCAATGTTCGAGGCGTTCCGCGCAGCGATGGCCGTACCGGTGCGCACGACGGTCACGAGTAGCGCGAATGCGATCTACAGTCTCAATTCCGACCCGTACTGGCTCTTCCAGGCGCTGAGCAACACGCTGGAGAAGGGGGCGAATCTCGAACAGGAACTCGCTACTGCACAGCGGCTCGCCACGGCATTCGCCGAATGTATGAACCGTGACGGCGCCAAAGCAGCGCAATGTGCGAAACAGGTCGACCCCGACTACAATGGGTACAATGTCGAGGAAGAAGAGATGCCCATCCGACCGGCCGGGCATGCGCCATAATAGAAGATTAAGATGCGAAGAATAATACCCTGGATCGGACTGATCCTGGCAGTGCTGCTCACGGCGTGCAGCGCAACTCAGGCGGCGCAGGAGCCGCCGACTCCAACCCCATTACCGCCCGATCCGGCGCTCGAACGACCGACGTATACCGTCCGGCGCGGTGTGATTGAGCGCGTCTTTACGGTTACGGCGCGCGCCACGCCGGTTGATATGGTGCGTCTGGCGTTTCGCCGCGATGGTCGTGTGAACATTGTATCCGTCAGTCGCGGCGACGTGGTGAAAGCGGGAGATGTGCTGGCGGAGTTGCAACAGGAGGAAGCCCTCGATGAACTCCGGCGCGCCGAGGACGATCTGACGCAGGCGCGGCGTGACCTGGAGAGCGCACGCCTGGCGAAGGAGAAGCGAATCAAAGAACGCGAACTCGGCGTCGAGCGTGCGCGGCGTGACCTGGAGCGGTTGCTGCCAGGCGGCGAAGCCGACCTCTTCAAGGAGTTGCAGGATCGACTGGAAGCCGCGCAACGCGATCTGCGCAACGCGCGCGACGACGCATCGTGGGCGAAAACGTCGGCTGAGGAAGCGCTGCGTGACAGCGCCGAAGCGCTGTCGGACACACAGAAAGCGTACAGTGTCGCATACTGGAACTGGGACTGGGTGCAGCGCTATGGCACCGATCCCGACAACCCGTTCATCAAGAATGAAGCGGGTGTGCTGGTTCCCAATCGCCTGACCGAGAAGCAAAAGGAAGAGTACCGCGATAAGTTGACGCAGGCGGAGCGCGCTTTGCGCGACGCTGAGCGTAACCTGGAGCAGGCGCAGCGTGCCCGTGATCGTGCGTTCGATGACGAGGTGGTTCGGGTGCGTGAGGCGGAGAAGAAAGTCGAGGAAGCGCAGCGCGCAGTCGATACGCTGCTGCAAGGGCGGAACAAAGTGATCGAAGACGCACAACGCGCGCTTGAGCAGGCACAGATTGCGCTTGAAGAAGCCCGGAGCGAAACGCTCAACAGCGCCATCCGCGCAGTGGAGAATGCTGAGCGCGCGCTGGAAAAGGCGCGCCGCCGCGTCGATGACGGGCGGGTGATTGCGCCACAGGACGGCACGGTTCTGGCAGTCGCTATCGAGCCGGGTGTAAGTGTCACCGCGTTTGAGCCGGTTATCGAAATTGCCGATCCGTCGAACCTGGAGTTTGCGGCGACTCTCAGCGCGCAACAGATGCGCCTGTTGTCGGAAGGGCAAAGTGTTGAGATTCGCCTCCTCTCGCGCCCCGATCTGGCGATCCCCGGCATCATTCGCCGTATGCCGGCGCCCTATGGCTCCGGTGGGAGCGGCGCAGTGCAGGATCGTGATGCGACCACGCGCTTTCAGGTTGTGGATGCGCGTGGTCAGCAGTTCGAGGCTGGCGTGACGGTTGCGCGAGTCAGTATTGTGCTGGAGCGGAAGGAAAATGCGCTCTGGTTGCCGCCGGAAGCCATTCGCTCGTTTGAGGGTCGTCGTTTCGTCATCGTGCGTGAAGGGGAGCGTGAACGCCGTGTCACCGTGCGGGTCGGCATCGAAACCGAAGAGCGCGTCGAAATCCTCGAAGGACTGAGCGAAGGCGATATCGTGGTCGGATCATAGGTATGCGCCTGATACTGGCAACTTTCTCTGTGCTCACTGCTGCGCTTAAGCGTCTGCGCGCCAATCTCGCACTGACGTTGTGCGCATGGCTGGCAGCCGTCACTGCTGTCGCGCTGGCGTCCGCCATTCCGGCATATGCCGAAGCCGCCAATCTGCGCCTGTTGCGGGATGAAATCCGGCAGCAGGAGGAACGTGCGGGGCGGTCGCCGTTTGCGCTCCTGTTCCGCTATGTTGGCGCGTGGAACACGCCGCTGGAATGGGAACGGGTCGCGCCAGCCGACGACTATTTGCGCCGTGAGGGGATACCAGGTCTCGATCTGCCGATCGACAGTTTTGCGCGCCATGCCCGCACCGCGCCGCTACGTCTGTTTCTTGCTTCTGGAGGCGAAACCGTCTTCCTCAAGAACGCGCCGCTCGGTTTTATCAGCGGTCTTGATGATCGGTTCCGCATCGTCGATGGGCGGATGCCGCAACCGGCGGGGAACGCTACGGCGCTGGACGTCATGATCTCGCGCGCATTCGCCGATGAAGTCGGGTTGAATGTTGGCGATGCACTGACGATCGTTGCAGGCGGAGCGCGCCCGGCGACGTTGCAGGCGCGGGTGGCTGCGATCTGGGAACCGATCAATCAGAATGATCCGGCGTGGTTCTTCCCGCCCCAAACGCTCAGCGATGTCATCCTTATGGCAGAAGAGAGTTTCACCGGTCCTGTTGCCGAAGCGCTGCGCAACGACGTCGATCAGGCGCTCTGGTTTGTGCGGTTGGGCAGCGAAGGGATAACAGGAGCGCAGGCGACCCCCCTGTTGAGCCGGATTGAAACGGTTCGCGCCCGTGTTGCCGGTGTTCTCCCCGGATCACGTCTTGAGCAGGGACCGGCAGAGGTGTTGCAGCGGTATCAGTCGCGTGTATCCACGCTGACGACGCAACTGTTCGTGTTCAGTACGCCGATTCTGGCGCTCACCCTCTACTTTGCGGCATTGATCGCCGCCTTGATCGTGCGACGACAGTCCAGTGAAATCGCCCTGCTCAAGTCGCGGGGCGTCAGGAGCGTCCAGATCCTGGGGATGTATCTGGTCGAATGGTTCATCATCGGTGTGGCGGCGCTGACAGCCGGATTGCCATTGGGATTGGTGTTTGCCGCCGTGATGAGCCGGGTGCGCTCGTTTCTCGATGTGGATTTCTCAGGCGCCAGCGTGCCACTGGCGCCTGGAGCGCAGAGTCTGACGTTCGCCCTGGCTGTTCTGGCGATAACCGTTGTGGCGGCGCTGATTCCGGCGCTGGCGGCAACGCGTCGCACCCTGGTGGACGAACAGCAACAGGCGGCGCGCGCTGCACGCCCTCCCTTCTGGCAACGCGCCTACCTCGATCTTCTCCTGCTCGTTCCTGCGGTATACGGCGTCTATCAGTTGCAAACGGGCGGCGGGTTGTTTCAGAGAGGCGCCGATCCGTTCGGTAACCCGCTGCTGGTGCTGACGCCTGCCCTGATCTGTTTTGCGCTCGGATTGCTGGCGCTTCGTCTCATTCCACTTGTGCTTGAGGCGCTGGCGCGACTGGCAGCCATTCCCGCGTGGGTGGCGCCGCTGGTGACCCTGCGCGCACTGGCGCGACAGACCGACAATTACCGGGGCGCGTTGCTGCTCCTCATTCTGACGCTTAGCCTGGCGATGTACAGTTCGACCATGGCTGATGCGTTCGATGGCGCGATGCGCACCGAACTGACCTACCAGGTCGGTGCGATGACGCAACTCTTCGAGACCGGTGAAAGCACCGAGCGTGTCCAACCCGGTCAACCAGGCAGACAACCGCAGCCGCCGCGCGATATTCGTGAGGAAGCGCGCTTTCTCTTCGTGCCAGTGAGTGAGCATCTCCAGGCGCCGGGCGTGCGCGCGGCAGCGCGTGTTGGTCGCTACGATGCCGCCGTGAACATCGGCGCCGGCAGCCGCCAGGTGCAACTGGTCGGGATCGACCGCAGCGATTTTCCTAACGTGATCACACGGTTTGATCGCGCCTGGGGCGGCGGCGAGTCACTCGGCGGGTTGATGAACCTGCTGGCGCGTCATCCGAATGGCGCGCTGGTCAGCCGCGAACTGTTGGGCAACGGGTTGCAGGTCGGGGATGCGCTCCCCGCCACGCTGCGCATCTACGGCGACCAGCGTGAGGTGCGTTTCCGCATTGTCGCCGCTATCGATCTCTGGCCCGGCTTCTACCCGCAGGACGGTCCAATCGTTGTCGTCAACCTGAACTACATCTTCGACGAAATGGGCGGGCAGTATCCATACGATGTCTGGATCACCCGTGATCCGCTGCTTCCGATTGACGAGGTGGTTGCTGGTGTGCGCAGACTGGGCATCCCGGTGATCGACACGCTCGATGCAGCGATGCTCATCGCCCGCGAGCAGGCGCGTCCACAGCGGCAGGGGTTGTTTGGCGTGCTGACCATCGGCTTTCTGACGGCTGGCACGCTCACCCTGCTCGGATTTCTGGTCGCCGGATTCATTACGGCGCGACGACGGGCAATCGAGTTGGGCATGCTGCGGGCGCTTGGTCTGAGCGGCTTCGGCGTTGCAGTGGCGCTTACGCTGGAACAACTGCTGCTGATCGGCGCCGGTCTGGCGACCGGAAGCGGAATTGGCGCAGTGGCGGCGCTGCTGATCGTGCCCTCGATGCAGGTTGGTGTGGGACCGTATCCTGGCGTACCGGCGTATCCGCCGCGACTGGCGTGGGAAAGCATGACCGGCATCTACGCCGCTTTTGGAGTGACGCTGGCATTCGCACTGCTGGCGCTTGGCGTTGCCCTGGCGCGTATCCGGTTGTTCCAGGCAGTGAAACTGGGGGACGTGAATTGAGGTTGAAGGTTGAAGGTTGGGGGTTGAAGGTTGAAGGTTGGGGGTTGAAGGTTGAAGGTTGAGGGTTGAAGGTTGGGGGTTGAAGGTTGAAGGTTGAGGGTTGAAGGTTGGGGGTTGAAGGTTGAAGGTTGAGGGTTGAAGGTTGGGGGTTGAACGGTTCTCGGTTCTCGGTTCCTGGTTCCTGGTTCTTAGTTCTTGGTTCTTAGTTCTCGGTTCCTGGTTCTTAGTTCTTGGTTCTCAGTTCTTGGTTCTCAGTTCTCATGAACAAAGTCGATCACATCATCCACGCCAGTGGTCTGGTCAAGATTTACAAAGTCGCCGAACTCGAGGTGGTGGCGCTCCAGGGGTTGGACCTGGAAGTGGCGCGGGGCGAGTTTCTGGCGTTGGTTGGTCCTTCCGGCTCAGGGAAATCCACGCTGCTCAGTCTCATCGGCGGGCTTGATCGCCCATCCGCCGGACAACTGGTGGTCGATGGACTCGACCTGACCACACTGACGCCAACCGGGTTGAGCGCCTACCGCCGTGATCGGGTCGGGTTCATCTGGCAGCAGACGACGCGCAACCTGCTGCCATATCTCAGTGCGCGCGAGAATATCGAACTCTTGATGACTTTCGCAGGCCGTGGCGGACGTGAGCGGCGCGCGTGGACGGATGAGTTGCTGGAAGCAGTTGGAATCGCGGACAAGGCTTCGACTCCGGTCACGCAACTGTCGGGCGGTCAGCAACAGCGCGTCGCCATCGCCTGCGCCCTGGCGAACCGACCACGTATCCTGCTCGGCGATGAACCAACCGGCGAAGTAGACTGGGAAACGGCGCAGCGCGTGCTGGCGCTGCTCCGCGATCTGCGCACACGCTATGGGCTGACGATCGTGCTGGTCACGCATGATCCGCGGGTAGCGGAGCAGGCGGATCGGGTCATCGCCATCCGCGACGGGCGCACCAGCACCGAGACGCGCCGCGATAACGGAAGCACGCCGGGTAGTGACACAGCGGCAATATCCGGTCGTACTGCGCGCGCGCGCGCCGCCGAAGAACTCGTCGTCGTTGATCGCGCCGGTCGTCTGCAAATCCCCGGCGATCAGCGTGCACTTGCCGGGATCGGGCGGCGCGCGCGCGTCGAACTGGTGGACGGCGGAGTGCTCATTCGTCCGGTAGAGGACGACCGGATCGCCATTCCAACCGAGGAACCATCGGGTGATCATCACCACTACCTGTACGAGGATCAGGGTTCCGTTGATGTGGCCGCACCTGCGACACCCGAACCACTCATTACCGTCGCAGGGGTTACGCGCATATTCGGCACAGGCGCACGTGCCGTCCATGCCCTGCGCGGCGTCGATCTTGCCGTTGAACGGGGCGCATTTGTTGCGCTCATGGGTCCGAGCGGCAGTGGTAAGACAACGCTGCTGAACATTATTGGCGGTCTGGATCGACCGACGAGCGGGAGCGTGATCGTCGCAGGGCGGCGCGTTGATCAGATGCGCGCCGACGAACTTGCCAGCCTGCGGCGACAGATCGGCTTCGTGTTTCAGAGTTTCGCGCTGTTGCCAACCGCTTCCGCCTTTGAGAACGTCGAGATGGCGTTGCGCCTGACAGGACAAACACCACGGCAGAAATGGAATGCGCGCGTGCGTCGCGTGCTGGCAGCCGTCGGTCTGACCGATTGGGCGGATCATCGCCCCTACGAGTTGAGCGGCGGTCAGCAGCAGCGCGTCGCCCTGGCGCGAGCGCTGGTCACCTATCCGCAGATCATCCTGGCAGACGAACCAACTGGCGATCTCGACAGTCGCACCGGGCGACGGGTGCTGACAATGCTCCGCACCCTCTGCGATCAGGAAGGGGTGACACTGATCATGGCAACTCACGATCCGGCAGTGACCGAGTTTGCCACAATCATCTATCATTTGCGCGATGGTCTCGTCATCGGATGTGAAACAAGAAGTGCGGCAACAGCGTAGTTGCCCGGTTTTGTCAGAGCCGGTTACTCCCCGTTAACCTTTTGTAGCCGAACCGCCACACAAAATGTCCACATCACCGCTATACTCATAGCCACAACGCACTTCTCTCCGTACTATTCCGATCCGCGATCCATCTTCTTTATCTCTATCGTAGCGCAGTCAGTTCTCCAAGCCGGGGAGGTCCTCGTATGCCTGCTCGACCATTGTCGTTGGAAGAACGTCTGGCGGCACGCGGCGTTTCACGTCGTCAATTTCTCAAGTTTTGCGCTGCTATGAGCGCAACGCTCGCGCTACCCGCTACCTTTACCCCCCGTATCGCGAAGGCGCTGAACACGGCGGAACGTTTACCGGTTGTCTGGTTGGAGTTTCAGGACTGCGCCGGCAATACCGAATCCTTTTTGCGCACCGAGTCGCCTGGCGTGGCCGACATCGTCCTGGAGCAGATCAGCCTGGAGTACCACGAGACGATTATGGCGCCAGCCGGTCATCGCGCCGAGCATTCGCTCGATGCGGTGGTCGAACACTACCCTGGTCAGTATATTGCAATCGTCGAAGGCTCGATACCGACCGCCAATGGCGGGGTGTACTGCACCATCGGCGGGAGGACGGCACTGAGTATTGCGCAGCGTGTTTGCTCAAATGCGCTGGCGACGATTGCCGTCGGTGCGTGCGCCTGGGATGGCGGTCTGCCCGCCGCAAGCCCCAATCCGACCGGTGCGGTTGGCGTGCGTCAGGCGGTTCCCGGTCTCAAGAACCTGATCAACCTGCCTGGTTGCCCGATGAATGTGATCAATCTGACGGCAATCATCGTCCACTATCTGACCTTCAAGCAACTGCCGGCAACCAACGAACAGGGGCTTCCCTTCTTTGCCTACGGACAACTCATCCACAACAATTGCGAGCGTCGCGGGCACTTCGACTCTGGTCGCTTCGTCGAGCGCTGGGGCGATGAAGGGCACCGTTTGGGCTGGTGCCTGTACAAGATGGGGTGCAAAGGACCACAAACCTACTCGAACTGTCCGGCGGTTGGATGGAACGGAACTTCCTACTGGCCCATCGGTGCAGGGCACGGATGCGTTGGATGCATGTCGCCGCGCTTCTGGGACACCATGTCGCCATTCTACGAGCGTCTGCCAAATGTTGAGGGATTCGGCGTCGAGGTGACTGCCGACACGCTGGGTGCAATCGCAGTTGGCGCAGTGGCCGCAGCCGGTGCGATTCATGGAGTCGCAAGCGCGATTCGAGCGCGTCGCCATCCGATTGCAGCGCATGATGGCGATGAGGTGCTGGTGGAAGCGGCAGAGCGCGTCACTCAGGTGGTCGAGCAGATTGCCGGACCTGTCAGGACGGCGGAGGCGCCGTTCAGTGAGACGGAGAACGCCGTTGCACCGGAGAAGAGCGGAGACGTTGACAAAGACCGACCTTCCACATCGTGATAAGTCGAACAGAGGAGCGGAGGAAGCGCCATGCCAAAGATCGCCATCGATCCAATCACCCGTATCGAAGGGCATCTGCGTATCGAAGCGCAGATCGAGCGGGGACGCGTGGTTGACGCCTGGAGCAGTTCAACGATGTTTCGCGGTGTGGAGATCATCCTGAGGGGGCGCGATCCGCGCGATGCGTGGGTGTTCACCCAGCGCATCTGCGGCGTCTGCACCACCGTTCATGCGCTTGCGTCGGTGCGCGCCGTCGAGAATGCGCTGGATATTCAGATTCCCGACAATGCCCGGCTTGTTCGCAACATCATTGCCGGCGCGCAGTATGTGCAGGATCACGTCATCCATTTTTACCACCTGCACGCGCTGGACTGGGTCGATATCGTCAGCGCGCTCAAAGCCGACCCGGTTCAGACATCGGAACTGGCGCAGAGCATTTCCGACTGGCCCAAGTCATCGCCTGCCTACTTCAAAGGCGTCCAGAGCCGCGTGCAGAAGTTTGTGGACAGCGGGCAACTGGGCATATTCGGCAATGCGTACTGGGGACACCCGGCGTATGCACTGCCGCCCGAAGCCAATCTGATGGCGGTAGCGCACTACCTGGAGGCGCTGGAGTGGCAAAAGGACATCATCAGGATTCACGCGATCCTGGGCGGCAAGAATCCCCACCCGCAGACGTATCTCGTCGGCGGGATGGCGACGCCGCTTGATCCGAACGCGCAGCAGGCGATCAATACCATTCGCATTGCGCAGTTGAAGACGCTGGCAGAGCAGGCGCGCACGTTTGTGAATAAAGTCTACATCCCTGACATCCTCGCCATTGCTTCATTCTACAAAGACTGGGCCGGGCTTGGCGCAGGTGTGGGCAATTATCTCTCCTACGGCGATTTCCCGGCAGCGAAAGACAGCAATGTCGCCAGTTACTGGCTGCCGCGCGGCGTCATTCTCAACAAGAATATCGACGAGAAACCGCTGCCGATGAGTCACGAGAAGGTGACCGAGTATGTCGCCCATTCCTGGTTCCGCTACAGTGAAGGCGATCAACAGGCGCTGCACCCGTGGAGAGGCGAGACAATCCCCAACTACACCGGTCCTCAACCGCCGTATGAATGGCTCAACACTGACAGCAAGTATTCCTGGCTTAAGACGCCGCGCTACGACGATCAACCAATGGAGGTCGGACCGCTTGCCCGTATGCTCATCGGGTATGCCGCCGGTCAGCAGCGTATTCAGGAACTGGTCAACGCCGTGCTCAAACAGTTGGGGGTTGGTCCGGCGGCGCTCTTCTCAACGCTGGGACGCACGGCGGCGCGGGCGATTGAAACGGCGCTGATCGCCGAACTGTTGCCGCAGTGGATCGATGAACTGGCGGCAAACATAGCGTCTGGCAATCTGGCGATTCACAACAGCACGAAGTGGAGTCCGGCGAACTGGCCCCAGGAGGCGGTTGGTTGGGGGTCGATGGAGGCGCCGCGCGGATCGCTCGGTCACTGGGTGCGGATCAGGGATGGCAAGATCGTCAACTATCAGGCAGTGGTACCAACGACCTGGAACGGATCGCCGCGTGATGCGCGTGATGTGCGTGGACCGTATGAGGCTGCGCTGATCGACACGCCGATCGCCGATCCGGAGCAACCGATCGAAATTTTGCGCACCATCCATTCATTCGACCCTTGCATGGCATGCGCGGTTCATCTTGTGGATGCCCGCGGCGTTGAGATTACCCGCGTCAAGGTGCAGTGAGGTGTGCGATGCGACGACGTGTGTATGTCTGGGAGGTCCCGGTTCGCCTGACGCACTGGGTGAATGTGGTGAGCATCGTCATGCTCTGCTTCAGCGGCTATTACATTGCCAATCCGTACATCTTCGTGAGCACGCGCGAACCGTGGGGCGTCTACTTCATGGGAACGATGCGGTTCATCCATTTTGCGTTCGCTTACATCTTCGTGGCGAGCCTGATCCTGCGCACCTACTGGGCATTTGTCGGCAATCAGTGGGCAAGCTGGCGTGGGTTGTTCCCGTTTCTCACGGCGGAAGGGCGCAGAAATATGTGGCATGCCGTGCAATACTACTTTTTCCTGCGTCGCAATCCGCCGGAGGTTGCCGGACACAATGCGCTGGCAGGCACGTCGTACATGATTATCGTTCTGCTGTACGGCTTGAGCGTGTTCACCGGCTTTACCATCTATGGCCAGTTGCATCCCGCGAGCATCTGGTACACGCTCACCGATTGGGTGACATCACTGGTGTCACTCCAGACCCTGCGCCTCGCTCATCATATCATTATGTACCTCATTCTGGCGTTCGTGGTGCACCATGTGTATGCAGCCTGGCTGATCGACATGGAAGAGGGAAATGGCTTGATGTCGAGCATTTTCAGCGGCTATAAGTTCCTGCCCAGGAATCAGCAGCCGGACTGGATCGAGCAGGTTGTTGCGCGGAACGGGAAGCGCAACAATCACGCACTGAAGGTTGCAAATCCAGGGACCCAGGCGCGGAGCATTGGGGCGAAAGGCGGCGAGGGATGAGGTCGAACGGCAAGACGCTGGTTCTGGGGCTGGGCAACATCATCATGCGCGACGAAGGATTAGGAGTGCGCGCATGCGAGCGCCTGACACAGTGCTACCGCCTGCCAGACGACGTCACGGTGCTCGACGGCGGAACGCTGGGATTGGATCTGCTCCCATACCTGGAAGGAGTCAATGATCTCCTGATTATCGATGCAGTGAGCGCTGGCGCGCCACCCGGTTCACTCGTTCGACTGGAGAATGAACAGATTCCGCAGGCGCTGGCGCTCAAGATGTCGATGCATCAGGTAGGCTTGCAGGAACTTCTGGCGGTTATGGCGTTACGCGGGCAGACGCCGCCGCGCTGCGTGTTGTGGGGAATGGAACCGCTGATCCTGGAACCAGGGTTGGACCTCTCGGAACCGGTAGCGATGAACCTGGATGCGCTGGTCACATCGGTGGTCGCTGAACTGCGCTCCTGGGGGATACCGGTTTCCGATCCGTTGAAGGCTTCGTAGCACAATCACGCGCGAGGCGAGAGGGGAGAGGCGCGAGGCGCGAGGGGTTGAAGGTTGCACGTTGCACGTTGCACGTGGGACGACAACGTGGAGGGGCGCAGCGGCGCTGCGCCCGTACCGGCAGCGGGGACAGTGGCGCGAGGCGCGAGGCGCGAGGGGTTGAAGGTTGCACGTTGCACGTTGCACGTGGGACGACAACGTGGAGGGGCGCAGCGGCGCTGCGCCCGTACCGGCAGCGGGGGCAGTGGCGAGGGGCGCGAGGCGCGAGGGGTTGAAGGTTGCACGTTGCACGTTGCACGTGGGACGACAACGTGGAGGGGCGCAGCGGCGCTGCGCCCGTACCGGCAGCGGGGACAGTGGCGCGAGGCGCGAGGCGCGAGGGGTTGAAGGTTGCACGTTGCACGTTGCACGTGGGACGACAACGTGGAGGGGCGCAGCGGCGCTGCGCCCGTACCGGCAGCGGGGGCAGTGGCGAGGGGCGCGAGGCGCGAGGGGTTGAAGGTTGCACGTTGCACGTTGCACGTGGGACGACAACGTGGAGGGGCGCAGCGGCGTTGCGCCCGTACCGGCAGCGGGGACAGTGGCGAGGGGCGCGAGGCGCGAGGGGTTGAAGGTTGCACGTTGCACGTTGCACGTGGGACGACAACGTGGAGGGGCGCAGCGGCGCTGCGCCCGTACCGGCAGCGGGGACAGTGGCGAGGGGATGAGGCAAGAGGCGAGCGAGGCGCGAGGGGCCTCCTCACTCTAGCGAAATGCAACACGCATGATTGAGCCATGTGCGTGCCGGGTGCGCGGGCGTCCCGCCCGCATGACCGTATGAGGCGCGCAATCCCGGCGGTCAACTGTTTTGCACGTCGCTGTACCCCCTGACCTGCGCAGGCGGCACTGCATGAACTCCTGGAAACTCACTGCCAGCACGTTCGTGATCGCAGGAGCGTGTTTCGCCGGAGCGTGGCCCATCCGCCCCAGGGTGTGATACCGATCAATCTGCTGGAAGGGGAGACTGTTCGGCAGGACATCGCTCTCCGCAGTTCGCCCTCCAAAGCCTGCCTGCCCTCGCTCCAGGGGTGGCAGGTCAGCCCCTTCATCGGTTCGGCGACCTATGCGTATCCGCTCGAGGTTCCCGCAGGCGCGGGCGGTTTGCGCCCGCCGCTGGCGCTGCACTACGACAGCGCCGCCACCGACGGCGCCAGCGGTATGCGCGAAAAACAGCAGGCCGGCTGGGTCGGCAAAGGATGGACCCTCGACCCCGGCGGCGCCATCGCGCTCAACCGCGTTGTCATCAATCTCGACACTGCCAGCTGGGTGGATTACTATGCGTTGACCCTCAACGGGCGCGCCTACGACCTGATGCGCCAGGAGGCGCGCGCTGGCGTTAGCAACCCCGACCCGAACAACCCCGCCCACCGGGTCTGGCGCCCGACGAGCGATGCCGCGCTGCGCATCCAGGCGGACTGGATCGGCTGGACTTGGGAAGGTAATCCTGAACTCGGCGCGACCATCGTCACCGTCGTCGACCTCTGGGAGCGCACCGTCGGCGGCGCAACGACGCACTTCTACCGCTTCGGCGCCGACGTCATCGGCGTGCGGCGCAGCGACCAGGGAACGCAGTATCTCTTCAGCGACCACCTGGGAAGCGTGAGCGCAGCGACGACCGCGAGCGGCGCGCTCGTAGGAATGCAGCACTACGACCCGTGGGGGCGGGTGCGCACCGGCGGCATCGGACTGACGGCGCGTACCTTCACCGGGCAGCGGCTTGATGCAACCGGATTGTTGTATTATCATGCCCGCTACTATGATCCCGCGCTCGGACGGTTCATCTCGCCGGATAGCATCGTTCCTGAGCCAGGCAACCCGCAGAGCCTCAACCGTTTTGCGTACGTTTACAATAATCCGCTGAAGTACACCGATCCCAGCGGGCATTGCCCCATCTGCATCAGCGTCGCTGTGGGCACGGTCATCGATGTGGCGACCGACTTTTTCATCGCCAAGGCTACTGGCACCGAGTTCGACCTGGTCGAATCGCTCACGGTGAACGGAGCTACCAACCTCCTTACAGCTGGCTTTGGCGGCAAGCTGGCCAAGCTGCGCCACCTGGGGAAACTGGCGGGGTTAGTGGACGATATGGCCAGCCACGGCGATGAGGCCGCCGATGCGCTGCGGGCGGTGGAGAATGCTGGCGATACACTACGAAGAATTCCACTTGGATTCAAGAATGCTAATGAGTTCGCCCAGTTTGGCGCTCGCTTGAAGGGTGGTTTGGAGAACGCCGGGTATGAGGGTGTTCAGGCCATCTTCCAAGGTAGTTCCGTCACCGGTGTGAAATATACAACAGGTGCACCTTTCGACGTTGGTCGTGTGAGCGACTTTGATATCGCTCTGGCGAGTCCCACTCTCTTGCAGCGCGCTAAGGAACTTGGCATCGAGCTTCGGGGCGGCGGCACACGGACAGGTCCGCTTGGGAGAGGAGATCTTGAAGCTTTGGGACTCCTCGATCTCAGAGAGGAACTTAGTCAACTTGTTGGGAGAGATGTTAACTTCATGATCTACAAGTCCGTTGAAGATGCGGTGAGACGAAGCCCAAGCATTTTTGTACCGTAACTACCATGCAATTATAGCCTCGATGAGTTCAGGAGGGAAGTATGAGGACTGACGACCTCTACGGATTTAAGCATGATAATCTGGAGGCGGCGCGGGTAGCAGTTGAGCGAGCACTTGGTATCAGACTGGTCGCACACGAGAGCTTATATCTCGGTGGAGATTACTATCGCTTGGGAAGCATGTGTGAAGAGCACTTTATACTGCGGCGGAACATTGATCTCCTTGACAACGAGCCAGCGGAACGAGAATTTCCTGAGACAGGTATCCTACTTTACGTGGAAGGGACTGAGCGATCGGAAGAGCTTGAGCAGATATTAACTACGAGGATTGCAGGACTAAGCCTGCTAAGAAGAAAGAAATTTGATTGAAGCGTAGTCACAGGGCATGCAGGGTCGAAGACCTACCCGCCGTTCTTTGCACTACTAAGTTCGACCTTATCCATTCAGTAGACGAAAAACGGAAGGCAGGGCATACTTGACTGGAACCCAACCGCCAAGAAGGGATCAGCGATGCGCAACCTGCCACAGGCAAGGTTGAACACTCCTGGGAATGGCGCGCCCCACGCGATAACCGAAATAATGGTCTTTGAATAAATAATCCGGTATAGCCCGCACAGGCGGGCTTCGCATTCCATAGCCGAGGGCTTGAGCCCGACGGCAAGAGGTGCATACCGGATTTATTTCTCAATCTCCATGAGCCCCACGGCAAGGGCGAATACTGGATTTATAGCAGTTCTCACATAGCCCGACGGCAGGAGGCGCATACCGGATTAAGTACTCAATCGTCAGGAATATCTGGATGCAGCCCGGCGCTTTGAAGAAATGATCCAGTAGGAGAGGCAGATGGACAGGAAACCGCGCAAGAAGCGCATCAAGTATTCTGAAGGGCAATGGTTTGCTGTCCCTTTGAAGGATGGAGGATATGCCCTGGGAGTCATCGTGCGGGGAAGTTACAAAACGAAAGGAGGCTTGGGCTATTTCTTTGGACCCCGGTATGAAAGCGTTCCGGATGAGCAAGAGACGTGGACCAAGCAGCCTTCGGATGCCGTGTTGATCGCCTGGTTTAGCGACCTGGGCATTACACGGGGGAAATGGCCGCTGATTCCCAGCACGTGTCCGTTCCGGCGAGAGGAGTGGCCGATACCCACATTCAAGCGGCTAGATGCGCTCAAGCCCGAAAAGGGATGGCTGGTAGAATATAGTCAAGACACTGATGGCGTGCCAATCCCGGTGCGAGAGCGCTATTGCAATGCAATGGAACTATTGGACATACCTGATGACGGAGATTATGGCTATGAAGCGGTGGAGATTGTTTTGACCAAACGTCTCGCTGAAGGGTAGCCTCTCTCTTGCGTGCTCGATCAACGAACTCCCACACCTTCGGCGTACTGGGCAACGTTGACGATGGATGTGGGGGCAGTCATCCTGCCAGCGGCCATCGCTGAGCTCAAGCGACCGGGGCGGCAACGCATCCGCTTCGAGTTCAACGCCATTCCCGATGAGCTGGATCTGATGCTGGCGGACCTGGCGGGGCGAGACAACCCGGACGTCGCGTGGGCGGAAGTGGCGATGGGGGAGGAGCCGTGAGCGGACGGGACCGCCATTCCAAACCGGTGGGCGCGGCCCGAGGCGGGGCGGACCGGAGACCGCCGCGTCCGCAGGCGCTGGTGGCGGCGGACGGGTCGGAGCAGCGCGCAGCCGCCGCGCGCCGGTCGGCGCAGCGACCGGGGAACGCGGCATCTCTTCAGCGACCACCTGGGGAGTGTGAGCGCAGTTCCCGGTACTCAGTATCTCAGTTCTCGGTTCTCAGTTCTCGGTTCTCAGTTCTTGGTTCTCGGGTTTCACCGGGCAGCGACTTGATGCGACGGGATTATTGGAGTATCATGCCCGGTACGATGATCCGGCGCCTGGACGGTTCAGCGCACCCGAGAGCATCGTTCCTGGCGCATGGCGCCGACCGCTGCGCCGCACAACGCGGCGCGCTGATCCCCGGCGCGAGCGCGGGGACGACGGCGGGAAAGCGTGCAGCGCGATACGGCAACGAGGCGGCGGGTTGGACGGTCAGATGCGATCAGCGATGTCGCTCCAAATCTTGCCTCCGCTCACCACGGCATGCCAATCCGGCGCTTTCAGGATAGATAGAAGACCCGGACAAAGGAGGTCGATAGTGGCGCTGACGGAACCACCCCTGACGGATCTGGTGCAGACGCTTCCGCCTGAGCTGCAACAGCGGGTGCGTCTCTATATCGCCGCCCTGCTGCGCGAGTATGCCCTCCCTTCCAGCCAACCTCTGCGGCAGGACTGGGCTGGCGCTTTGCGTGATCTGCGCGACCAGACGACGGCGCTGGAATTGCAACACCAGGCAACGGCGTGGATGATCGCAGGCGCTATGCACCACGCCAATGACCATGTATCTGATTGATACGAACATCTGGCTTGAGCGCCTCCTGGATCAGGATCGATCCGCTGAGGTACAGCGTTTGCTCGCTGCGCTGCCGTCTCGTCATCTGGCGCTATCCCATTTCTCGCTCCACTCTATCAGCGTCATTCTGGGTCGGTACCGGCGACCTGACGCCCTGATACAGTTCATCGACGACCTGTTCATCACCGGCGATGTCCACCTGGTGACTGTGCCGCCAGAGTCGTTTGGCCGCATTGTCGACGCAATGACCAGCCACCATCTTGATTTTGACGATGCCTATCAATACGTTGCGACCCGTCTGATCAGTGGCGAACTGGTCAGTTTCGACGCCGATTTTGATCGCTCCGATCTTCGGCGGCTGACGCCAGCGACGGTGTTCGCGCGTCTGACGGCGTCCGACACACCGCCTGCATAGCATACTCAGCGATGAGGGCGCAATGGAACGGTCGCCTGGAAGCGACGGGTGTGCGTTGCGTCGATCCCGCGCCAGAACGGAATCCGCGCCGGTTGGGGGAGCGCACTGGAGATATGGGATATCTTGAACAATGAGTCAGGCAAAACTTTCCACCCAGGAAGTATGCCAGGCGCTTATGCGAGAAGTCCGTGAAGCTATCCACGGGAACACCCAACGCCAGGTTGATGTTCTGCAGTATGACGCCCGGGATCGGCTCGAGTCCGACAGTGGCAAGCATATCCTGGCTCTCGCGGGACTGCCGTTTACTGAGCAACAACTGACTGCGCTGGAAGCCGCCTTTCGAGAAGCGCAGGAAGATGTGATCGGATGGTTGTTCGCGCTCATAGATGGCAGCCGTCAACCTCCGGGATGGGCCAGTCGCGCTCCGACTGATAAAGAGAGATACGGGCACAGTCATTGGCCCGGAAATGCTCAAGTGGGAGTTTGGACTGGCGCTGGCAGCCTATCGCGCCCAATTGGACCAGGGTACGAGCGCCTGACCGGACCAAACGCCGAACACACTGTAGTGCGCCGGAGCGCATCATTCCCGGCGCAGGGGCGCTGACCGCTGCGCCGCACGACGCGGTCGCGTAGCCAGCGTGGGCGCAGGGCGGCGGCGCGCCAACCACGCCGCAGGAGCTCAACCGATACGCATATGCGCAGAACGCCCCCCTGCGCTGCACCGACCCGACGGGGCGCTGGATCGAGCGCGCGGTTGATATCGCATGCATCGCCTACGATATCTGGGACATTCGCCAGAACGGGCTGACGTGGGACAATGGGCTGGCGCTGGCGGCGGATGTGGGCGGCCTGCTCCTGCCGGGGCTGACCGGCGGCGGGATGCTGGTACGGGCGGTTGCTCGTGGGAATAAGGCGTTAGATGCGGCGCGGGGTATTCACACGGCAGTCAATGCGGCCCCGGCAGCCAATCTGGCTGATAACATCCATGCTGCCGGTCAGCTTCGCTATCTACGCCATGCAGACCCTGTCGCTCTCGAGACGCTCATGGGTCTGGGGACGCGGAACGGCGATCAAATCTTCGATATTTTGAGCTCGGCTGGCAGTGATGCTGTTATGCGAGGAATAACTGACCGTGTCGGGAATCAGATTATGCTCCTGGCGGGAAACCGCAACAAAGGTTTGAGGCACATCCTCGGCCGCCGCCTGACCGGAGATATTCCTGGAGGATATCCTACTTGCTTCTCGAAGAAAATAAAGGTTGGCGACGTGGTTGACTTGATAGCCCAAACAGTCCAGAATGGGGAACGAGTATTGGACGAGACACGTGGCAACTGGGTCTATCGATGGCGCTATGAGACCTGGGGGTGGATAACCGTTGTGGTCAATCAGGCAGGGGAGGTGGTCAGTGCGTATCCCAAGTAGACCACTCAGGACATTCACCGGGCCCTTTCAGGACATCCGGCTGGATTTCACACCGGAGCCGCCGTTGACGGAACAGGAGCGCTCTCACTACAGTCAGAACTATCCGACGACGCTAGCCTATCTCCACGTTTACCTGGGCGAGGAGGATGCAACCGAACTCCTTCCATCAGGTTACCTGTTATGGATATTGGACGGCCTGCTTCATGGAGTCGCTGATCTGGTAACTGGTCGGTCTGCAACAGCTACAAGCGATTGGGGGAGCGACCCATGGCAATTCGATCTGCGAGGCGATCCCGCGCACAATCGCGTTTATATCACCCTGCACGTGCCTGGGCGATGGGTGGCGATGCGCGATGTATTCGCGCCCTTGGACCGGTTCGGAGAGGAAGTGATCCGCTTGGCCCAGAAGTGGGAGAAGTACCTGCATAGTCTCTACCATGAGGAAATGATCGATCCGGAGTGGGGCAAGGACTACCGCCTGTTTCAGCAGCACTTGAAGCGGGCGCAACACGCACTGCGAAGCTATAAAGGGCGTTAACCACGATACTGAACCACGATATCATAGTGTGAAGGGAACGGACTTCATCCAGCACCATAACAACCGCATAGAGCGCCCCTCTCTGTGGCGCCGCTCCTGAGCTTCACGGTGGAACGGCTGGTGAAGGGCTACTGGGGGGGAGTGTTCGGATCAGCGCCAGCACCCACCACAATCGGCAGCAGATTCGGAACTATCAACTCGATGGCGCCTGAGGCGACTCGGACGACGCGCGGTTTGTCCGGAACAGCGATCATGACGTACAATACACGCACACAAACGCAAGCCAACCTGTGCATCTGCGCACCACGAGGCACGTATGGATACGGCAATTTTCCTGCCCCTCGACGAAAGCCAGGTGATCGCGCTGGCGCGTCAATTAACGCCTGCCGGGAAACGAGCGCTGCTGCGGACGCTGCTCCCCGATCTCGACGAACTCGACCGCCTGGTCGAGTATGGCAATCAACGCATCCGTCAGTTAGCCGCTCAACGTGGACTGGACTGGGAGACGCTCTCTGAAGACGAGCGTATGCGCCTCGTCGACGACCTGAAGCACGACGACGTCCGTGGCTGAGAAAGTCGTCTTCGATGCCAACATTCGATTGACCGCCGTGCTGTGGCGCGGCGCCGCCTACAAATGCTGGCTGGCGGCGCGGGCAGGGCTGGTCGAACTGGTCTATTGCCGGGAAATGATCACCAAGTTTTTGGAGCAGCTCTCGGTCAAGTTCGGTTTTTCGGTTGACCAGGTGCGCGCAGCCGTGCATGAGTTCTGCCGCTTCGGGCAAGCGGTGGCAATTACTGGCACGCTCCACGTCGTGGACAGCGATCCCGATGATATCTTCATCGAATGCGCCCTGGTCGCTGGTGCGCCGATCATCGTGTCTGGCGATCGCCACTTGCTTGAATTGTCAGGATATCAGCACATTCGGATTCTCACGCCGGGTATGTTTCTCGCGTGGCTACGCGACCCGGCGTCATTGGAAGAAGCGAGGAAGAACGAGTAGACCCCTATTCGGATCACCGCAAGCGCCGCCCTGACCTGACTTCCACCTGCGCGCCGACGTCCAACCTAACCCTACCCCACTGCCGCGTGCACGCCGACGCCGACTCCCACCGCCCCGCCCTCCCCAACGCCTGCGGCGGTCGCCCCGCCGACGCTGAGCGAGACGTATGCCTGCGACCGGCCGGGGAACGGGCGCGGCACACGACACGCGGCGTCGTCATCCGGCGACCATCTGGGGAGCGTGCACGATTCCCGGTGCTCAGTTCTCGGTTCCCAGTTCCCGGTTCCCAGTTCCCGGTTCCCGGCCAGTGTGCAACCGCTTATGCCTGCATCCTGCACGTCCTGGGTGCGAGCATGAGTTGTCAGGCAGCCGTCCGCCGCCCCGCCCGACGCTCAAACGTCGGGCTGAAAGCACGAAGGGCGCTGCCGCGCCCGCGCTGGTGTGTGCAGATGCGCTCAGGCAGCCGTCCGCCGCTCTGCCCGACGCTCATGCATTGCAAGCATTCAGTCCGGTAGAGCCCGCGCAGGCGGGCTTCGCAGCGCATTGCCGAGGGCTGATGGTCTTTGAAGAAATAATCCGCTCTAGCCCGCACAGGCGGGCTTCGCCCTGGATAGCCGAGGGCTTGAGCCCGACGGCAAGAGGCGCATATCGGATTAAATGCTCAATCTCCATGATCCCGACGGCAACGGCGAATACCGGTTTATATTCTCAATCTCCATAAGCGTTGGGCTGAAAGCACGACGGGCGCTGCCGCGCCCGCGCTGGTGTGTGCGGATGCTCCGCGCCAGCCCCGCGTCAGCGGGGCGTCGTGCGCTCAGCGCGGGCGTGAACGTCCGCGCGGGCGTGGCGCGCCCTGGTGGATGCGCAGGCTGCAGAACCAGCCCCACCGCCCCGCCCGACGCTGAACCGGCAGGCTGATAGCACAAAGGGCGCTGCCGCGCCCGCACGCTGGGGGATGTGCATACGGAGCGCTCAACTTCTTGTCAATGCATGACTGCACCCGCACGTCCTGTCCCACTTGCTCTATGAGACGGCGCATGCTAGAATAACCTTGCTGGTAACATATATTCATAAGGAGCATGGCGATCAGAGACGATCAGACGACTCCCAACGGCGGGCGCCGTCTTCACGAAACTCGCCCGCCCCGTGAACGCGCTTTTCTCGTCGGTGTGGAATTGACCGGCGGCCGAAGCGCATGGAAGGCTGAAGACTCGCTTCAGGAACTCGCTCTGCTGGCTGATACCGCCGGTCTTGACGTGGTTGGCAGCACGTATCAGCGGCTCAAGCATCCCTTCCCGCGTTATTTCATCGGTCCTGGCAAGATCGAGGAAATTGCAGCGCTGCGCGATACGTTGCAGTACGATCTGGTCGTGTTCGACGATGAGTTGACGCCGGGGCAGGCGCGCAATGTCGAAGACGCATTGCAGACGCGGGTGCTGGATCGGACCGGACTGATCCTCGATATTTTCGCGCGCCACGCGCAGACCCACGAAGGGCGCGTGCAGGTCGAACTGGCGCAGTACCGCTACCTGTTGCCGCGCCTGAGACGCCAGTGGACGCACCTGGAGCGTCAGGCTGGCGGTGGCGGCAGTTCCGCTGGTGGCGTGGTTGGTCTGCGTGGTCCGGGCGAGACGCAACTCGAAGTCGACCGGCGCCTGATCGCGCGCCGCATCCAGTGGCTCGAACAGCAGATCGAGGAAGTTCACCGGCACCGTGAAGTGTATCGTGAACGTCGTCGTCAGAGCGGCATCCCGGTGATCGCTATCGTCGGGTACACCAACGCCGGGAAATCGACATTGCTCAATGCTCTGTCGGGCGCCAATGTGCGCGCTGAGGACCGGTTATTCGCCACACTCGACCCGACAACCCGGCAGGTGACGCTCCCTGGCGGGCAGCAGGCGTTGCTGACCGATACCGTTGGCTTCATTCAGAAACTCCCGACGCAACTGGTTGCCGCATTCCGCGCGACCCTCGAAGAGATCCGTGAGGCGGACGTGTTGCTGCACGTGCTCGACATCACCCATCCGAACGCGGCGCAGCAGACGCAGACGGTGCTCGATACGCTGCGCGATCTCCACGTTGAGGATCGCCCGATCATCACCGTCCTCAACAAAGTTGACCTCATGGCGGGCATGAATGAGGTTGAGACGGAAAGAGTCGCCGAAGCACTCGGCATGCCGGATGACTACGTGGCGGTATCAGCGCGTAAAGGTTGGGGGCTTGACACATTACTCAGCCGGATCGAGCAGACGCTGAGTGAACGAATGATGCCGCTGACGGCGTTCATTCCATACCGGCGCAATGATCTGGTATCACTCTGGCACATGCGCGGCGTGATCGATGAGGAGCGGTACGAAGCGGAAGGGACGCTGATTGCCGGTCGTCTCCCGGTCGAACTGTTGCGCTGGTTCGAGCCGTTCTCGAAGCCGGTTTTTGCTGCATAGCCGATGAATCCACTACCAGCGTTCACTGCTTTTGGCATGGCAGCGTTGCTCGCTCCTGTCGCACTGACGCCGCTCCGCGAGCGTCTGGCGCCCGCCGATCTGCCAGGCGTTCAGCATTTCGTTCGCGTCGGCGAGTATGATCTGCACTACACCGACGAAGGACCGCGCGATGCCCCGGTTGTGCTCCTCATCCACGGTTTTGCTGCGTGGGCTTTTGCATGGCGCGCGCAGCGGTCGGCGCTCATCGCCGCCGGACGACGGGTCGTGACCATCGATATGATTGGCTACGGCGCTTCATCACGCCCGGCAGCCCCGGTCTACTCGACGCACGATCAGGCGCTTCTGATTCTCCAGGCGCTCGATATCCTGGGTATCACCACCTTCGATGTCGTCGGGCATTCGTTCGGGGGACGGGTGGCATTCCAGGTTGCGCTCCTGGCGCCAGAACGGGTGCGCACCATTGTTGCGATCTGCCCGGAAGCGTTTACGGTGGGGCGTCCGCCGATTGCGACATTTGCGCAGTTGCCGTTGATCGGACTGGCGCTGTCGTACTACATCCTGGCGCCGTCGCTGGTCGGGGTCGGGCTGCGGTCGCTCTCAAAGCGCGACGATTGGCTGACCGACGAGGTGATCGCAGGGTACGCCGCGCCCCTGTATGTGCGGGGAACTGCAGCAGCACAGGTCTGGCAGGCGCGTTCGCCGAAGGATGGTTCGCTGCCCGTTCCCGCCAATCTGTCGTCGATCCGTCCGCCGACACTGTTGCTGTGGGGCGATGGTGATACGGTCTTTCCTGTGGACGAGGGGCAACGCCTGGAACGCATTCTCCCCGATGCCCGTTTGATCGTCTATGAACGTACCGGGCATTTGCCCTACGAGGAACGTCCTGCCGACGTGAATGAGGCGATTGTCAGGTTTTTGACGGGGGAGAACCGGGAACCGGGAAAGAAATAACATGAGACGCCCGTCGATTTCTTGCTCCGCATTGAGCGTGGGGCTTCTCGCCCGATAGGTTCAACGGATGACGCCCTCCCGCAGGCGGCGGTATGCGGCGCGCCGGGTGCGCGGGCGTCCCGCCCGCATGACCGTATGCGGCGCGCAATTCCGGCGGTCAACTCATTACGCGGATGGCTCCGGCGCCCGGTTCGCCGCACTGTCCGGGGACTTCGTGGATTGCTCCGGTTTCCGCACACGGATATGAAGGAAATAAGCCACGATTTGGGCGTCTTGTATATTGGGGCAGGTAAGGACTAAGGAGTCGTCTGGACACGGCTCCTCTACACGCTCGATCACAAAGCCGACATCGATCAGCAGATTCAGCCATTGGCTTACCGTCCGTGTGAACCGCGGAATCTTGAACTGTGGCAGCCCCTGTGTCGCCTGCGGCGGCGCCGCCCCGAAGATCCACTCGGAAATCTCCCCGTTAAGAGGGCGAAAGTAGTTACCGACCTCTATCGCGTATGTGCGGTCGTGCTCGTCCCGGAGATTCCGGCGGTGTGGGGTATCGAAGCACGGATGGGAGATAGAGAACTGCAGGAAACCACCGGGTCGCAGCACACGATAGGCTTCAGCGAGCACACGCCTGGTTTCCGGGATGTCCATAAAACTCATGAACCCCGTGGCAAAATCAAAGGCAGCCTCAGCAAACGGCAGGTTCACTGCACTGGCGACGCGATAATCGATGCCCAACGGTTCGTCTTCTTCCGCTTGCTTTGCGTAGTCAATGAAAACCTGCGCGATGTCGATAGCCGTCATTCGGGCGCCACGTTTGGCAAGCAGCCTGGTATTATGACCTTCGCCGCACCCGATGTCCAGCCCTGCAAGCCCATTCACGTCCGGCAGTATGGCAAAGAAAGCCGGAGTGTTGAGGTAGTCCCGATAGATGTCGTAGCCGGCTCTGGCGAGTTTCGTCCAGGCATCGGCATTGGCATTCCAAAAACGGCCTACTTCTTCGTGATCCATTCTCTATTCCCCTCTTGCCCGGCAATCTTGTCCGGTAAACGGCTCACGTTTCACCCGCTGCGCAGCGAGCGCAGCGAGCGAAGTGGTTGGCTGAAGATACAACGTACTATCAGAGCGACAACCCGCCGTCAATCTGTGCGCCTCCACCGTCCACTCCGTCGCACGACATCGTACAGCAACACCCCGGCAGCCACTCCGACATTCAACGAGTCCTGCCCTGGCGCCATCGGGATGCGCACGAGCGACGAACAGGCAGCGAGCGTTGCGTCGGTCAGACCATCGGTTTCATTGCCGACGACGATTGCCAGCGGGATCGGCAGATCGACATCGTACAGTTCACGCTCGACGTTGCCGGTTGCGCCGACAACAGGGATGCCCTGTGTGCGCAATTGCCCGATCCAGGCGGGAAGATCGGCGCAGGAATAGATGGGAATGCGCCCCACGGCGCCACGCGCGGCGCGCACACATTCACGGTGCAATGGATCGGCGCCACCGGCAACCACCACCGCTTCGGCGCCGGCTGCATCGGCAGTGCGCAGCGTCATGCCCAGATTTTCGGGGTTGCTGATCTGCTCGGCGACCAGGATGACGGCCTGTTTGCCGGGTCGGTATGCTGCGACATCGCGCACCCGCCCCCAGATGGCGGTAACGATGGCGGGAAGAGGGCGGGTGGGTGTGATCAATCCCATCAATCCATCGGAAATGCGGTACGCGGGCACACCCAGGTCTCCTGCGCGCTGGAGGAGCGGAGCGCCTGCTGGGTCGCGCAGCAACTCGCCGGTGTAGAACATATCTTCGACCGGAAGATCGTCGAGGGCGCGGGAGGCGAGGAGGGATCCTTCGGCAAGAAACTGCCCGCGCGCGCGCCGCCCTGCCGCGTTGCCAAGGTCACGCAAACGTGCGACGATCAGATCCTTTGCGCTGCTGAGCGTTCGCCCGACAGGAGCGGGCGGCAGGGCGGCGCGCGCCAGGGGTGGACCACGGAACAGGGTGTCGTCGTCAATGTCGGGAGGCGTGCCGCTGCCGCGCCGAACTCCCACAAAGAGGTGAATATCCGGATACATCAGCGTCTCGCGTGGCGCCAATGTGCGCCCATCGAACAGTTCGGCGAGCGTTGGCAGTGTCCACTCACCGACCATCAGGAAAAGGATGACTTCACCACGTGGTGCGGCAAGGAGGAGATCGCAGAGCGCCCGTTCATGCGCTGCAACAACCAGTGCGCGCGTCGAAGCGGCGCACCGCATCTCAGGCTGATGCACCAGCATCCCGTCGAGCGTGTTCCAACCGGAGACGACCACACGGATTGCGGCGGGGTCTGTGCTGAACAGATCGGCGATCAGGGCATCGTAATCCGCGCCGGTTTCCTGACGGAGCAGTGTTGCCAGCAGCGATCTGGCGGTGTGATGATCTGTGAGCGGAATAGCCACAAGCGCACGGGTATGTGGACTGGTGTCATAGCGCGTGATCCCAGAGTGACAGGGCAGCCACGTGCGCAGGTATGTGTCTCAGTCCATCCAAATGTATCATACCATAGAAATTGTGGGCAGGGTCGAACGCCTTATGAGTCTCGGGGCCTATCCGAAAAACTGGTATACTTATGGTATGAGTACTGAATCAACACCGAAGCGCACCCGTGTGCGCACACCAAACAACACGACCACGACCGGCTTTCGCACCTCGGACGAACTGTGGGCCGTGCTGGAACCGTTCCTGCCCGTCCACGTGAACGCCCATCGGTTTGGCGGCGGTCGTCCGCGCGTGTCGGATCGTCGCAAGAAGAGAGGCGAGGAATGAGAAGTGAGAGAAAGAGACTTGCGACTCTTCCTTCTCTCTTCTCTTCCCTCACTAGTCGCCAGGCGGCGAGCGGAACCACCCTGTCGCACAAGGTTCGTCGTTCCGACACGCGAAACCGTCATGCGACCCGGTGTGCTCAGAGCCTATCCGAACAACGGTAACCTTTTCGCCTGCGGCGTGATCGCCGTGCGCGCCGCCGGGTTCTTCGGATAGGCTCTAAGACGTGGAAGTCCGACGGGCTTGTCTACGGGCGAGCGGGATGGGATGCGCCCCCTCAAGCCCGCGCAGGCGGGCTTCCCGCCTGCCAGCCGCGACTTCAGTCGCCAGGCGGCGAGCGGAACCACCCTGTCGCACAAGGTTCGTCGTTCCGCCACGCGAAACCGTCATGCAACCCGGTGTGCTCAGCGCCTATCCGAACCACGGTAACCTTTTCGCCTGCGGCGTGATCGCCGTGCGCGCCGCCGGGTTCTTCGGATAGGCTCTAAGACGTGGAAGTCCGACGGGCCTGGCTACGGGCGAGCGGGATGCGCCCCCGCAAGCCCGCGCAGGCGGGCTTCCCGCCCGCCAGCCGCGACTTCAGTCGCCAGGCGGCGAGCGGAACCACCCTGTCGCACAAGATTCGTCGTTCCGCCACGCGAAACCGTCATGCGACCCGGTGTGCTCAGCGCCTATCCGAACAACGGTAACCTTTTCGCCTGTGGCGTGATCGCCGTGCGCGCCGCCGGGTTCTTCGGATAGGCTCTAAGACGTGGAAGTCCGACGGGCCTGGCTACGGGCGAGCGGGATGCGCTCCCGCAAGCCCGCGCAGGCGGGCTTCCCGCCTGCCAGCCGCGACTTCAGTCGCCAGGCGGCGAGCGGAACCACCCTGTCGCACAAGGTTCGTCGTTCCGACACGCGAAACCGTCATGCGACCCGGTGTGCTCAGCGCCTATCCGAACCACTGGAACCTTTTCGCCTGCGGCGTGATCGCCGTGCGCGCCGCCGGGTTCTTCCGATAGGCTCTAAGACGTGGAAGTCCGACGGGCTTGGCTACGAGCGAGCGGGATGCGCTCCCGCAAGCCCGCGCAGGCGGGCTTCCCGCCTGCCAGCCGCGACTTCAGTCGCCAGGCGGCGAGCGGAACCACCCTGTCGCACCAGGTTCGTCGTTCCGCCACGCGAAACCGTCATGCGACCCGGTGTGCTCAGCGCCTATCCGAACCACTGGAACCTTTTCGCCTGCGGCGTGATCGCCGTGCGCGCCGCCGGGTTCTTCGGATAGGCTCTTAGCTGTGTCATGCAAGGCGCCCGCTTCTGGCGGAGTGTAGACCGAAATTATGGTCTTTGAAGAAATAATCCGCCACAGCCCGCGCAGGCGGGCTTCGCCTCGCATAGCCGAGGGCTTCAGCCCCACGGCAAGAGGCGCATAGCGGATTTAATTCTCAATCTCCATCATTTCGGTCACCGAGTGGGGAGCGCGATGGTCATTGCGGTCGTCCGAGGAGGTTCAGCCTCTGTGAGAACTGCTATAAATCCGTATAGCCCGCGCAGGCGGGCTTCGCCTCGCATAGCCGAGGGCTTCAGCCCCACGGCAAGCTCTCTTATCAGCTCTCGCCTCTCGCCTCTCGCCTCTCGCCTCTCGGCTATCAGCTATCGACTATCGGCTATCGACTATCGCTTCTCGGCTATCGGCTATTAGCTATCGGCTATCGCCTATCGCCTCTCGCCTCTCGGCTATCGGCTATCGGCTATCGACTATCGGCTATCGGCTATCGGCTATCGGCTATTCCTCAGCCCCACGGCAAGAGGCGAATGTATCTCAGGCGACGCGGCGCGGGCGCATCGGACGGGTGACGATCCGTGCCGCGCGTGCAAGACTACGACGGGCGCGCAACCCGGCGACGGCGGCGTAGTGTCCCGCAGTCCAGGCGCGTCCACCGGCGCGCACCTCGCCACGGATGATCGCCTGGCGAAGGTCATCGGCGCTTGTGCCGGGGAAGAGGGTATAACCAAGCCCTACGGTCGAAAAGTGGTGAGCATCGCTGCCGCCGCAGGCGGGCAGTCCAAGTGCAGCGGTCACAAGCGAAGCGCGCGCGTTCATTCCGGGGAACGGCAGGCTGGCGTTGAAGACCTCTACCCCATCGATGCGCCAGGCGGGATGCTCACCCCCACAATGACGGATCAGTGCATCGCCAAACGACGAGACCAGCCAGTCGAACGGGTGCGCGACAATGCAGAGCGCACCCTGTTCGTGTGCAGCGGCGATGGTCTCTGGTGCGGGTCGCCCCGGAGGAAGCGCGCGTTCGAGAAACAACACCAGCAGATGACCATCAGCAGTGGACACTTCTTCGCCGACAATGACCTCGACGTTAAAGCCGCGTGCCATGCGACGCGCTTCGAGCGCACCGTCGATGGTGTCGTGATCGGTAATTGCAACGACGTGCAATCCGATATGGTCGGCATATTCGAGAACCTGCGCGACAGAACTATGACCATCGCTGTAGCGAGTATGAACGTGGATATCGGCCCTGCTCCACGTGGTCATGATACGGCTCTCCTGAGCGACAACAGACGCGGACGCCAGCGCAGTGCGCGTCGATAATACTCCATCAGTTCATCGAGAACCCGTGGCCAGGATCGTTGTTCGGCGGCGACGCGCCCTGCCTGACCCCAGGCGATCCGCAGGGTGGGGTTCATCACCAGTCTGCTCACGGCGCTTCGCAGGCTGTACGCTGAACCAGGGTCAAAGAATATCCCGGTCTCCTCGTGACGCACCAGATCGATCACGCCGCCAGCATGGGCAGCGACGACTGGCAAGCCTGACGCCATTGCCTCCTGGACGACCTGCCCGAACGTCTCGGTGTCGGAAGGGAACACAAAAATGTCTGAACTCGCATACGCAACCGCCAGGTCGTGACCATTAAGAAAGCCGGTGAAGATCACCGGCATCCCGGCAAACCGCCGCTCGAGCGACGGTCGCGCCGGACCGTCGCCGATCAGCACCAGGCGTACCCCGTCCATACCGCGCAATGCATCCGCCAGCAGATCGAGCCGTTTTTCAGCTGCCAGACGACCGACATAGAGAAGCACGCGCTCATCGGCGCGCGCCCCGATAGCCGTGCGCCACTCTTCACGACGATGCGCCGGATGGAAGCGAACCGTATCGACGCCCCGACCCCAGAGGCGGAGGCGACGGAAGCCGCGCCTGCGGAGATCCGCCAGAATAGTTGATGATGGACAGAGGGTCAGGGTGCAGGCATTGTGGATCCAGCGCAGGTACGAATATGCCGCCTCGCGGAGCGCTCCAAGCCCGTAATGAACACTGTACGCTGGAAGATCGGTGTGATATGTGGCAATTGCCGGTATCCGCAATTGTCGTGCAGCGAAGCGTGCAGCCGGTCCGAGCACCATCAACCCGGCGAGATGGATCAGATCAGGACGAAACTGCCGTAGCGCAGGGACAATGCCCGGCTGTGGCGGAGTAAAGCGGATGTCGGGATAGAGGGGAAAAGGAATGCCACGCAGCGGGATGATCTGTGCACCGGCGTACTGCGCAGGCGATTCCTGCGGGGCGAAGAGCAGCGTCTCGTGACCTTTGCTCTGGGCATATTCCAGCAAGCGGCACAGCGTTGTGACGATGCCGTTGACATTGGGAAGGAATGTCTCCGTGATCAGTGCTATCCGCATCACCGCACTCCCCGCATCTGCACGTCCTGCACCGCCGATCTGTCAGGGGTGCATACCATCCGACAGCATACCGTGTCTGGATTGCGTTTCGACTATGGGGGTGTTAACGGGAGGCTAAGAGGAGGCAAAGAATTGGAGAACTGAGCAGAACGTCGAAGGTTCAACGTTCCAGTAAGCGCCGCACCGCATGCCGACCGATGAAAAAGAGCGCGATCAGTGCGAGCAGCGCCAGCGCGGTATACCACGATAGCAGACGACCCTGCATCAGTTCACTGCCGATTGCGGTGTACGCCAGCATTCCCGGAATCATGCCGATCGCATTGGCGAGCGTATACGAGAGGAGCGGCATCCGCGCGATCCCTGCCAGGTAGCCGATGAAATCGAGTGAGATGATTGGCGTCATTCTGGCGATCAGGACGATCCAGAACCCACGGGATGAGCTGACCTCCACAAGGCGCTGCTGCAGGCGGGTCGCTTTCCAGCGGTGCGCTATCGCAGTGTCCAACCAGCGTCCCAGGGCATACGTCGCCAGACCGCCCGCCATGCCGCCGATCCAGGAGAGCAGCGTTCCCTTCCAGATGCCATAAATCGCGCCATTGGCAGCGGCGATCAGCGAGCCGGGGAGCGGCGCCAGCACGGATTGCAGCACCATGAGCAGCACACTGACCAGTGGCGTCCACCACCCGAATTCACGCAGGATTGCGGCCGCTTCGTCCGGTGATGCTGCGCTGAAGACGTGCCGGACTGCACCGCTCTGTCCGATCACGATGATCAGAAGCGCCAGTACGAGCACACCGGCGAGGAGGAATAGCCAGCGTATTGGATCAGGCGGAGTATTCATCGGCGCGTCGCGCGCCAGTAACCCCAATCGTGGCGCAGGAGGCGTTGGGGCAGCGGCATGCGCATCCCAAGTGCAATCAGCGCGCAGCGTGTGGTGCTGTGCAACAGTTTGCGCACCGCGCCGCGGCGCAGCCGCCGGTCGTCGAGCGAATGGACGGCCAGGTCGGGGGCGAACACAACGTGATACCCGCGATGAGCGAGGCGCAGAAACAGTTCACTGTCTTCGTTGACCGGGAGATCGCAGCGAAATCCGCCAACCGAGATCAGCACATCGCGTCGAACAGCCATGTTCGACCCCGAAGCTGCCGGAAAACCAAGACGGTGCATCAGTTGTTGCCCGCCGGTAAAGATGTGGCTGTACCAACTGAATGCCGCCGTCGCATATTTGGGTCCGTAGATGGCATCCGCGTCGGTATAGCGTGTGAAGCGGTCGAAATAACCGGGTGCGAAGCGAACATCTGCATCACTGAAGATCAACCAGTCGCCGTGCGCCGCAGATGCGCCGATCTCACGCGCCTCGGCGATGCCGGCAGAGGCGCGAATAATCCGGGTGTTCTGCGGTCGCAGGCGTTCGATGATGGCAGGAGTATCGTCGTCACTGGCATCAACGACGATCAACTCGACCGATCCGGGAAGCGCGGCAAGAAAAGCGCCGATCAACGCTGCTTCATTTTTCGTCGGAACAATGATACTTGGCGCGCCAGACACGACAGAGTCTCCTGGCAGGTGATCGTTGACGGTCAACTTCACTTTGCAACATTCAACCTTTTACAGACCCACCTTAACCAGTCTGGATAAAGTGCGCGTTAAGGTCAGGTTATATTTTGTCGCAGCAGGTCACGAATTTCGGTCAGAAGTTTCTCTTCTGCGGACGGTGCTGGCGGAGCAGGAGGCGGTTCATTTCTCCTTGTGAATTCCGAGAGTTTGTTGATTGGCACAACGACGAGGAAGTAGAGCGCAGCAGAGATGATCAGAAAATTGACAATGGTGGTGATGAATGCGCCGAGTCGTACTGCACCGAACACCAGAACGTCGGAAAAATCCGGCTGACCGATCAGGGTGGCGACAATTGCCATCAGAATATCGTTGACCAGCGAGTTGACGACGGCGCTAAACGCAGTACCGATAACCACGCCGACTGCCAGGTCGATCACATTCCCGCGCATGACGAACGTTTTGAAACCCTCGAACACAGACTGCCTCCTTATCGTTGTCCGTTGTTACACTGCACCGCACTGACAAGGCAATGCGCGCACGCGAGACGCCTGTATAGAAAGACGGAACATTGGTGAGCCTTCTCAATTGTACTGGAAAGAGCGCAACAGGTTGCTGCCCTGGGTCTGGAGCGGTATATGAAGTGAAGGTTGCGCCAGCCCGGAAACGGCGGTATAGTGTGCCCGTTACACAACATTGCAGTGTCTCGTCTATTCCACATATGTGATATGTCATTCTCTGGAACTATTCTGGTTGTCGATGACCACGAGCACGTGCGAAACGCACTGGTGCGGCAACTCGAGGTTGCCGGACACACCGTGATCGCCCGTTCTGACGGCATTCAGGCGCTCGAAGCGGTGCAACAGTACACGTTCGATCTGATACTGCTCGACATTCTGATGCCCGGCATGAGCGGCGACAAAGTGCTCGCAGCACTCAAAGCGGATGCTGCTCTCCGTCATATTCCGGTCATCGTTATTTCCGGCGACCAGGATCTCGACCTGGTTGCGCGCTGCATCGAACTGGGCGCTGCCGATTATCTGGGCAAGCCGTTCAATAAGACGATCCTCCACGCGCGTGTCAATGCCTGCCTGGAGCAGAAACGTCTGCGTGACGCCGAGCAGGCGTATCTGCGTATGCGACTGTATCTGCTGAGCGCTGCCGCAGATCATCCGGCAATCACCGATAATCCAGACATTCAAGAGGCATTACATCATCCTGATAATCTGGCAACCGTTGATCAAACCATACAGGCGCTGCTCAACCGTCTCGAGGCAGAGCAGCGCGAACGGCGGCGCGCCGAGGCGGAGTTGCGCAACCTCAACCTCGCGCTCGAACAACGGGTTGCTGAGCGCACCATGCTGGCGGAGCAGCGCGCCGAGGCGCTGAAACGTTCTGAGGAAGCGCTCCGCCAGCAGACGAATCTCCTGCGCGCAATTCTCGACAGTATGGGTGATGCAGTGGTTGTCACCGATACCGATGGGCATTTGATCCACCATAACCCGGCAGCAGTTCAGATCCTCGGTGATCGTCTGGCGAGTCTGCTTCCCGGATCGTCCAGCGCACCGGTGGCACAGTCGCCAGACGGACGTTCCTGGTTGACGCCGCATGATCTCCCGTTTGCACGCGCCTTGCACGGCGAGTCGGTCGATGCGGCGGAGGTGCGATTGCCCGCAACCGACTGCCATCCAGAGCAGTGGTTGAGCATCACGGCGCGCCCGCTCCGTGATACGGATGGCTTGAGCGGGAGCGTCGCCATTGTGCGGGATGTCACCGAAGCAAAGCGCGCTGAAGAGGCGTTGCGCGCCAGTGAGGAACGGTACGCGCTCGCAGCTCAGGGAGCAAATGATGGGTTGTGGGACTGGGACCTCGTCAGCGGCAAGATCTATTTCGCACCGCGCTGGAAAGCGATGCTGGGGTATGATGATACCGACATCGGCACATCACCCGATGAGTGGTTCCGTCGGTTGCATCCCGATGATCGCGAGCGGGTCGAATGGCGTCTGCTGGCGCACACCCGTCGTCTGATTACATCGTTTGAACTGGAATACCGCATTCTGCATCGTGACGGCAACTATCGCTGGATGCTCTGTCGCGGCATGGCAGTATGGGATGAGCATGGTCGGGCAACGCGTATGGTCGGTTCGCAGACCGATATAACCGGTCGCAAACAGGCGGAGGAGCAACTGGCGTATGGCGCGCTTCACGATGCGCTGACGGGGTTGCCGAATCGAACCCTCTTTATGGATCGCCTGAGCCTGGCGCTCAAACGAGCACAGCGCGAAAAGCATCTGTTCGCAGTGCTGTTCCTCGATCTTGATCGCTTCAAAACCATCAACGACAGCCTGGGGCATGCTGCGGGTGATGAGTTGCTGATCGCCGTCGCGCGGCGGCTTGAAAGCGTCCTGCGTCCCGGTGATACGGTTGCCCGGCTGGGCGGCGATGAGTTTGCCGTGATGCTTGATCGGTTGAATGCGCCGGAAGAAGCAGAGTGGATCGTGGAACGCATTCATCAGGCGTTGCAGGCGCCGTTGAGCGTTCGTGGTCATACCGTCTACACCACCGCCAGCATTGGTCTGGCGCTCGGCAATGAAGGGTATGAGCGCCCGGAAGAGCTGGCGCGCGATGCTGATACGGCGATGTATCAGGCAAAAATGCAACGACGCGCGCGCCACGTTGTTTTCGATCCCGATATGCGACGAAAAGCGGTCAGTCATTTTCAACTTGAGAACGATCTACGGAGCGCTATCGAGCGCAATGAGTTGCGTGTCCACTATCAACCGATCGTCGCCCTTAATGGTCGGAGGGTGGTCGCCTTCGAAGCGCTGGCGCGCTGGCAGCATCCGCAGCACGGCTTGATCTCTCCCGATCAATTTATCCCGCTTTCTGAAGAGATCGGGTTGATCAATACGATCGGTCACTGGGTGCTGCGCGACGTCTGTCATCAGGTGCGCGAATGGCGCAGGCGCCGACCGCGCCACTTCGATATGTGGGTGAATGTCAACCTTTCGGCGCACCAGCTGGCTCAACCCGACCTGGTGGCACAGATTGCACATGCTATAGCCGATGCCGGGATACCGCCGAATGCGATCAAGATCGAGTTGACCGAAAACACATTTGTCACGCACCGGGAGATAGCCATCGCCCAATTGAACGAACTACGTTCGCTGGGGGTCGGTGTGTGCATCGATGATTTTGGCGCCGGCTACTCATCACTCGGCTATTTGAGTCAATTCCCGGTCGATACGTTGAAGATCGACCGGGTATTCATCGCCCGGCTCGGTATGATGCGTGAACATTATGAGATCGTCAAGGCGATCATTACACTGGCGCATTCGCTGGGAATGACGGTGGTCGCCGAGGGGGTCGAAACCGAAGAACAGGCAACTATGCTTTCCGCCCTGCGCTGCGAGTATGCCCAGGGATGGCTGTTTGGACGGGCGCTCCCGGCGGATCAGGTCGAAGCGTTCCTGGATTCACGTTCGTCGTTGTAGCATACGTCGCTTATGCCCAATCCTTCTTCTTCCTCTCGACGCGCAATCGGCGTCCTGGTAGCAATCGTGCACCAACCGTTCTGGTTGGGAACCGTCGATGGCGCGCAGCAGCGTGATGTAGACCTCGTCTGTTTCGTTGGGGGGGTTATTTCGACCGCTGTGCAACCTTTGATCAGATCACCGCTGGCGCACGTATTACCGGCGCGTGCGTTTTTCGATCTGGCGAAAGGACCACGCATCGATGGGCTGATTACCTGGGGCGGCAGTCGGGCAGGGTTTGGCGTGAATCTCAACGAGACCGAGATGGAAGAGTTTATCGCGCCATATCGACACCTGCCGATCATCAACTATGAGGGGATCATCAAAGGCATCCCTGCTGTTCTGACGGACACCTACCGTGGGATGTGCGACCTGATTGTGCATATGATCGAGGTGCATCGGAGTCGCCGCATTGCGATCATTCGCGGTCCTGCCCGGCATCTGGAGAGCGAAGAGCGTTTTCGGGCATATCAGGACACGCTACGGCGGTATGGCATTCCTTTCGATCCTGCGCTTGTCGTGCGTGCGTCCGATTGGGGCAAAGCAGTCGGCGTTGAAGCGGTGCACACCCTGATCCGGGAACGAGGTCGTCGTCCTGTCACAGACGTTGATGCCGTCATTGGCTCTGAGATCGACTATGCGGTTGGCGCGCTGCAAACCCTGGAGGAGTATGGCGTTCGCATTCCGGACGATGTCGCAGTAGCCGGATTCAATGATCACCTGGATGCGCAGACGTCGAATGTGCCGATCACGGTTATGGCGAAGCCGTTCTATGAGGCGGGCGTAGCAGCAGTCCATGCGCTTCTGGATCTGATTGAGGGGAAAACGGTTCCTGATCGGATCGACGTTCCGGCTCGTCTCATTGTTCGGCGATCCTGTGGATGCTGGTCGCTCGATCCGGTTGCACCCCATCTCATCTCCGACGCCGCCATCAATAGCGTCGCTCAAGGGTCACCCCTGTCTGATCAAGAGACGCGCCTGGTTGAACAGATCGGTCGCGTCAGGGAATCGGCACGGGGTGGCGTGTCGCATGTATCCTGGATTGATGCGCTGATCAGGGGAATGCGATCAACCGATCCTATCCAGAATAATCGTGAGCGTGATCGATTCTGGCGCCTGTTCGAGACCGAACTGGCAAGCACGCGCGATCCTCTGGAACTGGACCGCTGGTACGATGTTCTTTCAGAATTGTTCTTTCTCGTTACTTCTGCGCTGAAACATACCGATCAATTGTCGCAGACGAATCGCCTGTTTCTTCAGCGTGTTCATCTGGCGCTCATGCAGGAAAGTGAACGTGCACGAATTGAACGACGCGCCAGAACTGTCGAAAATACCCACACGTTGCTTGAAATCAGTCACGCAATGATGCTTACGCGGAGTATTGAGCAACTTTTTGAGATTCTCGTGTATCGACTGCCTGAACTCGGCATCACGGATTGTAACCTGGTGCTTTTTGATGACTTCTACGACATCGCCAGAGAACCAGAATTTCCCGAATGGGCGCGTGTGGTGCTGGCAATGCGTGATGGAAAGCGGCTATCGTTGTCGCCGGAGGGCATACGATTTCCAAGTCGCCAGATACTTCCCGATACCTGGCTGGAAGAGCCGCAGAGCCGGGCTTTGATCGTCAATCCACTCTTTTTTGGCGCGCGTTACTTTGGGTATATTGCGGCACGGATTGGAACACGCGACGGCAAGGCATATCTGATGCTCGCACAGCAGGTAAGCAGCGCCTTGCAATCGGTTTTTCTCTGGCGCGATTATCACGAATCCGAGTATGCGCGTCGCGAAAGCGAAGCGCGCATGCATACGCTGATTGAGCATATACCGGTTGCGCTGTGGGCGAAGGATCGCACCGGGCGCTACATCATGCAGAACTCTGTGATGCGCACGCTCGTTAAGGATCGTGATCAGGACGATGGTTCAGGCGTTGATCACGTGATCGTGCAGTGGAAAACCTGCGAAGCATGGGCGTTTGAGGGCAAGACGGTTTCGTTCGAGCATACGATATTTGTCCGGCAGCAGGTGCGGCTCTTCCGTCACATTATGGCGCCGGTCCGTGTGGATGGTCAGGTAACAGCTATCCTGGGCTTAATGTTCGATATTACCGAACAGCGCGCTATCGAAGAGTCGTTGCGCTCCGCCAAAGAAGCAGCGGAAGAAGCACGACGCATCGCTGAAGGCGCAAATCGCGCCAAGAGCATTTTCCTCTCGAACATAAGCCATGAGCTTCGTACACCGCTCAACAGCATTCTTGGATATGCTCAAATCTTACAGGTTGACCAGAGGATCAATGATCATCAGAGGAAGGGTTTGCATATTATTCAGGCGAGCGGTGAGCATTTACTCAGTCTCATCAACGATCTCCTCGATCTTGCGAAGGTTGAGGCTGGAAAGATGCAGTTTCAGGCGACTATCTTTGATGTCTATGCTATAGACTTCATCAAGATTCGTTTTGATTTTTGGACTGCTTTTTGCGTTTCAGCCAAATTCGGAAGTTATGCAGCCCGCAACATGTTTCCATGACCATATCCCGAAATTCGGAACAACTGAAGCGGATAATGTCGTGAATGATTCGATACCGCTTGATATCGCCGATAACATGTTCAATACGAACGCGAACGGATGAGATACGCCGGTTTTCCTCCTTTTCCTGCGGCGTGAGGGTTCCATTGCGCGGCTTCTTCTTTGGCTGCATAATCTGGACGCCAGGCAGGGTAAATCCTTGAAATCCGGCGTCTTGATAGAGAATGCTCGCGTTTGGAAGGGTGTATCCCGCTTCATCCGCAATACATTTATCGTGGACCCTTCCTTCGTAGGTGTCACTCAAAAAGTGAATAGAGCCAAACTCATCAATGATGAGAACGTTCTTAAGCGTATGTCGTTTCTTCTTACCGCTGTAATACAACTCCCGGTCGACTTTGTCGCTTGGACGGCGAATGGGACGTTCTACGCCGTCATGGATAAAAAGGGGGGCGCTTTTGTCGCATGCGACGGTTCTTCACACGACGGTTCTTCACACGACGGTTCTTCACACGACGGTTCTTCACACGACGGTTCTTCACACGACGGTTCTTCACACGACGGTTCTTCACACGACGGTTCTTCCTGCAATCGCCTCGCCAGGTCGTCGGCAGTGCGCGCAGGCAGGAGATTTTGCTGTGAAAGCGCATAGTTCAGCGCTCCGTGCAAAAGATGCACCCATTTGCTTACGTTTGATTGGCTCATTTGAAAGAGGTGTCCGTGCATCACTTGCGTTGGGTTTTGTTTTAAGTAGGTCAAAATAAAGAGCAATTTATCTTCTGTTGTCGGAAGCGGCGAGTTTGCATACGAGACGTAGCGACGACAATATCGGACGCGGCCATCAATCGTGCGACGTTTCATATACGCTTCAAATGCGGCGTGGAAGATCGGAACCAGCGCGTGGAACTCTTCAACGGTCAGTCCGGTCATAGAGCGTAATTTCTCCGGATTTTCGATAATGGATCGATACTTACACATCGTTTTTCTCCATTTTCAGATTGTACAAAAATAGTATATCACTAAATCTTGATGATGTCTTATGATAACGGAAATATGTGACATGATAGAAGAGCGGGCAGCTATCAAAAATCTGATGTTTACACGCGAGATTTCCAGTGTTCCGCGTATGGTTCTGGGGGATGAGCGACGTCTGCGTCAGGTTTTGGTAAATCTGCTGAGCAATGCGGTCAAATTTACGCGACAGGGGTCGGTTGCGCTGCGTGTTATGGGTTCGCCCGATGCACAAACGCGAATTCGTTTTCAGGTTTCGGATACCGGCACCGGAATAGCGCCAGAACATCTGGAGATCATCTTCAAACCGTTCGAGCAACTGGGGGCGCAGACCGGAGAGCAGGGCTCAGGGTTGGGACTGGCGATTTCGCGTGAACTGGTTGCGCTTATGGGAGGAACGCTCCAGGTGCAGAGTGAACCGGGGCGCGGCAGCGTTTTCTGGTTTGATATTCCGCTCCCGGCGGTGGATCGCGAACCTTTCCCCGCTGTGCAATCCAGGGGGCGTGTCATTGGCGTGGACGGTCAATCCCCTACAGTCCTGGTCGTCGATGATCACGCTGATAATCGCGTTATTGTGCGGGACATGCTGCAACCGCTGGGTTTCATTGTGGCAGAGGCGTGCGATGGTCTGGAAGGATTGGCGCAGATTGAAGCATTCAAACCGGACGTGGTCATTCTGGACCTGGTGATGCCAGCATTGAATGGATTGGATATGATCCGCAGGATCCGCCAGATGACCGGTCACGATCATCTCGTGGTGATCGTCAGTTCTGCCAGTGCGTACCCTGACGACCGCATTCAAAGCCTGAACGCTGGTGCGCAGGCATTCATTCCGAAACCGATCAGCCGCTCACTGTTGGTCGAGACGCTTCAGCGCCATATCCCCTGGATTGAGTGGCGTTACGATAAACCGTTACCCGATGTTCAATCTGATCACTCCGATGCCCTGCCGCCGGAAACGACGCTCACCGTCCTGAGCGACCTGGCGCAGATTGGTGATGTCGATGCGCTGTACGATGCAATCGATCGACTGAAACAGGACATGCCGCAGGTTGTGTCGTTTATCGGAAAAGTGCAGTATTTCCTCGATACGTTTCAGATCGGTCAGTTGCAGACCTTTCTGGAACAGATGAGAGCCCGGCGATGAATACACCATCAGATACGATCCTTGTCGTTGACGACACTCCTGCCAATCTCGCGATCTTATTCACAGGTCTGCGCAACGCCGGGTACAAAGTGCTGATCAACGAGCGCGGTGATATTGCACTGCAAACCGCAGCGTATGCGCTCCCCGATTTGATCATTCTTGATGTCATGATGCCGGGGATCGATGGTTTTGAAACCTGTCGTCGTCTCAAAGAGGATCCGCGCACCCGCGATATTCCCGTGATCCTGATGACGGCGCTGACCGATCCGATTGATGAGGTGACCGGGTTGCGCGCAGGAGCGGTCGACTACATCACCAAGCCGATCCACGTGGAGGTTGTGCTGGCGCGCATCAGCACGCACCTGACGCTCCGCAAACTGTATCGCGATCTGGAGCGCAAACACGCCGCCCTGAAAGAAGCGCTGGCAACAATCAAAACATTGAGCGGCATTATTCCGATCTGTGCGTGGTGCGGCAATAAGATACGCGATGAACGCGGTGAGTGGATGAGCGTTGCGACATACCTGGAAACCCATGCCGAAGTCACGTTCAGCCATACGATCTGCCCGGACTGCTACGAGCGCATAACCGGCGAAGCGCCGTAGCCGACACGCCGGGCGAAGAGTCGCAGCAGCGCGCATATCACGTCGCCTTCGTTGCAGAAAGACAGAACGACAGGCATGGACGCCTGTCGTTCTCATCTGGTGGAGCAGAGGGGGATCGAACCCCTGACCTCAACACTGCCAGCGTTGCGCTCTCCCAACTGAGCTACTGCCCCGTGCTCTGGTGGAGGTGAGGGGGCTCGAACCCCTGACCTCGACAGTGCGATTGTCGCGCTCTCCCAGCTGAGCTACACCCCCACAGCGATTGCTAGTATAGCACGCAGGAGAACGCATGTCAAACTGGTGACACGATTGTACTATGGAACCCTGGTTGTATTCATAGTACAATCCGCACAGAGTCGCCAATGTTTGTGCCATGAGGTCGATCATGCGTCATATTGTAGCCGTGCGCCTGTGTGCGCTTCTGCTGCTGGTGCTGGCGAGCACGTTCGGTGCGCCTGCACCAACCACTGCTGCACCGCAGACATTCACCGTCTCCAAGACGGTCGATACTGCCGATGGCGTCTGCGGCGCCGATTGTTCGCTCCGCGAGGCGATCAGCGCCGCTAATGCCAATCCAGGCGCGGATACGATCATTGTGCCTGCCGGTACGTATACGCTGACGATCACCACGACGCTGGAAGACGATAACGCCGACGGTGATCTCGATATCCGCGACAGCCTGACATTGATCGGCGCTGGCGCTGCGACCACGACCATCATCGCTGCTGAAGGTGATCGGGTCTTCCATCTCCTCGCCACTGCCACGGTGACGATCACCGGAGTTACGTTGCGTGGCAAGGGTGAGACGCCCGACAGCGGCGGCGTTCTTCTGGTGACGCCCGGCGCGAACCTTATCCTGCGCGATAGTGTGGTGCGCGATGGACGGGCGGTGCGAGGCGGCGGCATCGAGGTGCGTGGCGATGGGGTCAGTCCAGCCAGCGCCAGTGCAACGATCGAGCGGGTGACCTTTACCGCGAACCGCGCTGCGAGTCTGGGGGGCGCGATCAGTGTCTTTAACGGCGGCAGTGCGTTGCTGACAAATGTGACGATCACCGGCAACAGCGCTGGCAATAGTGGCGGCGGCATCAGCGTGTCGCTCGACCAGACGATCATCAATCCGCCGAAAAGCGCCGCGACTCTCAATAATGTCACCATTGTGCGCAACACCGCCGATGATGATCGCAACGACATTGGCGAAGGGGGCGGCGTTTCGGTGCGCGTCGATGAGCAGGTGATCAATCAACTCCGCCTGCGCAACACGATTATCTCCGATAACGCCGATCTCAGTCCGACGCCAGCGCGGGTGAATCCCGACTGCTTCAATGTGCTCGAATCGCTGGGGTACAATCTGATCCATCGCAGTACGGGCTGCACAATTCTGGGTACGCAGACCGGTAATGTGATCGGTGTCAGCGCGCAGCCGGGCGCGCTGCTCGATAATGGCGGTCCAACGCCGACGGTTGCGTTGCTCAGCGGCAGCCCGGCAATCGATGCTGGCGACCCGGCGGTTGGGAGCTCGTGCGCTGCAACCGATCAGCGTGGCGTTGCGCGCCCCATCGATGGTGATGGCAATGGTCTGGCAGTCTGCGATATGGGCGCCTACGAAGCGCCGGTACCCGGCGATGCCGATCTCTCGGTCATACTGACGGCTCAGCCAGACCCGGTGGCGCCCGGCGGTACGCTGACGTACTCGGTCGTTGTTCTCAATGCAGGACCGGCAGCAGCCGGGAATGTGCAGGTGGAGTTCACGCCGCCGCCTGGTTCGACCAGCATTCAGACCGGCGGATTGGGGTGGGTCTGTTCTTCCGGCAGCACGCTCACATGCGAGCGCGGTGCACTGGCAGCAGGCAGTGTTGCACCGGCGCTGACGGTCACGCTGACAGTCCCGCCTGGCGGCGGATGGATCACTGCCACTGCGGTTGTTGCCTCATCGCAACGTGATCCGGTGATAACGAACAACACCGGCGTCCTCAGCACGTTTCGCGGCAGACCGTCTGTCTGGATTCCCCTGCTGATGCGATAGTGCAATGGTATAATACCATCGCTGATGAACCGTTGAGCGCGGCATATGGTCAAAACCTGGCGCGATTACAACTTTCCGCTTTTGCTCTGCGTGTTGATACTGCTCGGCTTTGGCGCGGCAATGGTGTATAGCGCCACGTTGCGCGACCCGCTGACCCAGGGTTACTTTTCGCGTCACCTGGTCAATCTCCTGGTTGGGTGCGCGGCGATGGCATTGCTCACCACCGTTGACTACCATGCCTTCGAAGCCTGGATTGTGCCATTTTACCTCGGCGCTGTGGCGCTGCTGGGGCTGGTACTGGTTGTCGGTCAGGTCAGTTCCGGCGCCCAAAGCTGGATCGACCTTGGCATTCGCACCTTCCAGCCCTCCGAACCGGCAAAATTGCTGGTTATTCTTGCACTGGCGGCGTACTGGTCGCACAATGAACGGCAACCACAAGCCTGGCGCGTCGTCATCGCCAGCCTGATCCTGGTCGGCATTCCGACAGTGCTGGTCTTTCTCCAGCCCGATTTTGGCACGGCAATGGTCTTTGTCGCAATCTGGACGGCGATGGCGCTGGCAGCCGGGGTGCGCCTGTGGCAGTTCGGCGTTCTGTTCATCGCCGCGGTTCCGGCTGCGATCTACGGCTGGACGCATATCTTGCAGCCGTACCAGCGCACACGCCTGTTGATCTTTCTCGATCCCCTCAAGTATGACCCGGATCTCAAGCAGGGCGCCTGGAACATTATGCAGTCATTGACTGCCATAGGTTCTGGTGGATTGACCGGACGCGGATGGACGCATGGATTGCTCAGTCAGGGCAACTATCTGCCGGTGCAGTACTCAGATTTCATTTTCGCCATCACCGGCGAAGAGTTAGGCTTTCTTGGCGCTGCCCTGCTGCTGGTGTTCCTGGGGATTACAATCTGGCAGGCGCTATCCGTCTCCGTCATTGCGCGTGACACGTTTGGGCGCCTGATCGCGGTGGGGATCGCTGCAATGTTGTTGTGCCACGTGCTGGTCAATGTGGGCATGAATATGAGCATTATGCCGGTGACCGGCATCCCGCTGCCGTTCATCTCCTACGGCGGCAGTTTTACCATGACATCGCTGGCGGCAATTGGGTTGCTTCAGAGCATCGCGCTGCGCCGACGACGGATCACGTTCTAGCACGGTTTGCCATGCAGACAGGATGAAGGCGGCTGTTTCCGGGATTTCTGGTCTGCGCTCCTGCAACAATCTATTAATTTTTTGCGTCTCACTTCTAGAAGACAGATACGCTGGTCGCGTAGCGACCCCTGAAAGGTTCGAAAGAGCGATGCAATCTCGTCTGATGCGCAGTCGCCGTGATGCAGTGATAGCGGGTGTGTGCGGCGGTTTGGGGGAGTATTTCAATATCGATCCGGTCATCGTCCGCCTGATTTTTGTCCTGGCGACGCTGACCAGCGGTATTGGTTTTGTACTGTATCCTGTGCTGTGGCTCATCATGCCGAAGGCGCCCCCCGGCATGCCCCCCCCTTTCCCTGATACTGCTCAACACATGGGAAACTCCGGCGCTGTGTTCACTCGTCAGGCGTCTGAGGCGCAGTATGCCCGTCAGGCGGGGTATGGCGAACCATCAGCATATTCTTCCTCACGCGGAACCGTGTTTGCCGATGCGCCTCCAGAACCGCCGAACACCGGGCAGACCATCGATCTGCGGCTGGATCCCTCAATGGCGCCACTATCGCCACAATCCGCACCGGCGCCCGCACCCCGTCGCCGTCGTCTGAACTGGGCTGGCATCGTCCTGATCGGACTCGGACTGATCTTCCTGGCGGAGCAGTTTGGTATTGATACCGACATTGTCTTTCCGCTGCTGATGATTGTTGTGGGGGGAGTGCTGATCTTTCGGAACCGCTAGCGTATGGCTACGATGCCGTGCGCTGCAACATCGGCGGTTCGGGAAGCATATCAGCGCTGCGCACACCCGGAAGACTGATGCTGAAGGTGGCGCCCCGTCCAGGTATGCTTGACACACTGATCGTCCCGCCATAACGTTCGATGATGGCGCGGCTGACACTCAACCCCAGACCGCTTCCTCCTTTGCGGGTCGTCACGAAGGGCTGGAAGATGGCGTTCTGGTGTGCCGGTGCGATGCCAACCCCGGTATCGCTGATTTCAACAATGGCGCGTTCATTGACGCTGTAGGTGCGCACGGTTAGCGTACCGCCCTCCGGCATGGCATCGACTCCATTCAGAATGAGATTGACCAGCACTTCGCGCAGATCCGCAGGATGCCCGCGCACAGGTGGAACAGGTGTCAGTGCGATTTTGACCGTCACGGAATGGCGGGCGCCCCACCAGGGTTGGGTCAGGCGGAGGGCATCGTGGACGAGTTCTGTCAGCAACACTGGCGCCATCGTTGTTTCCGGCATGTAGGAAGCGTTGCGTGCGCTGAGAAGGCGTCGCAACAGATGATGTCCATCTCTGGCAGCCTGCTCAATGGTTTTCAAATCATTCTGAAGTTCAAGGGGCGCTGCCTGCTGGAGGAGTTGAGCATGCCCGAGCACTGATGCAAACAGATTGCCTATATCGTGAGCTGCGCCAGCCGCAAGTGTGACGCGCAGTTGCATCTCTTCGATCGGGCGCAGTCGCTCGGTTGTTGCGAGCAATTGCATCTCGTGCTGCTCAAGCGCAACCTGATGACGGTGGGCAATCAACCAGAGACCGACAACCGGCGCGATCTGCTCCGCGATCACCAGGATATCCTGAGAGATTTCCTCATGAGGCCGTGATACAATCAGTTGCCCCTGATTCTGCCGGGCGACACTCACCGGGACGATCCTGGTTTTGTAGTTATGCTGGTTCAGCCAGGCAACGAAGGACATACCACGATGGAACGCGGGCGGATGTGGCAGATCATGTTCGCCGCAGGTGATGAGCACGTGCTCGGCTGAATCGGCAACGACAAAGAGATCGATCCGGACCCTGGGAAACAGCGAGATTGCCGCTTTGTGGAGCACTGCCGCGAGACCTGCGGTGTCGGTCGCATCGGCGATCTGGTGCAGCACAGCCAGCACGCCAGCAGATGAGGGGTCAACGGTTTGGAGAGCGATGCCACTGTTCATAACATGTTGTTGTGAAGGTGTGATACGGCGAACATGAACGACGCTCTGGATTAGCGCTACGGCGCCGATGATGATGTCGATGGGTTGAAGGGGTCTCTCATATCCGGGCTGCCTTGCTAGAATCCATCAACTTCAGCAGCAAGTTCACCCAAAAATTCCCCTACTGTTCGCGCCCGGGCGCGAATAGCAGCCAGTGTAGCCCGGTCGTTCGCATCGAGTGTGACGTGGTAGTGAGGGTGCGCGTTGGCGACATCGAACGGGTCGTGCAAGAGGCGCTCCGCAAGCGCCGGGTCGGCAGCAGCCAGCAATGCCAGGCGGGTCAGAGCGGGGCGTGTGCTGTGACCCGGAATAAGATTTTTTCGTGTCTCGGCATGAGAAGCGCTATGACAGGCAAGCATTGATGATTCCCTTTCCAGTGCGGCGGTACGACTGAACAGCAACCACATCACGACGCCACCTGCAACCAGGATGTCGCCGGGGCTGATGATCAGGATGAATGTGCCAATTGAGATGACTATCCAGTCTGAAAGCAACCAGAGCGGCGAGTGATGAACAACGACATCCTTCGATCCTTCCAGCAGAACGCCTGGATCGAAATGATACCCCAATTCAGCAAGAATGTCGGCGCGAACTGGCATCGCGCCGCCGTGCCACGTCATCGCCAGTGCATTGAACGCCGCGCCGACAGCGACCATTGGCACGCCAGCGATCCGGTAGTTGCAGAGACACCAGAGGGTCATTGCCACGACCGATACGACAAACATTTCGCTGATGCGAATGCCAAGCACCTGGCCGATCTGCGGCACGGCGGCGATTGCCAGCAGAAGATTGTAACGGGGCCACTCTGGCGCTCGCCAGAACGCGATCCATGCTCCTACGAGCGCACAGACCAGGTATACGGCGAACAACGCCATGATCGTGACTACTTCACGATAGTCGTCGACGGTCCACGAATGGGCGGAGGCGCCAGAGGCGCCATAGCGGCGGCTGCAATTGTGCCAACCAGAAGTGCTGCTGCAAGCGCCCGCAGGATCTTCGACCGCATAGTGGAGTACCTCCTTACGAATAATCGCATCCGAACTTCAACCTGGCTGGATCGCACGCTGGAACTGCAGACAGGATAACGTGTCCGGTTGACACGCCATTGACGGTCGACTGACTCCTGTGGTTAATTTCGTGTAAACTTTCTGTCATGCTGGACGTGGGCGAAGATGTGTCGTATGATTGCGCCCTATGAGACACGCTGGGTTGGTCAGCGCAGCTGCTGGCGCTGGCGTGGGCGCTGGCGTTCAGCCCGGAGGGGGTGCTGGCGCTCGACGAGGCCACATCCAGCATTGATAGCGCCACTGAAATGCTCCTCCAGGAGACGCTGGAGCGCATCCGGCGCACCCGTACCAGTGTGGTGATCGCCCATCGCCTGTCAACCATTCGCAATGCTGATCGCATCATCGTCATGCACCGTGGGCGCATTGTTGAGGATGGCGATCATGAGGGGTTGCTGGCGCGCGGCGGCTTCTGTGCGCGGTTGCATCGTCATCAATAACGTCCTGAATGCAGGTTCATATGCGGCAATATCAGGTCAGTTGCCGGTATAGTGCAGTGGTTGCCGGTTCTGGTGAGGCGCCGAGCGCGCGTAACGATCCTTTCAGATGCTCAAAGGTGGCGGCGACCAGGGTGCGGTTGCCGTACCGTGCCGCAAGGCGCATCAACCGGGCGGCGGTATGCTCGCGGCATCCATCGATCTGAAGCACGTGCTGATAGTAGAACATCGCCTGCTGCGGCAAGTTCTGTTCGATGGAGTGCGCGTACTGTTCAATAGCCTCAAGGTAGCGTTGCTGCAGGTGCGCCCGACGCGCCTCGACCCAAAGCGCAGCGCTTGCCGGGGCGCCAGGCAGAAACTCACCGCCGTAGAGCGTCATTGCGCGTTGGATGGATTCGAGGCTGGGAGGCGTTTCAAGAATGCGTTCCAGTTCACGCACATCGTATTCAATCGCGTCCCAACCGCTGCGGATTGCTACAGCGCCTTCGCGCGCCGAAGCGGCGAGTCCGGTTTGCAGGCGTAACCGACGCAGCGCCTGATGCAGCGCCGGCATCGAAATAACATCGTCGCCCCAAACCGCTTCCCACAGCCGCTCGACTGCCAGACCTTGCGGACCGGCATCAAGGAGCCGCACCAGCAGCGCGCGGTGCAACTGCGAAAGATCGACCGGTTTCCCATCGACCAGACACGCGAATCCGCCGAGTGTCGTTATTCGCCAGCGTACAGAAGATGGAGATGCTGTGCGAGACAGCGCAATCGCGCGACCGGCGCGCGGATCGTATGGTGCAGCGGCTTCGAAGAGGGGACGATGCATCGACGCAAAGCGGCGCCACAGGGTTTCGGGCAGCGTGGCCGCGCGTGCGGCGAACTGTTCCCACAGCGATGCCGCTGCGTGCCAGCCTGACCGGGCGAAGGCGAGTTCAGTACGCAATAGCGCCATATAGATGCGCTCATCCTCGCTGAGGGATTCTTCGTATGTGGTCGCTTCGGCTAATAAACTGGCGAAAGACGCAAATTCCGGGTGCGGGCATTGCAACGCGAGCGCTGCGCGTGCCAATGCCAGTCGTCCGCGCACCTCCGGTTGTAGCGGTGTCACGATGGAGGCTGCCGTGTCGTGCCATGCCTGTGCGAGCGTCAGGTTGTCGGAAAGTATGGCAGCCCAGAGCGCTCCCGCTGCGGCTGCTTCCACGCTGCTGGCAATATCGAGACGGGTTGCCAGGGCGTGCGCTGTGGTAAAACGCTGAATCGCCTGTTCAAAATCGCCTTCACGCAGATCGAGTTCTGCCAGACTACACAGCAGAACCGTTTCTTCACGTCGTAACTCTGTCTGCCGGGCGATCTCCAATCCCAGATCGAGTGTTGTGCGGGCTTCGGCAAACCGCCCTTCCTCCATCGCCATCACCCCCATATTGTTGAGGGTCAGCGCGCGTCTTCCCTGGTTACCGGAAGACTGCCAGCAGGCATCAGCGCGTTTCAGATAGCGAATGGCGGATGGACGATCGCCCTGCGCGGCGTATGCCCAGCCAAGGTTGTCGTAAATATCCGCCAGTGCGGCAGGGTTATCGACGGTGTCGATCAGGGTTGCGACAAGCGTATGCGCGCGTTCGAGTTCGGTGATGGCGGCGGCAACTTCTCCTGCCATAATATGCGCGCGGGCAGCCGCGACATGGTATTCCAGGCGCAATCGATTGTCGAGGTTGTTGACATCGACGAATCTGAGCGCATGCTGAGCGCGGGCGTAGTCACCCTGGAGCACCTGCAACTCGGCAGAGAGGATCTGCGCCTCGGCACGGATAGAAGCATCCCCGATCGCCCCGGCAAGGTGAAGCGCCAGATATGCACGTTCCCAGAGCGCCAGGTCGCTGTAGACACGCGCCTCTGCCAGCAGCAGATCGGGCGGGATCGACTGCTTGCGTGCGGCGCGTGTTGCTGGCGGGAATCCTCCGCTGGCTGTGCGCTGATCATTTGTCCTGCGCGCGCGGTGCAGACGTTCGAAGCAGGTCAGCAGGGTTGTCTGGCGCGAACACTGCCGCAGGCGCGGCACGGCGGAACGGATCAGATCGATAGCGTGCTGATCGTCGCCGGCTGCCAGGTAGCAGTCAAGCGCACGCTCGATATCATCTTCAGCAGCATACAGGTCACCGGCGGAACGCAGCAACTGCCGGCATCGTTGCGGATCGCGCGCCAGGCGTGAGCGCAGATAATCGCGAAACAGGCTGTGATACGAGAGCCATCCGGCGCGGCTGGAGACGAATAACCCGCGCCGCCTGATCTCATCGAGATATTCTGCCGAGTTATCGGCAGAACGCAGTATATCGCAGCGCTGTGGCGATAGATCGTGCAGAACGCTGGTGTCTTCGAGGAAACGTTGCAGATCCGCTGGCAACGGTGCCAGAATCTGCTCGGCAAAGTAAGCGTATACCTGACTGGTATTGGCTTCGATGACCGCCTCTTCAGGTGTGGGAACGTGCATCAGGTGTCGATCAACAACCTGCTGACCTGTCATCCCGTCTTTGTGCGCAACCGGTTGATCCAGCGAGAGGACAATGCCAGTAACCCAGCCGCCAACTGATGCGGTCAACTGTTCCGCTGCTTCGTCGGAGAGGATCAACCCGCTTGTTATGCCAGCAAGACGCTGCGTGTCGTCGCGATGGAACTGTAACACGCTATAATCGAAGACCGCAGCGCGCTGCTGTGCGACCATGCGTACCATGCCATGCAACACCGGCAGGGTGCGCGAAGCGAGCACCAGATGGCAGTGGGAGGCGTATTCCGCGATCGAAGCGAGTAGCGTAAAGACGAGCGATACCCCCGGAATGGATTGCGCCTGGTCATCGTCAAGTACATGGACATCATCGAGGATCAGCGCAAAATGTTCAGGCGCATCCGCAAATGCAAGCGCCACCTGGTGGATCATCTCCGCCAGCCCTTGCGGGGTCGTTTCGGCGAGCCGCGCTGCGATACCCGGCGCTCCTGGGACAAAATCGGCAACGCTGTGGAGCAGGTAGTCGAGGAAGACGTGCGGATCGCGATCGGCGCTATCGAGGGTATACCAGGCAACCGGCATCGTGCGCTGCGCAACCCACTGCGCCAGCGCAGTCGTTTTCCCCCAGCCGGCGGGCGCAGCCAGCGCAACGACGCGCTTGCTCCGGATGGCACGGTCAAGCTGCGCGAGAACGTTCGGTCGTTCGATCAGCGGTCGCGCCGACGTTGGAACAACGAGCTTCTGCTGAAATCGCAGCGTCATGGCTTCGCTCCCTCACCGGGAATGACGATGTTCACGCATGGTAATCGTAGAAGGTCAAAGCAGAGTTGTCAATCTCATCGTAACTGTTTTTTGACAGGCTCCTGCATTCCGTAACCAGGATGTCATTTTTGTCATCCTGTGTTCGCATCGGGTATGGTGCTCGCTATTCAAACACGAAAGGTAGGCGGATGAACCATCCTTTGCAATCTTCTCCTGCGTCGGCGCCGTTCGATGCCCGCAGCCGTTCGTTTGCCGTCTTTGCCGGCACGACCGGCGTCTTGTTGATCCACGGTTTTGGCGGTGATCCCACCGAAGTGTTGCCACTGGCTGCCGCCCTGATCCACGATGGTTACAGCGTTTATGCTCCGCTGCTTCCTGGTCATGGAACGCTCCCCGATGCCCTGGCTGGCGTTCAATGGCAGCAGTGGGCAGAAGCGACTGCACACGGGTTCGCAGCATTGCGTCGGCGTTGTGACGATGTTGTGGTTGTGGGATTCTCGATGGGCGGTCTGCTCGCGCTGATCCTGGCGGCGCATCTGCCGGTTGCACGCCTGGCAGTCCTGGCGCCAGCGCTCCGGTTGCGTGGTCAACTGCTGGTCAATCTGAGCAGTATCGCCAGACACGTCATTTCGTGGTACTATCCTCTTGCTGGCGCTGATTTCAGCGATCCGGAGTTGCGTGCTCTGCTGCGCAACCGCGTACCGGATGCAAATCTTGATGATCCGCTCGTTTGTGAACAGTTGCGTCGTATGGTGCGGGTACCCCTGGAGGCAGTACATCAACTGACCCTTGTGCAACGCTCGGCACGACGGCTTCTGCCTCGCGTCACCGCACCGACGCTGATTGTCCAGGGGCGGAACGATCAGACCGTCGATCCACGTTCGGCTGAACAGATTCTGCGACATATCGGATCTCTTGACCGTCAACTGATCTGGATGGAAGGGTATGGACATCAGTTGCTGGTCGGCGATGGCGGTGAACGCACGGTTCGTACTATCATGGCATGGATTCAAAATGATAATGCCGGGAGGGGGATGTAAGTCTCCCGGAGATCGAGGAAAATGCCCATGTTTGTCGATTATAGTCATCTGATCCGTCACAATCCGCCACGACTGCACTACGGCGTTGCTGTCGTCGATGTCGATGACGATGGCGTGTGGGAACTGTTTGTCGCCGGGTTCGATGGCGCCAACCGGGTGCTCCGCTGGGATGGCGCCGGTTTCGTCGATATTGCTGACAACATCCTCGCCGATGCGCAGCGTCAGGCAATCGGAGTTGCTGCTGGCGATATTGATGGCGATGGTCGGGAAGAGATTTATGTGCTCAATACCGATACATTTGCCGGGCGCAAGCGCTTTGGCGATCGGCTGTTCGACTATCAGGAAACCGGTTGGGTCGATCTGTTCGAATTGCCGCAGAACCAGGAGGCGCTCAATCTCACCGCCGGTCGTTCGGTCGCGGTCGTTGATCGGCTTGGCGCCGGGCGCTATGGCTTCTTTGTTGCGAATTATGGCGGTCCGTTCCGCCTGTACGAACTGGATCGCTTCGGTGAAGTCCAGGACATGGCGAGCGCGGCGGGCATCAGTTTCACAACCGGTGGACGCGGCGTGATTGCGCTGCCGCTAGTGACGCCACGGATGGACATTTTCACGGTGAATGAGAATGGTCCCAACTTTCTCTTTGCCAACCGCGGCGATGGTACGTTCGAAGAGATCGCCCGCCGCGCCGGTCTGCCCGATCCGCACGAACATGGGCGCGGGGTCGCTGCTGGCGACTTCGACGATGATGGTCGGTTCGATCTGGTATGTGGCAACTGGGAGGGTCCGCATCGCCTGTTTCTGCAAAAGTGGGATGGCTTGTTTGTCGATGCTGCGCCGCCGGACATGGCTGAGCCGTCACGGGTCCGAACAGTGATTGCTGCCGACTTCGATAACGATGGGGAGTTGGAGATCTTTTTCAATAATATCGGTGAACCGAACCGCCTGTTTACCCGACGGAACGGGGGATGGACGAAGATCGATCCAGGCGACGCGCTCGAACCGGGAGGTCTGGGTACCGGCGCTGCGGTCGGCGACTTTGATGGCGATGGTCGACTCGAACTGCTGGTGAGTCACGGCGAAGCCGATCTGCAACCGCTCAGTCTGTACCGCACGATGCCAAACGATCATGCCTGGTTGCGGGTGATGCCGCTGACCCGCGCTGGCGCACCGGCGCGCGGTGCAGTTGTCATACTGGAATCTGGCGGCAGGCGGCAACTGCGCACCATTGATGCTGGCAGCGGCTATCTCTGTCAAATGGAAGCGGTAGCGCATTTCGGATTGGGTCGTGTGCGTACGGTCGATCGCATCGAGGTGCGCTGGCCCGACGGCGCCACTGTCACGATTCCATCGCCTGCGCCGAACCAGGTGCTGCGTGTGCCGCATCCGTAGAAACGGCGGATGACGCCAGGATTACGCGATTGTATCGATACTGCGCGCCAGTCCGACAATCAGGCGCACACTGTTGTCGAGGTGCGCTGCGTCGAGCCTGGAGATATCATCGTTTCGTTCGTTCCGGTATGGAATGCGTCCATACCGATCAAGGCTTGCGATCCCCAGGGTGCGCAACCCTCGACGGCGCAACATGCCAGCGAGGGTGATTCCACGATAGGCGCGAGGGCGCGCGGTTGCCTGACCGCTATCGACCACACGCGCCGTCAGGCGCAGTAACAGTGAGTCTGCCAGTCGCGGATGCAACGCTCCTTCCGCTGCCAGATAGCAGAGTTCACCACTGCCGATGCCATCGAGACCGACAAACAGGGTCTGCTGCGGTTCAAACGGATACCGACGCAGCAGATCGTTGATGCCGGCGGCGCTGCTGGCTGCACCGACTCCAATCATCCACACCTCTGTATGCTGGAGGTCACGCAGGTGGGCTGCAGCGCATATCAGAGTCGCCAGCGCCCCGGCATAACTGATTGCGCCCGGTGTCGCCGGAGCGCGTTGCACAACCAGCGCAGCAATCCCCTGAACCAGAAGAGCGACAGCTGGCGCCGCCTGAGCATACCAGAGCCAGAGGCGCACTTCGAAGGAGAAGGGAGCGGCGGCGGCAATGCCAAGCGCCAGGAGCAGCGTCGCCGCAACAGTGCGCCCGATACGTCCGGTCAAACCGGAACCGAGCGCCAGCGCCCAATGCCCGACCGCTGGCGGTGAACAGAGCGGCGCCAGCACCACCAGACGCCAGCGCATCACGCCCTCGGCAGCGCGCGTAGCGATGACGTTCTGGCTGAGGATACGCCGGTTCAGGAACGCAGTATCGTACCACAGTGTCAGGACTGTCGCCCCACAACATGCGGCAAAGACAAGAATCGCCACCAGAGGCGTCCAGTAAAAACCGATAACCCCGGCGATTGCCAGCACCCCATAAACAATGCCATCGTAGTCTGGAGGATGCGACGCATGGTACGACTCGGCGGAGAGGCGTAACCCCGACTGGCGGAGACGCGCATCGAGAAAGGCTGCCGTCTTCGCCTCGCCAATCGATCCCGGAGGGCGTGGACCGATCGTTTCCACAATCTGTGCAGCGATCGCAAAGGGCGAGTCGACGAGACGCCCTGTGGATTGACTCTCTGGTGCGCGGATCATGTCAGGTGCGGTCACGATCGAGTCTCGCTTCATCAATGATGCCCCGGTACACAAGAGGTACCTGCCAGGTGTAGGACTATCGGCTTATTGCAGAATCGTCCCGCATGTGCCATGATGTGGATGAAACGAGTGAACCTCTGGCGTTCCAGCTTCAACATGTACAGGAGGTGCACCCAGTGTTGCGCAGCTTCTTCTACAAAGACTGACGCAGGGCGGACCTTTGAGGCGATGCCTCAAAGGTTCTTTCTTTATCTCAGGGAAGTTCTTCGCCGTACCGCCAGCGGTAGTAGTGACGTCCGACATTGCCCATTTCGACCCGCCATCCGGCTGGATTGTCAGGCACATACGTCAGTGTTCTGCGCTCGAACAACTGGATCAGCACATCACGCTCAACCCCGCCGATGCGCACTCGTGCCCAGAAGGGTTCACTGATCGGGTACCCTACAACAAACAACCAGTCGAACAAACGGTCATTGCGTAACCGCCCCTGTTCGTAGACCATCCCCCGCGCATTGAGGTAATCCCAAAAGACTGCCGGAATGTTGTGCCCTGACTCCGCGATATAGCGAGCAAAGCGCGTCTCGCTGCGCACCGGTCCGGCATAGTCGCCCACCTGCCCCTGGCGATCAATGGTCTGGCGTGGCGCCTGCCCCGTGCGATCCGGCGCCGTCTGCGTTATGACGGCGGCGAAACTGGCGTACAGCGGCGCGTTGGGATCGTCGGCGTCGCCAGCAACCGGAATGCCTGCCGGTTCGCGTTGCACGAATTCGTTCGCTCCGATCTGCATGCGCCCCGTCACCAGTTCCATCACCAGCAAACCGGAGGTGACAAACCAGGGACTGGAACGATCTCCGAACGGATCGTTCAGTTCCATGCGTCCCTTATCGAAATACTGCACCTGCCGCAAGCCGCTTGCCGCCTGCTGATACTGCTCGGCGCGCGCCATCAAGCCACGCGGTCCCCAGAGCCAGCTGCGCTGTACTCTACCGCTGGCAACGACCCGATCCGTGCGCTGCCAGAGTTGGTCGAACGCTACATCGGCAAAACCGACCAGCGGACCGTTGAGCAACGCGCGCGTTGATCCATCTTCAGCGCCGTTGGGCGCACCACCTTCAAAGGCGCCCGGCGCTGGGGTTCCGGTCGGAGTCGGTGTGCGATCGGTGAATGGAGCGACGGTTGGCGTTGGTGCTCCGGGCGCAGGCAGTACAGCGGGTTGTGGCGCACGCCCGCACTCTTCATCTGGAATGCAAAGTTGCAGGATCAGATCGTAGCGGATGAACTGATTGCCGAGATCGCCGTTATTCTTGATCTGGACATAGTAGAACCCATCCACCTGCGGCACAAAGCGGATCTGCGAATCGAGCGATCCAGCAATGTCGTCGCTGAAGTCGAGGAGACGACTGCCATCGCGGTCGAACAAATACATCACCGTATCGGCGCCCGCCTGGGTTTGATTGTTGAAATCCGGCGTGTTACGGTAGGGGCGCGTGTCGGTGTAGATGTAGTACACTTTGCCCGCTTTCCCGAAGAACCTGACCCAATCGGCGTCGCCTGTCGGACAGAGTCGGCGCCCTGGTTGAATTTCGTTCGGCAGGATCAGTTTCGCCTGCTCCGGCAAGCCATCGTCTTCGTACAGATCGCGGCAAACTTCGCCGACCACCACAGGCGTCGGACCGTAACTCTCCGAACGGACGACAAAGACATAGGTGCGATTGCCGCCGCCGATGCTCAGCGTATCACGCACACGAACATAGTAGATTCCATCGCGCGGCGCGCGCCACGACTGAATGCGCGGCTTGATGTCCTTCGGGTCGGGGCGAGCCGGGTCGCGGTTGAAGAAATCATCGTTGAACGCCAGACGCTGACCATTCTCGTCATACAGTTCGAGCGACAGATCGAGACCGGCGTCCATCCGCTCGATATCGATCGTGTAGACCTTGCCGCCGACCCCGCCAAAGCGGAACCAGTCCTCATCGCCGATCTCACAGATGCCATGGGTGACTGGTGAGTCGATCAGCACCAGACGCGCGCTGCCACGATCATTTCCCGGATCGCGCACACCTTCCGGGCATACAGGTCCCGGCGTTGGCGTCGGACCCGGCGTGCGCGTCGGCGTCGGCGACACTGTCGGCGACAGCGTGGGTGTGGCAGTTGCCCCGCCTACAGTAATCACAAACGTGCCAAAGGTGTTGGTGCTCACATTGCGCACGCCAGACGTCGAGTTGTACGAGCCGGCTGCCGTTACCAGCAGGTTGTTATAGGTTCCCGGTGCAGCGGTGCTACTGATGCTCAATTGCAGGGTAAACGTTGTGCTCGTACCGCCGGGTACATTATTTGGCAGTTGAATAACACCCGGTGAACTCACCGTCACACCAGACGGAACATTCGCTGTTGTGATCGTGAACGACGTATTCGGACTGGCGGCAGTGGCATCGTTGATATTGTTCGTAAGTTGAAACGTCAGGGTGATGATCGAACCGACATCGCCCTGCGGCGGTGGTCCGATCTGGGCAAGTAGAATAACCTGTTGGGCGCGAACGATGGTGAGAGGAACACCAACCACAATCGCCAGAAGCGTTCCGAGCAGTGCCAGCGTCAGTGCTGGTTTGTGCCGGGGCGTAGACCGATTGCTCACGAGAACGTATCTCCAACCACGATGGTCGTAACCTCTGCCATTATACCACCTTCGCCTGCCCGCCTGGAGAGGTGCAGTGCTGCAGTCCTTCCAGGCGGGCAGGCGTCCGCTTCATTCAGCCGCGCATCAATGTGCAACCAACACGTGACTCTTCCGTCCAAGCAATCCGGCAAGCGCGGTCATCTGCGGCATCAATGCGGCAAAGTTTTCGCATGTGAGCGACTGTCCGCCGTCCGAGGTGGCGCGATCCGGATCGGGATGCACTTCGATCATAACGCCATCGGCGCCGGCGGCGAGTGATGCCAGCGCAAGCGGCGGCACCAGGTACCACTTGCCCGTGCCATGCGACGGATCGGCAATCACCGGCAGGTGACTGCAGCGTTTGGCGAGCGCCACAGCGTTCAGGTCCATCGTGTTGCGCGTTGCTGTCTCGAATGTGCGAATGCCGCGTTCGCAGAGAATGACGTTCGGGTTGCCCTGCGCAATAATGTATTCGGCGGAGAGCAGCCATTCCTCGATCGTCGCCGACATCCCGCGTTTGAGCAGCACCGGTTTTCCGCTGCGACCGGCTTCTTCCAGCAACTGAAAGTTCTGCATATTGCGCGCCCCGATCTGGAGCACATCGGCGTAGCGTGCCACCAGTTCGACATCGGTCGGCGTCATCACTTCCGTCACGATGGGCAATCCTGTTTCGGCGCGCGCCAGCGCCAGCAGTCGTAACCCTTCCTCGCCCAAACCGCGAAAGGTGTAGGGAGAGGATCGCGGTTTGAAGGCGCCGCCGCGCAGCATGTGAGCGCCCGCTTCGCGCACTGCGAACGCAGTCGCCATAATCTGCGCTTCGCTTTCAACAGCGCATGGTCCGGCAATCACCACGAACGAACCTCCGCCAACGGCGACATCGCCAACCTGGACGATGGTATCCGGGGGGTGGAACTCACGCGCAGCCAGTTTGTACGGTCGCGTGATGCGCACTGCTTCCTGGACGCCCGGAAAGCGCTCGAGTTCTTCGCGCAACGTCGGCGGAATCGCTGCTCCGATGACGCCAACGATGTTCCGCTCCTCACCGTAGGTGACGCTCCCCTTGAGACCGTGCTCCTGGATGCGCGTCAGGACTGCGTTCAACTCCTCTTCGGTCGCGGTGCTCCGCATGACGACGATCATGGACACATTCTCCTTTGCTAGCGGCAACAGTTGTTCGATAAACGATGAACGATGTTCAGGCGGCAGCGCCAGGCGAAGGCGCGGCCGGACGATGACATCGAGTTCTAGCGTGGTCATGGCATGCTCCTTCCGGTGGCTCGTGCAGAATAGACCGACTTGTCTCGTTTCTTAACCCCTACGTGCCCTGCCTGTTCTGTGGCTTGCGCCTCTCGACCTGCTCACCCTGATGTCCATAAAAAACAGCGGAGGAAACTCCACCGCTGTTTCATTGCCCTGATGTCTCTGCTGGCGCCTGGATCGCGCTCCGATCGGGACGCAACGTATGTGCGCCACGGATGTACACATGAACGATCTCTTCCGCCCGCCGCGTGGTATTCCAGTGGATCAGCACGCGAATGCAGCGTGGCAGACTACCGGGAACCGCCATTTCGTGCGTACAGAGCAGCGCAGCGTCGAGCCAGCCGAGTTCACGCGCGGCAACCGCCGGGAATTCCGCAGTCAGGTCGGGCGTGGTGCTGAAGATGGCGCTGGCGATGTCCTCTGGACGCACGCCGTTTGCGGCAATGATGCGCTGCAACAGGTCACGTGTTGCTTCGAGGATCGCCTCGCGCGTGTTTTCGTCACAGGTGGTTGCGCCGCGAATGCCACGACAGACGATCGTCATACGTTGCTCCCTGAAAAATCAAGAAGGCGTGGAGCCTGTTGCTCCACGCCTTCTGAGTTCCAGTATCCTAAACGTCATCCAACGCGAAGCAACCAGTCTCTTGGTGAGCTGGCAAAATACCAGAACCAGAAGTAATAGGCGCTTCGCGATTGCATAACCGGTGCTATCTCATTCGTCTCAGGTGTTGATGCTGCGACTATACCATACCCCGGCGAAGGTGTCAACTCTCACGATCCAGAACCCAGCAGTTCTTCGGCTTCGATGATCGCCTGGGCAATATCTTTCATCTTGGCGCGTTTGTCGCGCGCGCGCTGCCGCAGCCGTTCGTAGGCGTCGCGCTCACTCAACCCCAGACGTTGCATCAGAATGCCTTTGGCGCGCTCGATCAATTTGCGCGCTTCGAGCGATTCTTCCAGTTCGTGCACCTGCGCCCGCAACGCCTGCAATTCGCGGAAACGCGCCAGCGCGATGTTGATTGCCGGTGATAGTTCTGCTTCGTTGACCGGTTTGACCAGGTAGCCAAGCGCTCCAGCCTGCTCCGCTTTGCGGATGGTTTCTCTGTCGGTATACGCAGTGAGCATCAGGATGGGAGTCGGGCGCTGCTGATTGATCCGCGCCGCCGCTTCCGTCCCTTCCATTTCCGGCATGCGAATATCCATGATGATCAGATCTGGTCCAAGACGTGCCGTAAGATCAATAGCTTCGGCGCCGGTGCGTGCGATGCCGATGACATCGTAGCCAAGCCCTTTCAGTTGCTCTTCGAGCGTGAGCGCGACCAGATCGTTGTCTTCGGCAATAAGAATGCGCGTAACTGCCATAGCATCCGCTCTTTCCACTCACGTGTGGAAACGACAATGATCGTTCCAATCATATCATACTGTGTTGCTTTGTAAACCCTGCTTAATAGCCAGATTCCCACAATGACGCCCTGATAGGGTTCACCGCGCTGCCATATGCGCCCGTTCCGACCGGCGTGCATACTCTTGATCCGGCGTTACATCGAAGGATCGGATAGCGCATATGGCGCCGATATGCTGTCGAGCGCTGCGGCGACGATTGCGGCAGTAATGGCGTGGTGACGTGGCGCGCTGCGCTGCGGGTGGACCCGGTTGCTCAGCACGATGATGATCAGACGATCACGGGGGACAATAACCAGCGCCGGTCCGGTGAAACCGGTGTGACCGTAACTGCCGCGGGGCGCCGGTCCCATGAAGTTTGGTCGATCAATCATCCATCCGAGACCACACGCCTGCGCCAGTCCTGGCGTCTGATTGGTTATCGCCAGGGTCAGGGTCGTCGGGTTCAGGAGCGGCGTCGGCTGATGATCGCTCCCGGCAGGCAACCAGGCGCGGCAAAATGTCCAGAGATCACCGGCAGTGCTGAAGAGACCGGCATGCCCGGCGATGCCTCCGAGCACATACGCGCTTTCGTCGTGAACGACGCCGTGAACCAGGCAGCCACGCCATTCCCCATCAAACTCGGTTGGTGCAATATGCGCGATCAGCGCAGGATCGGGGCGGAAGCCAGTGCGTTGCAGTCTCAGTGGTCGGCAGACCAGTTCGTCAATGGCTCTGTCGAGCGGTTGACCATACACGGCAGTGATGATTTCACCCAGCAACAACGAATTGATGTTGGTGTAGGCGACGCTGCTGCCGGGCGGACGGGCGGGCAGCGCGTCGTAGACCGCCGCCAGCAACCCCGCGCGCCCCGCGTGACGGAGCGTCGAAAGGCGCAGGTCGAGTCCCGATGTGTGGGTCAGCAGATGCCAGACGGTAACGTCACGCGCACGAACGTGCGGCAGATACGCCTGAACCGGCGCTGCCAGATCGATCTTCCCTTTGTCGTACAGATGCAGCGCCGCAGTTGCAGTGAACATTTTGGTCAATGACGCAATATCGTAGATGGTTGCTGGCGTGACGGGATTGTTGCCGGATGGATCGTAGGTCATCGTTCCATACGCAGCAACGTGGAGAACCTCCGCATCACGCGCAACCAGGACGACCGCGCCGGGAAAGATGCGCCCGTCAATAGCGCCGGTCATAATGGCATCGATGACTGGAATGGGCATGGCCGTCGCTGGTTATTGGGCAGGAGCACAGGGCGGGCGTTCGGTCAACCAGGGGTCGAACTCCACCAGATCGCCAGGAGCGTCGCCACGCCCGTCAGCGTGCCTGTCCGGTTCGTAGGGACCTTCCGCAGCACCCCACCAGTTGCCGCGCATATCGATTGCCACATCACTGGTGGCGCCGCGCCCGATGCCGCGTTGCAGATAGATCGGGATGATCGGCGGCGTGTGCTTCTCGATGGCATTGTCGCGAATCGTTAACTGTGGCAATCCCGGCGCCTGTGGCAGGGTGCTGAGCAGGCTCAATCCGTTCGAACCGCCGATGAGTCCGTTGCACACAATCGATCCCTGCAACAGACCGTTGGTTTCCAGGGTGAGGTTGGGACCATCCTGCCCGACCAGCAGATTGCGCTGGACATCGAGAATGACCGTATCATTGGGGCTGAGGTTGGTGATCCGGACGTTGGGTGATCCGAAAGCCATACGGTTGCCGCCGATACGATTGCCGATTAGCGTTGCCGTACCGCCGTTCTCATACACGATTTCGACGGCAGCGCCGTAGGGCAGATCATTGCCGGTTATCTCGCTGTCACGCAGTTCGAAGCCTCTGCCCGCCACCCGCACATGACCGCCATTATCGACGATGCGGCTCGAACGGATCGTCAACCCGCCGCGGTCTGATGCAAGAACCGTTCCCCCCGCGCCGCCGCCGCGCACTTCCACGTGTTCCAGCACAATGTCGCTGCCGGGTCGCCCAAAGATGCCCTCCCAGCGCGGCAAACTTGCGCCGGTGAAGCGCACCGGACGATCCGCCTGACCCAGGGCATACAGCCGACCATCGACGTACAGCGCAATGCCAGGGGGGATGCGCACCTCAACACCCGGTTCGATGATCAGGCCGGCGCCGGATGCCACCAGGGTATCGCGTCGTAGCGTGATCGGACTCTGGGCTGGCGTCCAGTAGGTTGTGGTTCGGATGATGTCGATCGGCACTGGGGTCGCGGTAGGCGGAGGACGGGTAGGGCGCGGCGCAGGCGGTTGGGTCGGCGGCAAGGGTTGAGTCTCGACCGGTTGCGTTGGCGCAGGCGGTTCTGGCGTTGGTTGGACGACGGGTGGCGGTGGAAGCGTTGGTTCGAGCGTCGGCGCCTGTGCGAGCGGTGCAGTTGGGGCTATGCCTGCCCCCTCAGATGCGACCGTCGGTATCGGCAACTCCGGCGTGGGCGAGAATGCTATCGCAGGCGTTGGTTCTGGCGTGGGTGAAAATGCCGTGACCGGCAGCGTTGCTGCGGGAGGCGGATACGGTTGCTGATCGGTTGACGGCAGGACGACATCGGTTGGCAGAAGCGTTGGGACTGGAGACACCAGTTGCGCCGGTTCGACGACGATGGCAGTCGCCTGGGCTATCGTTGCGACCGGAGTCAAGGCGCGCGCCAGTTCACTGCCGGAAGGCGGGAACAGCACCGCCAGCAGAATAGCGCAGGCGAGAAAGATGAGCGATGCCAGCAGGATCGCGGTATCACGCGAGATACGAAGGATCGGCATACGCACTGGCGATTTGTTGGGTGGCGGTTCGACCGGATCCACAAGGCAGCCTCAGATGCACAAACTTCTACGGCATCTTACCACAGCGCTGCAGTCGGTGCAATGCTAACCAGACCATTATTCTCCAGTACAATCGAGAGAGAAAACTTCATCGCCATCGAAGGGAGGATTGGTGTGAACTGCTGGCACTGTGAACGACCGGCGCATGGCATATGCATCTTTTGCGGACGAGCGCTCTGCAAGGACTGTGCGCGCGAGATGCCTCACATTGTTGCCGTCTATCGTGACGACCGCGACGTGCCACGGGCGATTGTCACGACGCGCGCGCTCTACTGTGGCGTATGCGAACCGCGTGAAGACCCGATCGAACTGCCGGAACTGAAGTAAGCGTGCATCGCTGTCAGGATGGCGGATTGATCGGCAGACGCACCATCATGGTCGTTCCAACGCCGATCTCCGTCTCAAAGCGGATGTCGCCCCCGTGATCCTTCACGATGCCATACGACACCGATAGCCCCAGACCAGTGCCGGGTGTGTTGCTTGTACCGAGCGCACCCTTCGTCGTGACAAACGGCTCAAAAATCCGGTCACGCACGTGTTCGGGGATACCCGCGCCGGTATCGCTGACGCTGAGTTCGACATACGCGCCACACTGACGGAGCGACACCGTGATCGTTCCACCGTCACGCCCGATAGCATCGCGAGCATTCGTGATCAGATTCAGGAGCACCTGTGCAATCTGCCCGCTGTCGCACAAGATTGCTGGCGTCGGTTCGATGACGCGCTCCAGTGTGATATTGAGTTTCCGCAGGTCGATCTCGACGAGGGTCAACGTTTCGGCAATCACATCGGCGAGGTGGTGGATGTCACGACGATGCTCACTACGTCGCGCAAAGGTGAGCAAACCACGCATAATGCTTCGCCCACGCTGGCATGCCTGTCGGATCACATCGAGCGCCTGATCCTTTTCGGCGCTATCGCTGGCGCTGCGACCGAGTTCTGCATAGCCGAGCATGCCGCCGAGCAGATTGTTGAACTCATGCCCGATACCGGCGGCGAATGTCCCAACCGCAGCCAGTTTCGACGACTGGATCAGTTCCGCCTGTTTCTGGCGCAACTCGCTGAAGAGACGCGTGTTCTCGATCGCCACTGCTGCCTGACGGGCGAACGAGGCGAGAATGCGGCGATCTTCGATATCGAGACCACGCAAATGTTCGAATGCCAGACAAATCGCACCAGTCGCGCCATGATCGGTGGTCAGCGGGATGACCAGCAGCGTCGACCAGCGGATCGGATCGTCGGAATCGATCACCGGCGCCAGTTGCTGGGCGCGTTCGTCGGCGATCAGCACAATCTGACCACGCTGAATAATCTCATCGTAGCGCGCCCGGTCAACCTGAGCGGACTCAGCATGACGAACGGTTAATCCATGGACTGCCGGAACACGCAATCCATCCTGATCGTAGAGTGTGATCCAGCCAGCTTCGGCGTCGAGCAGCGCCGCGAGACGCTCGCAGAGCATGTGGAACTGGCGACGATCATCGAGGGTGGCGAGCATCGCCGTCGTCAGCGCCTGCAATCGCTCGAGGCGTTCTGTGCGGGCGCCAAGTTGTTCGCGCAGGCTGGTCAATTCGGCAAGGGTACGATGTTGCTGCGTCTGGATGTGCGCCAGGATCTGGAGACATCCCAGTAGTGCCAGTGCAAAGGGCAACACTGCGGTCGCCGAGTCGCGGAATGCGGCAAACAAGGCGCTGATCAGCATCATGGCGGGGATGTACCAGCGGAGCGATCCGATTGCATCGTGCCAGCGTATCTGCCTTCCATCGGTGTCTATCGAATCAACGAGCGTTTCCAGTACGTACCCGAGAACGATCAACAGCGCCAGCGCCAACGACCACACGAAAAGCGGCGCTATTGGGACGCCCAGAGCGATCAGCGCACTGCCGCTGGCGATCAATGAGCGAACAGTAATCAGGCGAATGATCTGACGCCCTGAGGAGACCGACATCTGGAAAAGACCGCCGATCAACGCAGCGATCAACACAAGCGACCAGTCTGCCAGCAGCGTTGCGCTCGCAAGCACAACCGGCGCCAGCGTCAGGCGCGAGCCTTCCGGTCTGTGCACTGCGAATCGATCACCCAGCAACACCAGAATCGTGATGGCAGCGCCGGTCACGAATGTTTCAACCGACAGGCGGGGTGGTCGAGTTGCGAGTGCGACACTGTTGAGAACCAGAAGAACACCCAGCGCAGCAAGCGTCGGGCGATGCAACCCCTGGTCCGGCATCGGCAACCGAAAGATCGGGTTCCTGGAAGAAGGGATGATTCGTTCAGGCGACATAGCGTCTCAGAATGGTGAGCGTCGCTTACGTGCGAGCGCAGAGCAACAATGCAGACCAGGGCACGACTTGACGTATACTTCTGGTATACCATACCAGAGGCACATGCACAAGAAGTACTAAAGTCAGGGTTTTTGCACATGGAGACATCGTTCAACGCGGCGGCGCTCGATTCCTACGCCGTGCGCATCACCAATGGAGTTGCAATGCTTGGCGGCATCCTGATGCTCCCGGCGCTGTTTCTCTACCTCAGTGGTCTGCTGGTTGCCGGCGTCGCGCTGACCGGGACAATTATCACCATAGCGATTGCGTTGACGCTTGCGGTGTGGTTGACCCTCAACTACGCCGTCCAGCCGGTCGCGTATGTTGTGACCGGTGATACGCTGGTTGTGCGGCGGCGTTGGGCGCGCGCACTGCGTATTCCGTTCAAGCAGATCATGGGAGTCTCATTCGCAAGCGCACTGGCGGATGTGCCGCGCTTCGGCTTGCGATGGTCGTTCAATGCTGGCGTGTTCGGGTATCATGGCCCGTTTCACCTCGATCCATACGGCAACGTCTTTTTCGCAGCGACGAACCGTGAGCGATTGGTGGCCGTGGCGCGCTACGACGCGCCCTCGCTGATCATCAGCCCCGCTCGTCCACGCGAATTTGTCGAGACATTCCGGGAGGCATTGCTCAAAAGCGCATCGATGGAACAGAGCGCAAAACCTGCACCTTCGCAGCAGCAATCACCACATCCTTTTGCCGCATACCAGCGTAGTATCGATTGACAACCTTCAAGATCGTGATAAAATACACACGTTCACCTGAAACAGTGAAAGGGTCCAGTATGAAGATGCAGAAGCCTGTATGGATGCTGATGGTTGCGCTGGTTGCCGCGTTCGCGCTCGCTGCATGCGGCGGTGGCGGCGGCGGTGGCGGCGGTGGCGGCGGTGCAAGCACGACGATCGAGATCGCGTCTGATGGTGAAAATCTGGCGTATGATAAAAAAGAGTTCACCGTTCCAACCGGTCAGACGATCACGCTGACGTTCAAGAATGTCTCAACGGCGCAGCAGCACAACATCGTTATTGTCAAGGGCGGTGAGGATGTGGCTGCCAAAGTTGATGAAGAAGCAATCAACGCCGGTCCGCCGGACTTCCTGCCGGCTGATCGCACCAATATTATTGCAGCGACGAAGATGCTCGGTCCTGGCGGCAGTGAGACAATCACGTTCACTGCTCCCGCTCCCGGCACGTATCTCTACATCTGCACGTACCCCGCGCACTACGCTGGCGGCATGAAGGGTGTGATGACCGTCTCGCCTTGATGCAGCGCTTCAAACCAGATGTCGGGCGCGCAGGCGGATGCCTGCGCGCCTGGTTTTTGTCCGGTGTCGCTTTCCTCCTGTTTTACCGCGTTTCGGTCACCTTGCGCAGTCCGTGCGGTCGATCTGGATCGAGCCCCCGCGCATGCGTCAGGTGAAAGGCGAGCAACTGCCCGGCAATTACAGCGGTCATCGGCGCAAAACGCTCCTCAACGCTGACCGGAAGCGACGCCGGTCGGTCGGCTGTTTCCAGGATGACAGACACGTCACTGATCGCGGTCAGATGTGCGCCGAGGTTCCGCAGGCGCAACGCCAGCGCAGCAAGGTCGTCGGCGACAGCGCCCTGCGTTGCTATCAGCACGATCGGAATACCTTCGTGCACCAGAGCGATCGGTCCATGCTGAAAGTCTGCCGCTGAGTACGGTTCCGCTACAACACGGGTCAGTTCCTTTAGTTTGAGCGCGATCTCCCACGCGGTTGCGTAATGATAGCCGCGCCCGATGGTAATAGCGGCGGTCGCGCCTGCCATCTCGCCAGCGATCTCGCGCATACGTTCATCAAGGGCAAGGGTCGCTTCCATCGCATCAGGGATCGTCGCCAGCGCTGCGAGACCGGCAGTGTCATTTGCGAGGCTGAGGGTCAGCATCGCCAGCGCCGCCAGTTGCGCGGTGTACGTCTTGGTTGCGGCAATACTCCGTTCAATCCCGGCATGGATCGGAACCACAAATTCGGCAGCCTGCGCCAGCGGTGACTCCGGATGATTGGTGATCGCTATCGTCGGCGCTCCGCTGCGACGAGCATCGCTTACGACAGCGCAGATGTCGGGAGATGCCCCCGATTGCGAGATGCCGATGACCAGGGCGCCATCAAAACGCAAATGCACCCCGTAGCGTGTGTGGAGCGACGGGGTCGCCAGCGCAACCGGCATGCCCAGGGTCGCTCCTATGAGATACTGCGCATAGCGCGCTGCATTGTCCGACGTTCCACGCGCAGCAATGACGACGTACCGGAAGTCGCGAGCGTGAAGCGCCTGCGCTAATCGGGTCATCGGTTCCATTTCGGCATCGATAAGCCGACGCAGTGCTGCGGGTTGTTCGTAGATCTCCTCAAGAAGCGTTGATCTGGTCACGACATATCTCCTTGTGATGGCACGATCATTCAGCGCTAATCGTGCCGCATTGCGGAGGGCGTGTCAAGGGCGCGCTTTTATTAAGAAGATTTTCATCCTGATATACCAGACTGTCATCACTTACTTCATCTTGTCGTGTACGCTATAACCACGAACAACATCCCAGATCGGCAGCGTTGCCAGCTCTCTCTTCTACAGCGCCTCATACGTGGTTGTAAAAGGTCTGTGGCGTCCACAGCACGCAACTGGAGTACAACTCCGGGCAGACGATTTTGTCGTGATTGTTGTTGATACGTATTCTTATTTTGTAAACGCTTCTATGGATACCATTGCATCACCTCTGGAAACTATCTGGTCTGCCAGGATGCACGCGATGCGGCGTGATCGATCACGTCCGCCTGATGGTTCAATCATCATCCCGGTCAATGCGCAATCCGACCTGGAGCGCGTGTGGGTGGTCATCAATGATCTCCTCGCCTACCACGGTCGGCACACCTTTGAGATCATTGTCATGGTCAACAATTACCCGGCAGAGGCTCCTCCCTCGCTTGCCGCTTTTGAGCATGCAGGAATACGGGTTGTCAGTCGACCGGACGTGCGTCGGCCCGGCATTCGGGTGGCGGTGACGGCGCGTGTGCATGGCGCACAGGTTGCGGCATCGCGGTTGACGATCCACTTTGATGCTGATTGCCGCGTGCCAGACCCAACAACGCTGCTGGACTGGTACGTGCAGCAGTTTGCTGCGGGCGCGCGCGCCGCGTACACCCCGGTCAACTTTTGCGATCTGAACAACGACTCCGCAACGCAGGCGCGCGTCGTCATCCATCATCTGACGCGCTGGTTCAAGCGGCAGGTGCTGGGGATCCCAACCATTCGCGGCAGTAATTTCGCTATTGATCGCGATCTGTTCATCGAGTTGTTCGATGCCGGGTATCTTCCCGCCGATTTCAGCATCGGTCCGGTCCTGCGGGCGCGCCGCATGCAGGTGGCGTATGGCAATGCGCCGCGCCTGGCAGTGCTTACGTCTGGACGATACTTCGAGCGCGGATGGCGCGAACTGGCGCGCTATCTGCTCTACCGGCTGCGGTACAACCTGCGTATGTTGCGGGTGCGCGCTGGCATGGCCAATCCCGACGACTCGCAGGCAAACACGGATCGTCCGTACCGCATCTATCGATCGAAGGGCTCTGGTTCCCAAGATCCATCTATGAAAGAGAGACAGGCGCCATGAGTAGCTTACGTCGTCGCGTGATTGCATTGTTGCTCTGGTTGATCGCCAGTTTCAATATCGAACGTCTCGATCTGGGGAGCATCAATACGCTGGACCTCGAACCGGTCACCTATGTTGTTATTTCTGCAGTGGTATTCCTGCCGCTCTTTCACTTCTTCCAGCAACGTCCGGCTATGCTATCGGCGGGTCTGGGATGGGTCGCGCTGGGTGTCAGTCTTGCGCTCGATCCATCGCCGAAATTTGGCGGCATTCACACCTACCTCACGATTGTCGAGTTTCTCCTGGTTGCTGGCGTCGCCGTTTTAGCGCACCGCGTCGGTGCTGCACTTGCAGAGTTTCGCCAGGCAGTCGAAATTATCACCCTGCGGGACAAGAATGACCGGTTGCACTCAATGAGCGAGGCGCAGGAGGACGTGCAAACACAGATGAGCGCCAGTCGCCGGATGCGTCGTCCGCTGAGCGTCCTCATTCTCGAAGCCGATGCGCGTTCGCTGAATATGATGATCCATCGTTTCGTTCAGGAACTTCAGCGCGCGATGATGCAGCGGTATGTGCTGGCGGTGACTGCGCGCATGCTTGCCCGCCATCTGCGCCGCACTGACCTGATCATCGAGGACGGCAAGCCGGGTCGTCTGATCCTGGTGGCGCCCGAAACACCGGAAAGTAATGCCAGAATACTGGGAGATCGCCTGGTGCATCTGGTTCAAGATCGCTTAGGGATCACCGCTCGCTACGGCGTGGCGACATTCCCCGATCATTCGTTAACCTTCGAGGATTTGCTCGATGTGGCTGAGCGCCATCTCCGGCAGGTGCAACCGCAGGAAGTTCAAGCGCCGGAAGCGTTGCGCGTGCCGGAAGTGAATATGTAAGCATCAGAGAAGAGGGTCGTTGAAGCTATCGTTGCGAGGATACTATGGCTACTATCGTTAATCGTGGTCGACCGACGTATTCACTCGAATGGATTGAGCGTTATCGCCCTGAGCGCCAGTGGTTGCGCGGACGGGCTTACCGGCGCGCCAAGCGCATCATGGATCTGGCGCTGTCGTTACTGGCAATGCCCATCGTCCTGCCGTTGTTCGTCATTATTGCGCTGGCGATCAAGATCGAGTCGCCTGGCGGTCCGGTCATTTTCACCCAGAATCGCACCGGAAAGAGCGGACGTCGTTTCAAGATGTATAAGTTCCGCACCATGGTGCCGAATGCCGAGGAACTGAAAAAGCAACTGGCGCATTTGAACGAGTTGCAATGGCCTGACTTCAAGATCACGAACGATCCCCGCGTGACGCGCGTCGGGAAGTTTCTGCGCAAGACGAGTCTTGATGAGTTGCCCCAGATCATCAATGTCATCCGCGGCGATATGAGCCTGGTCGGTCCACGCCCCACATCGTTCGATGCAAGCACCTATCAACTCTGGCAAACGGCGCGCCTCGATGTCAAGCCGGGGCTGACCGGTCTGTGGCAGGTGTACGGGCGCGGCAATACCGAGTTCGATGAACGCTTGCGCCTCGATATCCTGTATATCGAGCACCGCTGCCTGGGGCTGGATATCGAAATCCTGGTACGGACGGCGCTGGCGGTCTTTCAGGGACGTGGAGCGTACTGATGATTGAGACGAGCCAGAGTGCATCTCCCCGACGACCGCGCACGGTTGCGTATACGATGTCGCGCTTCCCCAAGATCACCGAGACGTTCATCCTGATCGAGATGCTGGAACTCGAACGTCAGGGGGTGCGGGTCGAAATCTTTCCGCTCATCCGCGAGCGCGAGCCGGTGCAGCACGCCGATGCCCAGAGGATGGTCGAGCGCGCGCATTTCTGTCGGTTGTTCTCGCGCCCGGTGCTGGATGCGCAGATCTACTGGCTTCTGCGTCGTCCCGGCGCCTACCTGCGCGCCTGGTGGCGCGCAGTGCGCGGCAATCTGGAGTCGCCGAAGTTCCTGTCGCGTGCGCTGGTGGTCGTGCCCAAAGCCGCATATGCCGCACGGCGCATGGTCGAACTCGACGTCGATCACCTGCACGCGCACTATGCAACCCACCCGGCGCTCCTGGCATATGTGGTTCACCTCCTGACTGGTATTCCGTACAGTTTCACGGTGCATGCTCACGATCTCTACGTTGAGCGCCCGATGCTGGGAGAAAAGGTCGCTGCGGCCAGTTTCGTTGTGGCGATCTCCGAGTTCAATCGCCGGATGCTGATCGACCTGTACGGCGCGACGGCTGAGGAGCGGGTCATCGTGGTGCATTGCGGCATCGACCCGGCTCTCTTTCGTCCACGCGAGCGGCGTGAGCCGGGTGAACTGTTCACGATCGCATGCGTGGCCAGTCTTGCGGGGTACAAAGGGCAGCGCTACCTGATCGATGCGTGTGATGTGCTGCATCAACGGGGCGTGCCCTTCCAATGCCTGCTGGTCGGCGAGGGTGAGGATCGCCCGCACCTCGAAGCACAGATTCGCCGTCTGGGTCTGACGGATCATGTCAGGCTGCTTGGCGCTCAACCGCGTCATAACGTGAGCGAACTGTTGCAGCAGGTCGATGCGCTGGCGCTACCGAGCGTTGTGATGCCCAACGGCAAGATGGAAGGCATTCCGGTGGCGCTGATGGAAGCGCTTGCCGCCGAAATTCCGGTTGTGGCGACTGCCATCTCCGGCATTCCCGAACTGGTGCGGGACGGCGAAACCGGTCTGCTCGTTCCGGAACGTGACGCGGCGGCGCTGGCTGAAGCGCTGCTGCGCCTCTATACCGACCGCGACCTGGGACGACGCCTGGCTTCCGCAGGGCGCCAGCTGGTGCTGCGTGAATTCAATCTCGAACATAGTGTTGCTCAATTGCGCACTCTTTTTGAACGTGACTGGCGGATGGATGGACAGCGGCCGCTCCTATGCGAAATCGAGGCGTGAGCATATGACGACGCTATCGACCAGACCACTGCGTGTTTTGCACGTGCGTCCGCGCCTGGGGGTTGGAGGCGCAACCGAGTATCTCATCCGGCTGGCTGAGAGCCAGGCGGAAGCCGGGTATTTCGTGGCAATCGCTTCTGGCGGCGGTGAATGGAGCAGGCGCGTGGCGGCGTTTGCGCACCATTATGATCAGACGCCGCTCACTCCGTATATCGGTCCTGGCAAGCGGGCGCCGAATCTGCCGGCGCTGCTGGCAGCCGGGTTGAAACTGGCGCACATCATCCGTGTCGGGCGCATCGATATTGTGAACACCCACCACCGCTTTGCTGCGCTCGCCGCGAAACTGGCGTCACGCCTGACCAATGTGCCGGTTGTGACGACACTTCAGGAAGTGCCGTGGAAGAATCGCCGTCTGACGCGCTTCGCCCTTGGCGTTCAGGCGATTACGATGAGCGCAATGATGAAACGTTTCGTTATGGAGACCTGTGGCGTGCCGTCTGACCGCGTCACCGTGATCCCGATTGGCATTAACATCCCGTCATCTCTCTCGGACGAACGCCGGCGCCATCTGCTGGAAGACCTTGGTCTCGACGGATCGGCGCCGATCATCGCCAGTGTCGGGCGCCTGGTCGCGCGCAAAGGGCATATCTATCTGCTGCGGGCGCTTCCGGCTGTGGTGCGAGCGCACCCAACCCTTCAGGCTGTGCTGGTTGGCGACGGCGAAGAACGCGCCTCGCTCGAACAGGCGGCACGTGATCTGGGTGTGGCGCGTCATGTCACGTTCGCAGGAGCGCGCAGCGACGCAGTTGATATTATGGCGCTCGCCGACTTCACGGTACTCCCCTCGCTGGAGGAAGAATTCGGCATTGTTATCACCGAATCGTTCGCCTGTGCGAAGCCGGTGGTAGCAACAAACGTTGGCGGCATTCCCGAACATGTGCGCCCGATGGAGAATGGCATCCTTGTACCGCCGGGGGACAGTCGCGCGCTGGCGGAGCAGATCATCCTTCTGCTCGATCATCCCACACTGGTGCAGCAGTTGGGTCAGCAGGGGCGGCGCGCCGTCGAGCAGCACTATACGCGACAGCGCTTCTTCGAACGCACCGAAGCGGTCTACCACGCTGCGCTGCAACGCCGGTCGGAGGTGGTGCGATGAGTGGTCGGTTGTTCTGGTTCTGTGTGGCAACCATCGCGTACACCTACGCGGGGTATCCGGCGTTGCTGACCATTCTGGCGCGGTTGCGACCGGAGCGCCCATTCCCGCCGCTCGCCGAGCTTCCGATGGTGACGCTGCTGATTGCAGCATACAACGAACAGAACGTGATCGCAGCGAAACTCGCAAACAGTCTGGCGCTCGACTATCCTCGCGAGCGGTTGCAGATCCTGGTTGCTGCCGATGGTTCGAACGATGCCACGCCGGAGATCGTCGCCGGGTTCGCCGATCAGGGGGTTGAACTGAGTTACCGACCGGAGCGCGCAGGGAAGATGGCGGCTATTCTGCGCGCACTGCCACAGGCGCGCGGCGACATCGTTGTGCTGTCTGATGCCAACAACTTCTACAGCGCCAACGCCCTGCGCGCGCTGGTAGCGCCATTTGCCGATCCGATTGTCGGCGCCGTCAGCGGCGCCAAAGTCATCGCCAGAGGAGATGGCGCTCTGGGAGACTCGGAAGGGTTGTACTGGAAGTACGAGTCGTACATCAAGCGTCAGGAGACGCGGCTCGGCAGTTGCACCGGCGCGGTCGGCGAAATCATGGCGGTGTGTCGTTTCCTGCTTGATCGACCGATGCCGCCAGAAGCCGGGTTGATGGCGGATGACCTGTTCCTTGCCATGCATGTGCTGAGGCAGGGATACCGCGTCGTCTACGCTCCCGATGCCCGCTCGGTCGAGCGCGTCTCATCATCGACGCGCGATGAGCGTGAGCGACGCGCGCGCATTGTTGCACAGCGGTTTGTCATGATGCGCTTCTCGCACAAGGTGTTGCCCTGGTCGAACCCACTGCTCGTCTGGCAAATCGTATCGCACAAATACCTGCGTCCGCTCGTGCCGCTGGCGATGATCGGCGCCCTGATCGCCAACCTTGCAGCGGTCGTCCGTCCGTCTGCGCACGGCGGTCTGGCACGACTGGCGCACCCTTTCAATGGAATCATGCTGGCGCTTCAGGCGCTGTTCTACGCGCTGGCATGGCTGGGAGGGCGCAGCGAACCGCGCGGGAGACTGGGCAAAGTGCTGTACATCCCGGCATTTCTGGTGAACGGCAATCGCGCCGCTTTGATCGGACTGTATCGTTTTCTAACCGGACGCCACACGTCGCTCTGGCGCCGCGTTCAACGGCGTGATGATGAGCGACAGGCATCCGCCGATGTCATGTATCAACCGAACGGGTAGCAGAAGGAAGGAAGGGAGCGTCAACCAATGAGTTTGTCTACGTTCATTCGCGTTTTGATTCGCAACTGGTGGCTGATCGTTCTGGCAACCGCATTGACGGTCGGAAGCACCGCGGTATTCGTGCTTTTGCAGAAGCCAGTCTACCAGGCATCGACGATCGTCGAGTTGAAGCCGAGTGTCGTTCTGGAAGACCCGAACCAGATCCTGAACACGATCAACGCCCTGACGCGGCGCAATGTCATCAACACAATTGCGCGCAAAGCGACGAGCATGTCGATGCACGAAGAGGTCGCGCGCGAGATGGGGGTTCCGGTCGAAGCGGTGCTGTCAGCGCGCGTGCAGACGATCACGCCACCGGAGACCAACCTGATCGAAGTGCGCGCGCAGAGCACTGATCCGGCTTTCGCGGCTGCGGTCGCCAATATCGTGGCGCAGCAGATGCTCGGTCAGGATTATGAGAAGGTTATCTCGATGGAAGTGATCGACCCGGCTATGCCGCCGACATCTCCAATTGCGCCGCAGCCGGTGCGTTTATTGACGCTTGGTCTGATCTTTGGTCTGATTCTGGGTGTGGCATTTGCCTTGATGGAGCATGCGCTTTCCATCCTGCGGTCAGGCATCGATATTCTTGATGACAAGCCGCTGATCCTGCAGCAACCAGCGCTCTCGTCGGTTGAGGCGACCGCTCCAGCACAGCACAAAACGTCGTCTGAGAAATAGCGCCGTCTTCCGGTTTTGTTCGCGTGGTTTGACCGATCCGCGCGGCGGTGAGGAGCATCGACAGGACACGACGACATCATGAGGGTCTTATGCAGTTGGAACGTATGCTCAAGCATCCGGTTCAGATAAGCGTCGAACTCTGGTGCCATGCCTGGGTGCAGATCGCGGTGGTCACGGTGGTTTCCATCACCACAGGGTTCGTGCTGTCGCGCGATGTACCGCTGTGGGTGCTGTTCGGCGGCGTGGGCGGGGTGATGTTCCTGGCGCTCGCGTTCTTCAAGCCGGAGTATGTCGCAGCCGCCTTGCTGGTGATCCACTGGGGGAACATCCACGACGTGCTGATCAAGTATCACGGCATCCCTTCTCTGGTCAAGCCGATGGTCGCCATCCTGACAGTTGTGCTGCTGGCGCGACGATTCCTCACCGAACGTCCGCGAGGTCTGGTATCCGACCCGGTTATCTGGTGGATTCTGGCATACCTGGTGGCAGGGGCGATCGGTCTCTGGTTTGCGCGCAGCACCGATGCAGTGATGAAGCAACTGATCGACACGGCGAAAGATTGTATCATCGCCGCGCTAATCTTCAACCTGCTGGCAACACGCATCGCATTCGAACGCGCAATCTGGGGGTTGCTGATCGTTGGTGCGACGCTGAGCGCACTGACCGTCTACCAGGAAATCACCCGCACCTACGACAACAACTACTGGGGATTCGCACAATCGGCAGTGCGCCAGATTTCCACCACGATGGACGACCGCGCGCGCGCGTTTGGGACGGTCAACGATCCGAATTATTTCGGCCAGCTGCTGTTGGTGCTGGTACCGCTGGCAGTATGGGCGATCCTCAACGGGCGCACCTGGCGTGGTAAGACGTCTGGCATTGCAGCGCTCCTGTTGTTACTCTCCGCGATTGGACTTACGTTCTCGCGCGGCGCGTATCTGGGGGTTGTAATCGTGCTGGTAGTGTACGCAATGTATCTGCGGCTCGATGCCCGCTATTTGCTGGTGTTGCCGCTCATCGGGGCGCTCCTGTATGTCGCACCACCTGAGTTTCGCGCGCGTTTCGGCACCCTGGAAGAAATCGTGCCAGGTATGACGAATGCGGGTGTGTATAACGATGGGTCGATCCAGGGGCGGTCGGTCAAGGCTGAAATCGCTCTGACCATGCTGGCTGACCATCTGATCTTCGGGGTTGGACGCGGGAATTACCGGTTCCATTACCGGGACTATATCAACCAGATTGAAGGCGCTGGCTCGAATACCGAGCGTGATGCGCACAACCTCTATCTGGAAGTCGCTGCTGAACAGGGCGTTGTCGGCTTTGCCGTCTTCGTCGGATTGATCCTGACTGTGTGGAGCAGGCTCCGTGTTGCAGAGTGGCTCTTTGCAGCAACTGGCGAACGTCGTATGGCAGATCTCGCGGTAGCGGTGAAGGTCGGTTTCCTTGGATACCTGGTAACATCACTCTTTCTGCACGGCGCCTATGGGTATATGTTCTGGTTGCAGGTCGGCATGGCAGTGGCACTGGTCGTCATTGCGCAGCGCGAAGCAACCGGACGCCCGACTCAGCCGGTACAGGTTGCACAACGATGAGCACACTGCTTGCATCCGTGCGGAATGCACTCCCGTTTTTGCGATGCATCCGGCGCAAGGATGACTGGGCAATCGGTCTCTATAGCGGCAGCAGTCCACTGACGCTTGCGCCGATGCCCAATGTGCGCAACCCGGTGCTGACCGCTGCCCATGTCCGCGATGTCCCGGCGCTGTTTGTCGCCGACCCGTTCCTGGTGCGCACGAAGGATCGCTGGTTGCTGTTCTTCGAGGTGCTGCACGCAACCCTCCGACGCGGGCAGATCGGTCTGGCGACGAGTCGCAATGGAAAAGACTGGGAGTATTGCCAGATTGTGCTGCGCGAGCCGTTCCATCTATCGTATCCCCACGTGTTTGCATGGGATGGATCATTCTACATGACTCCTGAAACGGCAGCGTGCCGTCAGGTGCGGCTCTATCGCGCAGTCGAGTTTCCGCTGCGCTGGTCGCATGTGGCGACGCTGCTCGAAGGCGATGAGTATCTCGATCCGACGCCGTTTATGTATCAGGGGCGCTGGTGGATGTTCGTCGGGACGGGCATAAAGGATAACGGCGCCCTGCGCCTGTATCACGCGACGACGCCGTCTGGTCCCTGGAAGGAACATCCGTGCAGTCCAATCGTGCAGCATGATCCGCGCAGCGCGCGCCCGGCCGGGCGGGTGGTGCACGATGGAGAGCGGTTGTTGCGCTTTGCGCAGGATTGCTCGCAGCACTATGGTCAACGGGTCCTGGCGTTCGAGATTACGGAATTAACTCCCGAACGCTATGCTGAGCGACCATATGGCGCAGCATCCGTGCTTACCCCGCAGCGCGCTGGATGGAATGCTCGTGGGATGCACACTCTCGATCTTCATCATATGCAGAACGGAAACTGGCTTGCACTCGTCGACGGGTATCGCAAGCGATTCTATGTGCGGCATTCGTGGTAGTGCGGCAGAACGAGCAGTGGAGCGTGAATGATCGCCAGGCAACGACATCAATCGACTGAGCAATGCTGGAGGAGGAGCGGTTCCGGTGCAAACAACGACATCACATGCGGAGATCGGCACGCGCGCCGTGCGCGGCACATTCTGGTCTTTTCTGTCTTTTCTGAGCACGAAAGCGCTCACCTTTATTACAACCATTATTCTGGCGCGGTTGCTTGCTCCGGCAGAGTTCGGCATTATCGCCTACTGCACGATTGTTATCGGCTTTCTTGACCTGCTCAACAATTTTGGTGTTGGTCACGCGCTGATAGCTCGCCGTGACAGGCTCGACGTGGCGCAAAACGTAGCGTTTGTCATCAGCATCGGCAGCAGCATTGTGTTATATGCCGTCGCCTGGTTGATGGCACCGCTCATCGCCGATTTCTTCAATGAACCTCAGATTGTCCCGTTACTGCGAGTTCTCTCGATAGGTTTGCTGCTCGTCGGGATCGGAACTGTACCGATGGCGATGCTGCAGCGGGATCTGCGTTTCAAAGCATACCTTTTGCCGGGTATTGCGCGCAATGTCATCAAGGCATGTGTGGCGATTGGCATGGCATGGCAGGGGTTCGGCGTCTGGAGTCTGGTCGTTGCCGAACTGGTGAACAAGGTGCTTGAGGTTGTCATACCGTGGGCAATTGTGCGCTGGCGTCCAACTCGCACCTTTGATTGGGGCGTCCTTCACGAAATGCTGGGATTTGGCATCAATATTGTGGCTGTTGGCTTGATCGGCACGTTTATGGTCAATGTTGATTATATCATCGTCGGTCGGGTGCTCGGCGGCGCTGCACTGGGCATCTACACGATTGCTTATCGTGTTCCGGAGATGTTCATCCGCAGCACTGTCGATACAGTAATGATGGTGGCATTTCCGGTATTGTCGCGGTTACAGGCGGATAAGGATCAGCTCGCGACAGCATATTTCGGTTACCTGCGTTATCTCGCGTTATTTGCTTTTCCAGCAGCAGTTGGGATCGCACTGCTCGCACCGGCTTTTGTCACCACGTTTTATACCGAGGAGTGGCAACCAGCAATTGTACCGATGCAACTGATCGCCCTTGAAATTGGCATTGCGTCCGTTGCGTATGTTCCCGGCATTGTGTACAAGTCGATCAATCGACCTGATCTGCTGACGAAGCTAACCCTGATCAAACTGCCCTGGGTGGTAGCCACACTCTGGTTTGTATCACAATGGGGTATCAATGGCGTTGCAGCCGGTATGGTCGCGCTTTCTCTGGCTTCAACTGTACTGGACAGCATCGTCGTCCAGCGAATTCTCGGATTTCGCTTCATCGATATGATCCGGCTCCTGGCGCCGATTGTTGCGGCGACTGCGGTTATGGCACTGGCAGCCGCCGGAATTGCGGCACTGCTGCCGTTGAATTTCGTGGGATTAATTGTTACAGCAATCGTCGGCGGGGTCGTCTATAGTGGGGCAATGGCATTGTTCAGTCGCGACATGCTGAGAGAAGCAACAACCATGGTCCGTGCAGCCCTGGCACGCTCATAAGCGACTGGATGGCAGAGGCGTTCATTTTGAGATTCAACCGCTATGTCATCAGAAACTGACCGACTGCGCGTGAGCGCAGTTATCACAACGTACAATGCGGCACATTTCGTCGGGGAGGCTATCGAGAGCGTTCTGGCGCAGACACGGCTTCCAGACGAGATTGTGGTCATCGATGATGGATCGACCGATGATACTGCCCGAGTCGTAGCACGCTACGCCTCACATGGAGTGCGCTACGTCTATCAGCAAAACGGAGGACCTGGATCGGCGCGTAATCGCGGCATTCGGGAAACGAGCGGCGATCTGGTTGCATTCCTCGATGCCGATGATCTCTGGTTGCCGCCAAAGACGGAGATGCAACTGGCATATGTCGCCACACACCCCGATGTCGCCCTGGTCAGCTGTGATCGCTGGGTGTGGAAGATCGAAAAGGAACGTCGCTATCTAGAACGCTTCGGTCCTCATTATAACCTCGATGCGCGTCGCGAGGTGATGGTGCGCAATATCGTCGGTAATCCATCACAGGTGATAGCGCGCCGGGATGCGCTGATTGCAGCGGGGGGCTTTGACACAACGATGCGTTGGGCAGAGGAATGGGATCTGTGGGTGCGGATTGCGGCGCGTGGTTCGCTCGGATTCGTGCATCAACCGCTCAGTGTGTACCGCTGGCACAGCGGCGGGTTGGCCCATGAGAACATGTGGCGTCGTTTGTCGGGACAACAGGCGATCGCATTTCGTGCGATCAGCGCCTTTCAACCGGTCTGGTGGCGTCCACTGCTGCTCTTGCGCGCCTGGACTGCTGTTGAGGTGATGCGCGCTACTTATGCGGTAGATTTTGATATGCCGCGCACGACACAAGTCTATCACGCGTTACGCGTCCTCATCTATCCGTTTGAGAATCCCCAGGAACAGGTGCGCGTGGCGCTCCGTGGATTGCTTGGCAAGAAATGGTATACCGCACTGGTAAATCGAACGCCGCTCGCCCGATTGCGGTTGCGGGGTGCACAACCTGTAAATCCGGAACGGAGACAGATCTGATGAAGCGTCTGCGTATCCTGCATGTTATCGAAACACTCTGGCTGGGTGGAGCGCAACGGTTGCTGCCGGGCTTGCTGAAGGGTCTCGATCCGCACCGGTTCGACAGTCACCTGGTCGGGCTGCACGACGGACCGTTACGGCAGGAGTTCGAGTCGGCGCATATTCCGCTCACGATGCTGAACGCGCGTCGCTTCTATGAGCCACGGGTGGTTGCGGCGCTGGTGCGCATCATACGTGAGGGCAACTTTGATGTGGTGCATACCCACCTCACCGGCGCCGATGTGGTTGGGCGTGTTGCTGGCGCGCTGACCGGCGTTCCGGTCGTATCGACGATGCACAATATTCCCCACGACTATAATCAGCAGAAGTTTCACCGCCGCCTGTTGCAACGCCTGACGGCGCGAACGCTGACAACACGCCTGGTTATGGTTGCGCCAGGCATCGGCAGCGCATATGAACGTCAGTGGAAGATTCCCCGGTCACGGATCGTTGCGATCAATAATGCTGTGCCGATGGAGCCATATCTGGCGATTGCTGAGGGAGTCGCAGACGGTCTTCCACCAACAGTGACGACGATCGGGCGGTTAAGTGCACAAAAGGCGCACCACATCCTGCTGGAAGCATTTCGCCTGGTTCTTCACAAGCGCCCGGACGCTCGTCTCCGCATCGTCGGCGATGGACGCCTGGAGGCGGCGCTCCGCCAGCAAGCGTTCTTGATCGATATTGCTCATGCCGTGGCTTTTGAAGGACTGCGGCACGATATTCCGGTCGTTCTGTCGGAAACGCACGTGTTCACGCTGTCGTCCCTGTGGGAAGGGTTGCCGGTCACGGCAGTCGAAGCTATGGCGGCGGCGCGTCCGGTCGTTCTGACCGATGTCGGCGGGTGCCGCGACCTGGTGACTCCCGGCGTGGAAGGGACGCTCGTGCCGCCGGGAAACGTGTCTGCCCTGGCTGATGCGCTGATCGAGATGCTTGGCGATCCAGATCAGCAGCGCCTGTTTGGTCGGCGTGGTCGGGCAAAGGTTCGTCAGGAATTCGGTATCGAGCAGTATGTGCGCGGGCACGAGCAGTTGTATCTTTCGCTCGTCGCGCCTGAACGACGGGCAGAGATCGTCGCTGTCGGAGATCAGCGGTCGTCGGTATGATTGGAGGCTGGCGCTATGACAATTGGCGTGGCGATGGTCATGCACGATTTCTATCCTTCGGTCGGCGGTGCACAGACGCATACGCTGGCGCTCAGTCGCGCCTTGCGGGCGCGCGGCGTCGATGTGATAGTCGTTACCCGTCCGTATCCTGGCGCCGCATCATACGAAGAAGTCGAAGGCATACCGACGTATCGTGTTGGCGTTTCAGGAGGGCGCGCGATTGCCGGATGGAGCTATCTGATCGCGGGTCTGGCAGTTCTGTTGCGTGAACGGCGGCGATACCAGATTCTACACTGCCACCAGATGATTTCGCCCATGACGCTGGCGCTGATGGGGCGTGCGCTGCCGGGAAAGCGCCTGGTCATCAATCCGCATGGGCGCGGTCCGCGCGGTGATGTGGCAAAGATTACCAGGCTCCGTCCGCTGACCGGCAAACTGCGCGTTGCGGCTGCGCTGCTTTGGGGTGATGCATTTGTTGCAATTGCGCGCGATATCCACCACGAACTGCGCACGATGGGCGTGCCGGAGGCGCGTATCTGGGATATTCCGAATGGCGTCGATGTCGAACGGTTTGCGCCGGCGACTCCTGCAGAACGGCAAGCACTGCGACGAAACCTCCATCTGCCCGACACGCCGCTGATCATGTTCGCTGGACGTTTTACCGTCGCCAAAGGGCTCGATATTCTGCTCAATGCCTGGGCGCAACGTGATGCCGTGCTTGCCGATGCCCGTCTGGTACTGGTCGGCGATGGTGAACTGCGTGAGCGCCTGGTGCAGCAGGCGCACAGCCTGGGGCTTGATCGGTCGGTGATCTTCACCGGCAGCACAACCGATACCGCACCGTATTTGCGGGCAGCTGACGCTTTTGTACTTCCCTCGCGCACCGAAGGCATGCCGGTTGCCCTCCTCGAGGCGATGGCATGTGGTCTCCCCTGTATTGCAACGCGGGTTGGCGGATCGGCGGAACTGATCGATGATGAACAGAACGGGCGACTGATTGCGCCGGAGGATGTTGATGCGCTCGTGCGGGCACTGCCGGAAGCACTCAGCATGCCAGTGTGGGGCGAGCGTGCGCGGCAGCGCATTGTCGAGCGCTATGCCATGGATGCAGTGGCGCAGACGTACATCGGATTGTACGAAGCGGCGCTGACGCACGGTCGCTCGCTGATGGCACGTGATGGGACCGTGTAACATGCAACTCAGGAACTGTGTATGAACTCACCATCCGACTCTTTCACCCGCTGGGTGATCGATGAGATTGAAGCGAGCATCGACGTCAAGCGCCGCACCATCGAGACGCAGGCGCCGATGATTGTTGCGATTGCGGAACGGGTTGTCGAGACATTCCGGCGTGGCGGCAAACTGTTGCTGTGCGGCAACGGCGGCAGCGCAGCGGATGCGCAACACATCGCCGCCGAGTTCGTCAGCCGCTTTCGCCGTGAACGACACGGATTGCCAGCAATCGCTTTGACGACCGACACCTCAATTCTGACAGCTATCAGCAATGATTACGGCTACGAGCGCGTCTTTGCCCGCCAGGTGGAGGCGCTGGGACGCCCCGGCGATATGGTCATCGGGATCAGCACCAGCGGCATCTCGGCAAGCGTCATTGCCGCCATGCGCGCCGCGCGCAACGGCGGCATGGCAACCGTCGGATTCACCGGCGCATCGGGCGGAACGCTGGTTGACCACGTCGATCTCTGTCTGTGCGTTCCATCGCACAATACAGCGCGCATTCAAGAAGTGCATATCACTGTCGCGCATGTTGTGTGCGAAATTGTTGAACGTACTTTGTTTGAAGAATGAAGGAATGTTAAACAATACTATTCAGTTATTCCCGGACTAATAAACAGATTGTAATTGAAATCGTTCTCTCGACCGTTTATAGTAGAGATCGCAGCTATTCCAGCGTATGAAATCCTCACAAACGGCAGTAACACATCGTATGGTCGTCAATCGAACTGAGAAAGCCCCAACTCCGCGAGTGAGCATCGGTTTGCCGGTATACAACGGTGAGCGGTACCTTGCCTCAGCGCTGGAGTCGATCCTGGCGCAGACATTTGGCGATTTTGAGGTGATTATTTCGGATAACGCCTCAACCGACGCCACGCCGGAGATCTGCCGCGCGTATATGGCGCGTGATCCCCGTATCCGGTATGTGCGGAACGAGCGCAATCTGGGCGCTGCGCCAAACTACAACCGCGTGTTTCATCTGGCGCGCGGTATGTACTTCAGGTGGCATGCCCACGATGATCTGCTCGCGCCAACCTATCTCGAACAGTGCGTCGCCGCGCTCGATGCTCATCCTGGCGTTGTACTCTGTCACTCGAAAACCGTGTTTATCGATGAACACGATCGCGTGATTGGCTACGATGAAGACAGCCTGCACTTTCGCCAGGCTTCGGTGTTCTCCCGGTATTATGCCTATTTGCGGGTGGCGCGTAACTGGATCAATGCAATCTTTGGGCTCATTCGCACCGACGTATTGCGCCAGACGGTGCTGATCGGCGCTTATTCGTCGTCGGACATGATCCTGCTGGCTGAGTTGATCCTGCGGGGCGAATTCTACGAAGTGCCGGAATATCTTTTCCTGCGACGCGATCACGAGGAAGCCTCAGTGCAGGCAAATCGTGACTATCAGAAGCGTCAGGTCTGGTTCGATCCGCGTAATCGCGGCAAGATCGAGCTGACTCACTGGCGGTGGACGATCGAACTCCTGCGCGTGATCGGGCGTGTGCCGCTGGCATGGCACGATCGTCTGCTCTGTTATGCCCATATGCAGTGGTGGTTGCGGCGAACGCGCCGGGAGATGTTGAACGACCTCGCGGTTGCGACCCGTCTGGTGATACATAAAGCAACCTGGGCGACATAAGGCGGAAAATCGGCGGGAAGGTCATAAGGGTGCATAAAGGCATGAGCAACAATGTACCGCGTGTCAGTATTGCGCTCCCCGTCTACAACGGGCAGAACTATGTGAGTCAGGCAATTGATTCCATCCTGGCGCAGACATTTGGCGATTTTGAGGTGATTATTTCAGATAATGCCTCAACTGATGCCACGCCAGAGATCTGCCGTGCGTACACGACGCACGATCCCCGCGTCCGGTATGTGCGCCACGAGATCAATCGCGGTGCAGCGTGGAATTTCAACCATGCCTTCAGTCTGGCGCGCGGCGTGTATTTCAAATGGCATGCCCACGATGATCTGATCGCACCGACGTTTCTTGAACGGTGCGTGGCGGCGCTCGACCATGATCCGCAGGTTGTGCTCGCCTTCAGTCGCACCCGTGTCATCGACCCGGCAGGTCATACGCTGTACACCTACGATGAACGTCTGCGCACTGAATCGCCACTGGCGAGCGTTCGCTTTCACGACCTGATCTGTATCGGGCATCCCTGCTTTCAGGTGTTCGGCGTCATACGCGCCGATGTGCTGCGACGCACGCCGCTGATAGGCGCGTATGTGCCATCGGATCGAATACTGCTGGCGCGGCTGGGGTTGCTCGGACCCTTCTATGAAGCGCCTGAGCATCTGTTCATTTCACGCCGTCACCCGGCGCAGTCGGTGCGCGCGGCGAAACTGCGCGCCCGCGCCGCCTGGTTCGATCCGGCGAACGAAGGCAAAATCGTGATGCCGCATTTTCGCACGCTCTACGAGTACATCAAAGCTATTCGCGCAACACCCCTCCCACCGGAAGAGACGCGACGCTGCTATGTCGCATTGCTGCACTGGATCGTCTCCGATCACAATTGGGCGCGGATGGGGAATGATGTCGTGCATGCCGGACGTCAACTGGGGGGACGCGCGCTACGTCGCATACGCAGAACGAATCTTACAACGATTGCACGGAGGAACTCGCTATGAAAGTCGCTATTCTCGCAGGTGGGGTCGGATCGCGCCTCTCGGAGGAGACCGAAGTTAAACCGAAGCCAATGGTCGAGATCGGCGGTCGCCCGATCCTGTGGCACATCATGATGCACTACTCCTGTTATGGCTTCAAGGACTTCGTCATCGCCCTCGGTTACAAAGGGGAAGTCATCAAGAAGTACATGGTTGATTACTGCTCGCTCAACAGCAATCTGAAGGTCAACCTGCGCTCCGGTGTCGTTGAGATGAATGGCGGCTATCGTCCGGACTGGAATGTGGAATTGATCGATACCGGCATTCCGACGAATACCGGCGGGCGGATCAAGCGCCTAGCGCCGTACCTCGGCAATGAGACCTTTATGCTGACCTGGGGCGATGGTGTTTCGGATGTCAATCTGCATGCCCTGCTCGCATTCCACCGCTCACACGGCAAACTGGCAACGCTGACCGCCGTGCGTCCACCGGCGCGCTTTGGGCACCTGGAACTGGACGGGGATCGGATCACCGAGTTCAACGAAAAACCGCAGACCGGCGAGGGATGGATCAACGGCGCTTTCTTTGTGCTCGAACCGGCAGTGTTCGACTATATCGACGGCGACGATACCGCCTGGGAGCGTGAGCCGTTGCAGCGCCTGGCGCGCGAAGGGCAACTGATGGCATACAAACACACCTCCTTCTGGCAGTGTATGGATACGCTGCGCGATAAAAAGTTGCTCGAAAGTCTCTGGCAAACCGGCAAAGCACCCTGGAAGATCTGGGAGTAGCGTCGCCGTATCCGATGGGAATGTGCTGAAAGGATGCAACCATGCGCGTGTTAGTCACAGGACACAAAGGGTATATCGGAACGGTGCTCACACCGATGCTGCTCGAACGCGGCTATGAGGTGATCGGGTTGGATAGCGATCTGTTCGAGGATTGCACATTTGGCGAGCCGCCGGTCGAGGTTCCGGAGATTCGGAAAGATATCCGTGATGTCGAAGCGTCCGATCTGCACGGCGTCGATGCCGTGATGCACCTTGCCGGTCTGTCAAATGATCCGCTCGGCGACCTCGATCCGCAGTTGACCTACGAGATCAACTATCTGGCGTCGGTACGCCTGGCGATGCTGGCAAGGCAGGCGGGTATCAAGCGCTTCATTTTCTCGTCGTCGTGCAGCACCTATGGGGCTGCCGGTGATGATATGCTGGACGAAACCTCGTCGTTCAATCCGGTGACCCCCTACGGGCGCTCGAAGGTTCTGGTTGAGCAAGACCTGGCGAAACTCGCCGATGCCGACTTCAGCCCGACATATTTGCGCAATGCTACTGCCTATGGCGTATCGCCGCGCCTGCGCTTCGACCTGGTGCTGAATAACCTTGTCGCCTGGGCATACACGACGGGTCTGGTCTACCTGAAGAGCGATGGCACGCCCTGGCGACCCATTGTGCATATCGCCGACATTGCGCGTGCGTTTATCGCCGTGCTCGAAGCACCGCGCGAGTTGATCCACAACGAGGCGTTCAACGTCGGGCGCAATGAGGATAATTATCGCATCCGCGATCTGGCGCAGATTGTGTATGAGACGGTGCCCGGATGCCGGATTCAGTTCGCCGAGGGCGCACAACCCGATAAGCGGAATTACCGCGTCGATTGCTCGAAGATTCAGCGCGTGCTGCCGAATTTTCAGCCCGCCTGGGATGCGCGAAAGGGCGCGCAGGAACTCTACGACGCCTACCGCACGATCGGGTTGAAACTCGAAGATTTTGAGGGTCCGCGGTACAAGCGTATCGACCATATTCGCAAATTGATCGCGTCTGGACGACTCGACTCGTCGTTGCGCCGGTCTGAGCAGGCGCTGGCGGTTGGATCGGCGTAGCGGCGTAGTGATAGATGAGGAATGTTGCCATGCTGTACCGTGTTGAACAACGCTGCCGCGCCAGCGGTTCGCCCAATCTGCTGCCGATCCTGTCGTTCGGCGTCACGCCGCTGGCGGATCGGTTGCTCACGGCGGATCAACTCGGCGGCAAGGAGCCATTCGCGCCGCTGACGCTGGTGTTTTGTCCGGATTCGGCGCTGCTCCAGATCCAGGAAACTGTTGATCCCGAAGTGCTGTTCTATGCCGAATACCCCTACTTTTCGTCGGTCTCGAAATCATTGCTGAACCATTTTGCCCGCAGCGCCCAGGCGATCATGGCGTCGCGTCCGCTGGGACCGGAGAGCCTGGTGGTTGAGGCTGCCAGCAATGACGGCTATATGCTGCGGAACTTCGTCGAACGCAACATTCCGGTGCTCGGCATCGATCCGGCGCGCGCTCCGGCGGAAGCAGCACAGAAGATCGGCATTCCCACCCTCAATACGTTCTTCACCAGAGAACTGGCGCTGCAATTGCGCAACGAGGGCAAGGCTGCCGATGTCTTTCTGGCAAACAATGTCCTGGCGCATGTGCCCGATCTCAATGGTTTCGTGAGCGGCATCCGCATTATGCTCAAGGATGACGGTATTGCGGTGATCGAGTGTCCGTATGTGGTCGATCTGGTCGATCACTGCGAGTTCGATACCATCTATCACCAGCATCTCTGTTACTTCTCGGTGACGGCGCTCGACCGGTTGTTCCGCGCCAATGGTCTGTACCTCAACGACGTGGAGCGCACGCCGATCCACGGCGGATCGCTGCGCCTGTTCGTTGCGCGGCGCGAGGATGTTGGTGAGCGGGTGCGGGAGTTGCTGGCGATGGAGCGCGAGCGCGGCGTGGATCGGGTTGATTTCTATCGTTCGTTCGCCGATCGGGTGCGCACTATTCGTGACGAACTGATGGCGCTGCTGCACGAGCTGAAGCGGCAGGGCAAACGGATCGCTGCATATGGCGCCGCCGCCAAAGCTACCACATTGCTGGCATACTGCCAGATCGACACCCGACTGGTCGATTTTGTCGCCGACCTGAACCCGTACAAGCAGGGCAAGTTCATGAGCGGCAGCCATCTGCCGATTGTCCCTCCGACGGCGCTGCTTGAGCAGCAACCGGATTATGTTCTGCTGCTGGCGTGGAACTTTGCCGACGAGATCCTGCGCCAGCAGGCGGAGTATCGGCAGCGCGGCGGTAAGTTCATCATTCCTATTCCCAATCCGATCATTGTGTAGCATGCTGCTTGTGTGAAAGAGGAACGCCATGTCTGCCATACCCTGTCCGAGTTGCGGCGCTGTCGGAATGGAGATCTTCTACGAACTGGAGCGTGTGCCGGTGCACAGCGTACTGCTGCTCCCCACCCGCGAGGAAGCCATCGCCTATCCGCGCGGCGATATTCGCCTCGGCTTTTGCCAGGCGTGCGGGTTCATCAGCAATACAGCCTTCGATCCGTCGCTCCACGAGTATTCCGAACGCTACGAAGAAACGCAGGGGTATTCGCCGACGTTCAATGCGTTTGCGCGCCGGCTGGCAGAGCATGTGATCGAACGCTACGACCTGCACGGGAAGGACATCATTGAAATCGGGTGTGGCAAAGGTGAGTTCATCACTCTGCTGTGCGACCTGGGCGAAAATCGTGGCATCGGCATCGACCCGGCGTATGTTGCGCAGCGCAGCCTGGCGCGCCCCAGCGAGCGTGTGACGTTCATCACCGATTTCTATTCCGAAAAATACGCCCATCTGCGTGCAGATTTCGTCGTCTGCAAGATGACCCTGGAGCACATCCATCAGACGGCTGCGTTTGTGGGGATGGTTCGACGCACGCTTGCCGATCAGCCCCACACAACGGTTTTCTTCCAGATTCCAGACACAACCCGCGTGCTGGAGGAGATCGGGTTCTGGGATATTTACTATGAGCATTGTTCCTACTTTACCCCTGGTTCGCTTGCGCGTCTCTTCCGGCAGTGCGGGTTTGATGTGATCGACCTGTGGCGCGACTACGGCGACCAGTATCTGATGATCGAGGCACAACCGGGCAGTGGCGCTGGGCGCACCTTCCCCGGTCTGGAGGATGACCTGGATCGCACAGCTGCGGGGGTTGCAACGCTGCGTCGTGAAGCGCCGCAGGTGCTGCACCGCTGGCGGTCGTACCTCAACGATCAGTACGCTGCCGGGCGACGGGTGGTGCTGTGGGGATCGGGATCGAAAGGGGTCGCGTTCCTCACCACGCTTGGCATCGAGCGTGAGATCACGTATACCGTGGACATCAATCCGCACAAGCATGGCATGTTCATGGCAGGAACCGGGCAGCAGATCGTCAGTCCGACATTTTTGCGCGAGTATCGACCAGATGTGGTTGTTGTGATGAATCCGATCTACCGCGACGAAATCCAGCGCGATCTGGCGCGTCTGGGCGTGTCAGCGGACGTGGTGACGGTGGAGATGTTCGCCAGCGCGGTTACCGGTGCGTAATGGTCTTTGAAAAAATAATCCGGTATAGCCCGCGCAGGCGGGCTTCGCCTCGCCTGGCCGAGGGCTTCAGCCCCACGGCTAGCGCGGTATACCGGATTTATTTCTCAATCTCCATAATGCTGCCGGTTGTCGGAGTATCGGACGTGGAACTACGCTGACGTCCGCGTCAGCGCATGAGGTGCACTACTATGCCGATCCGTTATCTGCTTGCAATCATCCTTGTGCTTCTGCCAGGAGCGCTGGCAGCTTCCGCCGATCCATCGTTGCGTATCGAGAACATCCAGGTCACGCTGAGCAATGGCAGCGCCACCGTCCGCTGGACAACCAACCACTTTGCCGGCGGCGCTGTTTTCTACGGTCCTGCCGATGGCGCCTGGACAGAAACGGCGCCTTCCAGCGGCGATGGGTTCGCCCATACCGCCGTGCTGCTCGACCTGGCGCCTGCCACAACCTACCGGTTCTGGATCACCGCCTACCGCGCCGACGGAACGAATGCCTTCTCCGCGCCGCAGGTCTTCACGACAGCGGCAGCAACTGCCACGCCAACACCGTCTATCGGCGCGCCCGCATCGGTGATAACACCGGCATCGGGTTCGCTCGTGTCCGACGACTTCAACCGCACCGGCGGTCTCGGCGCCTGGACGTTCGTCAACCCGCGCAACGACGCCAGTTATGCGTTCACCGGAACCGATATTCGGCTCATCGTTCCCGATGGTCCGCCGCATGATCCATGGAATGCTGGCAACACGGCGGTGCGCTTGCTGCAAACGACAGCAGACGTCGACTTCGATGTCATCGCAAAGTTTAACTCGCGGGTCAGCGGGCGTATTGCGATGCAGGGGTTGATTGCGCAGGCGGACGACAACAACTACGTGCGCTTCGATATTTCGAGCAACCGCACCAGCGCAGGGGTCGAGCAGGTGCAGCTGTTCGTCGGACGGATCACCAGCGGGAGCGGAACGCAGCTCAAATCCAGCTCGCTGACCAACCCCGGTCATCCGACCTGGTTGCGCATAACGCGTAGCGGCGCGAACTGGCAGTTTCACTACTCGTTCGACGGGACGAACTGGACGACATTCCACACCGAAGCCATTGCGCTGACAGTGACCAGCGTGGGCGTGTTCGCGGGGAATGCGGATCCAACCAACCGCTACGCGCAGCCGTTCACTGCCGCAATCGATTATTTCCACGTTGCAAGCGCCCCGCTCGCTGATGATCCGCTGTCGTTCACCGATGTCACCCCGCCGTTGCTCGCCATGCCGCCGCATACTGTCAGTGGAACCACATTTGCCGTGCGGGGTTTTACCGACGAACCGACGACGGCGCAGTTGACCTACGCCTCGCGTACCGCGTCGGGCGGGACGCTGAGCAGTCCGTTGAGTCAGTCGCACAGTTTCACCATACCCGGCTTGCAACCGGCGACGACCTACCATTATACCCTCACCGTCACCGATGTCGCCGGGAATCAACGGCGCGCAACCGGCGTGTTCCGCGTCCTGCCGACGGCGGTGGGGAGCAACCCGGTGATCGACGTATGGGGCGGCGATACTCAGACCTTCGGAGCGCGCGGCGCGCCGCAGCGCTGGATCAATGTGATGGGAATGGTGAGCGACAGTGATGGGTTCGACACCACATTCAGCAATTTCAACACACCGGCCTGGCCCCTGCGCTATCGCCTGAACGGGGGCGCTGATCGGTCATTGATGCCAGGACCAGGGTCCTATCCTGAATCGCAGCGGAACTGGCGCAGAGTGTATACTGCGGGGGAGTTCAATATCGAGATCGACCGGAACGAACTGACGCCGGGCGCGAATACCCTGGAGATCACGGCGGTCGATCGGCTTGGAAACACCAGTACCCGGACAGTAACGCTGAATTATGTGGCAGGAGCGACCTGGCCGCTTCCCTATGCCGTTGACTGGCAAACCACAGAGCAGGTCAGCGACGCAGCTCAGCCGGTCGATGGGTTGTGGGCGTTAGAAGCGGACAGCGTGCGCCCGGTGTGGACCGGCTACGACCGGTTGCTGGCAATCGGGGATGTCACGTGGCAGAACTACGAAGTGACTGTGCCGGTCACCATTCATGAGATCGATATGTACCGCGGACAGCGACCGAACAGCGGCGGACCGGGAGTCGGGCTGCTGTTGCGCTGGCAGGGGCACTGGGACGCGCCACCCGCTACGGAAACACAGCCGCGCTGGGTGTACTATCCAATGGGGGCGCTGGGGTGGTACCGCCTGGATCGCTTTCCGGACAGCAGTTCATCGCAGCGCATATTTCACCTGCACCTCGACACCGGCGCAACAACGGTATTTGCACGCGATCTGACCGCCATGCGGTTGACGATTGGCGAAACGTACATCTTCAAAATGCGGGTACAGACCGATACTGGCGGCGCTCACCGGTACTGGTTGAAGGTGTGGCCCGCAGGCGGAACGGAACCGGTCGGATGGACGGTGGCAGGAACGGCGCCAGCGGGCGATCAACCGCTGAGTCAGGGATCATTGCTGCTGGTGGCGCACCACGTAGACGCAAGTTTTGGCGACATCACCGTGCAACCATCGCTGGACACAGGCGAACTTCAGCAGCGTATCTGGCTTCCATTGGTCACGCGACCATGATCCGGTCTGGGGGTCACGTCAACAACGTCGCCCAACCCCGTGCCGCTATGTGAGGCGGAAAAGATGAGAGGAGGGCTTCCCGTGCTGACCCACATCACGCGCCGCACCGGATGCGGCACATCGCTGGATTACCTTCTGGGTATTCCGGAGTTCGCTGCGATGTTCAGCAAAATAGCGATGCCGCCCTGGAGATATGAGACCGGCTACAATCTGCGCGGTGAACTTGCTCTGCTCTGGGGGGTTTTGCAGGCAGCGACGCGCTACAAAGGTCTACTGCTGTTCACCGGTCGCGGGCGATTCAAACCGGAAGTGCTGGCAGTGTTCCTGCTGAGTTTTCTTCCATGTCGCTGGCGTCCAACCATCGTCTTCTGTGGCGAAGCATGGGAACCCAACTCTGGCTGGCGCGCCGTTGTCGACCGCATGATCGTGCGATTCGCTGATCGCGCAATCAGTCGCTACGCGCTGCTGTCGAGCGATGAACAACGCCTCTTTCCGATGATCTGGGGCATCGATCCGAACAAAGTTCGCTTTGTTCCATACATGTATACATTAGACTTCATCAAGATTCGTTTTGATTTTTGGACTGCTTTTTGCGTTTCAGCCAAATTCGGAAGTTATGCAGCCCGCAACATGTTTCCATGACCATATCCCGAAATTCGGAACAACTGAAGCGGATAATGTCGTGAATGATTCGATACCGCTTGATATCGCCGATAACATGTTCAATACGAACGCGAACGGATGAGATACGCCGGTTTTCCTCCTTTTCCTGCGGCGTGAGGGTTCCATTGCGCGGCTTCTTCTTTGGCTGCATAATCTGGACGCCAGGCAGGGTAAATCCTTGAAATCCGGCGTCTTGATAGAGAATGCTCGCGTTTGGAAGGGTGTATCCCGCTTCATCCGCAATACATTTATCGTGGACCCTTCCTTCGTAGGTGTCACTCAAAAAGTGAATAGAGCCAAACTCATCAATGATGAGAACGTTCTTAAGCGTATGTCGTTTCTTCTTACCGCTGTAATACAACTCCCGGTCGACTTTGTCGCTTGGACGGCGAATGGGACGTTCTACGCCGTCATGGATAAAAAGGGGGGCGCTTTTGTCGCATGCGACGGTTCTTCACACGACGGTTCTTCACACGACGGTTCTTCACACGACGGTTCTTCACACGACGGTTCTTCACACGACGGTTCTTCACACGACGGTTCTTCACACGACGGTTCTTCCTGCAATCGCCTCGCCAGGTCGTCGGCAGTGCGCGCAGGCAGGAGATTTTGCTGTGAAAGCGCATAGTTCAGCGCTCCGTGCAAAAGATGCACCCATTTGCTTACGTTTGATTGGCTCATTTGAAAGAGGTGTCCGTGCATCACTTGCGTTGGGTTTTGTTTTAAGTAGGTCAAAATAAAGAGCAATTTATCTTCTGTTGTCGGAAGCGGCGAGTTTGCATACGAGACGTAGCGACGACAATATCGGACGCGGCCATCAATCGTGCGACGTTTCATATACGCTTCAAATGCGGCGTGGAAGATCGGAACCAGCGCGTGGAACTCTTCAACGGTCAGTCCGGTCATAGAGCGTAATTTCTCCGGATTTTCGATAATGGATCGATACTTACACATCGTTTTTCTCCATTTTCAGATTGTACAAAAATAGTATATCACTAAATCTTGATGATGTCTATTGACGGAAGAAGAACGTGCAAAACCGGTCGAACGAGGAACATACATCTTTGCTGGCGGCAACTCATTTCGTGATTACGGACCGCTGGTTGAGGCAGCACGCGCACTGCCTGAATATCAGTTTGTTTGCGCAACGCGCAAACTTGACGGATACCCGAATCTTCCATCAAATGTGCGTGCCGGGCAGGTGCCGACGAACGTATTTTCAGAGTTGCTGCGTGGTGCGAGTGTTGTGGTTGTGCCGCTGCGCATGGGAACAAAGCGCGCAAGCGGGCAGCAAACCTATCTGAACGCAATGGCGCTTGGGAAACTGGTAATTGTCAATGATGCTTTTGGTGTTCGTGACTATGTTCGTCACCGCGAGAACGGATTGATCGTCACCGGTTCACCCGACAGTTACGTCGAGGCGTTGCGCTGGGCGTTCGATCCGGCGAATGCATCAGAGGTCGAACGAATGATTGCACAGGCGCGCGAGGACGCCCTCCAGCGTTTCAACCCGACGCAGCACGCGCGTATGCTGGTGGCGATGATGCAGGACGCGCTTGCTGGCGAAACACCATGCTCTTCGTCGCCATACCGTGTGAATGAGGTCAACAGTGACACATCCTGATCCTGCTTCCTTCTGGCAACGACCGGCAGACGAGACGCTGTCGTGTCCAATCTGTGGATCCCGCAGCCTCACAATGTTCATGGACGTGCCGCAGATGCCGATCTACTGCAACGTGCTGTGGGAGTCGCGCGAGGCAGCATTGCAGGCGCCGCGCGGCGACCTGATGCTGGGGTACTGCCCGCAATGCAGTCATATCTCCAACTATGCGTTCGATCCATCCAATATGGACTATTCGCAGCAGTACGAAAATTCACTCCACTTTTCAGGGCGCTTTCAGCAATATGCAACCGATCTGGCGGAGCGCTTGATCGAACGTTATGATCTGCGCGGAAAGGATATTCTTGAGATCGGATGCGGCAAGGGCGATTTTCTGCGCCAGATCTGTCGTGCGGGCGGCAATCGCGGGATCGGTTTCGATAAGAGTTATGTCCCTGACCCGGAGCGTGACGCTGCGGAACCAGATGTGCGTTTCGTCGTTGATTTTTTCAGCCAGGCGTATGCCCACGAACCGGCAGATCTGATCGTGTGCCGCCACGTTCTTGAACATATCGACCATCCACGTGCGTTTCTCGCAGAGATTCGGCGCGCGATCGGACCTGATCGCAGTCCGGTGGTATATGTTGAGGTTCCAAATGTGCTCTGGACACTGCGCGATCTGGGGATCTGGGACATCATCTATGAGCACTGTTCGTACTTCAGCCCGGCATCGCTGACGTATCTGTTCGAAGTGTCCGGTTTTCACATTCTCGATGTGCGTGAGGAGTTTGGCGGTCAGTTTCTGGCTATCGAGGCGCAACCGGCATCTGGGGAAGTGTTGCCATCGGCGCGCACCCGGCTGGACTTCGAGCAGATGGCGCGCGATGTGCAGACGTTTGGCGAGCGGTATCGCGCAAAGGTGCACGAATGGCGCACCCGATTGAGCGACCTTGTGCAACGTAAGGCGCGCACAGTGGTGTGGGGCGCCGGCTCAAAAGGCGTCACATTCCTGAACATTTTCCGCGATCTTCAGGCGGTAACGCTGGTTGTCGATGTGAACCCGCGCAAGCAGGGCAAATTCGTCGCTGGCAGCGGGCAACAGATCGTTGCGCCGGATCTTCTGCGCGACTATCAACCAGATGTCGTTCTGGTGATGAATGCTCTCTACCTGAACGAAATCTGCGACATGCTCGCGGCGCTGAGTGTCACGGCGACCGTCGAGAGCGTGTAGTTATTCTGTGAGGGTTTCGCCGTTGAGAACGATCCGGGCGGTTTTCGTGTCTGGATATGCAACCACGTAGCCGCGGGCGAAATCGCGTCGCCAGGCGCCGTCGTTCTGCCGGTAGCGCGGACCTTCAGGCGCACCCAGGTCGATATCGAGTAACGGATAGTGCGGGTAGATCGCGTAATCGCCCTTTTCAGCATAGCGAAAGAAGGCGTGGCGCCCATCAGCGATCAGCAGGTAAGACGCCAGGGCGAACGGGAGAAGCGCCTGATCGCGCGCCTGAACGACCGCCAGATATCCCTTGCCCTGCCGGAGCGTCTCTTCCGCCTGCGTCAACCCTCGCTCCCACTGATCCGGCGGTACGTTGTTCCGCCACCCGGTAGCGAACGCTTCCACCATCACTCCATCCAGGTGGGAGAGATAGTCGTTCCAACCCTGGCTGGGGGAAGAGTCGACGATCAGGTTTGCCCACACGGGCCACGTCGGGCGTAGCGCGTCCGACAGGTCGCGTAACAACCCGATCCACGCCGCGCGGTAGGCGTCATCGGTCTCGAACTCGCGCACCACGCCGTCGCTGTTGCTGACCTGTGCGCGCAACTTCCACAGACTCAACGCCACATTGTCCAGGAAGACGCCATCGTACCCCAGCGCCGGTTCCTGGGCATCACCGTTGAGCGCCTGCCGCAAACGCGCAATCAGAAAAGCGCGCCACCCCGGACTGGCGGGGTTCATATGGTAAAAATAGCCGGTATGACCGGGCCAGTTCGTGTAGAGACGCTCCCCCCTGGCATTGTGCAGGAACCAATCGTCATTGGGGTGGATCAGCGCACAGAACTCGCCGACACGAAACGCCGCCTGATTCCGCCAGGGACGGTGCTGCGCATTGCAGGGCGCATCGGCGCGTACCGCATCGACGGGGCCGCTGACTTCGGCGGCAAGCATATACTGCAAGATGATGCCAGAATAACCGGCGTCACGCACTGCGTCGCGGAACGGCTCATCAGTACGGGTGAGAATGATGAGATCAGCGCGTGCAGCAAGGTCCTGCGCCGTTGTTCCATCACGTGGCGGTTTGTAGAAGTATGCTTCCTGGACACGCACCGGTGCCGCAGGGACGGAGTCGGTGGAATCAGCGGAAGCCGCTGTGCACGATGACAGTATCAGGGCAGTAATCAGCCCGATCAGGATCAGGCTGAGAGGCAGGCGCTGTGTTGTTGGTGAATGTATCACAAGGTCATGGTACCACACTTCGCCGCAGTATGCCACTGGCGGCAATATAGATAGATTGCTGGCATCGGTCGTAGCACGCATCGGGCGGTTGGTACTATTGATCGGCACACGTCGTCAATTTACAGTAAAAAACGATGGAAAGCGCCAAGGTGCGCCAGACATTCCGCTTTCGGAGGGATGGCGTCACCTTGCCCGTTCTGGCGCCCACGATGCTCCAAATCGACAGATGTAGCCCAGAGGTAATGCATGCATCCACGCAGATGGTTTCGGATGGCTCTTGCCATAGTGGTGATGATTATGGGAGTGTCTATCGTCGTCACAGCGTCGTACCGTTCCTCGCCAGCGTATGCTGGCGCTTCCGGTGCGCCGCCTGCATCGTGTTCTGCGCCGATCGCTCCGGTGACGCTCGTCAATCCCGCCGTTCTCACCACCTGTACCCAGGCAGCGCTCCAGGCGGCGCTGACAAATGGCGGGCACATCACCTTTGATTGCGGACCCAACCCGGTCACGATTCCAATCACATCGCCGCTGGTCACGTCCGCCACCCGCGATATTGTGATCGATGGGAAAGGGTTGATCACCCTCGATGGCGGCGGCGTTACCCGTATTCTGGAAAAACCATTTACTCCCGGCTCGCATATCGACAAAACCTCCGGCAATGACCTGGTGATCCAGAACATGCGCTTCATCAATGGGCGCGCACCGGCTGCCACGAGGACCCAGGACGACAAAGCGCGCGGTGGAGCAATCTGGGTGACGAGTCCGGGGACGCGCCTGCACATCATCAATTCGGTCTTCGAGAATAATCGCACCACCAGCATCACTGATGAAGACAATCAAGGCGGGGCGATCTATGCTGGCAATATCTACGAAACGATTATTGTCGGTTCGGTCTTTATCAATAACGAAGCGGGCAATGGCGGTGCGTTCGGCGGTATTGCCACGGGATTGCAGGTGTTCAACTCGCGCTTCGGCAACAACCGCGCCTCCGACTCGACGCCGGGCGGCATTGTGCGCGGGCATGGCGGCGCCCTGCACCTCGATGGCGTCAGCAACGATTTCAACCCGATCACCAGCAATACCGTCGATATCTGCGGCAGCATCTTTGAGGACAACAGCGCCACACGCGGCGGCGGCGCCATCAAGGTGACGATCTCTGACAATCTCAATACCAAAGCCACCTATGCGCGCTCGACATTCACCGGGAATCGGGTGCTCGATGCACCGCCAGCCGAAGGGCACGGCGGCGCTATCTATCATATCGAAGACGATTGGGCAGGCGGAAGCAACGAAGATAACATCGAGATCCGCGAGTCGACCTTCAACGGCAACTATGCGCCAAAACAGGGGGGTGGCGTCTGGATGACGCTCAATGGGCGCGGACGGGTGATCAACTCGACCTTCTTCAGCAATCGTGCAGCGACCGCCGGAACAAATATCGTCGGTCAGGGCGGCGGGTTGATCATCAGTCGGGGAACGATTGACATCAGTCACGTCACATTTGCAAAGAACTTTGCAACCTTTCAGGGCGGAGCGGTCTTTGCCAGCAACCAGGCATCAGTGACCCTGATCGGTTCGATCTTCTACGACAACCGTCTCGATCCGACCCACACCAACCCGGTGACTACCGAGTATCAGGGGTACCATACGAACCGACCGCTGACCAACGGCGGCGGCAACATTCAATTCCCACGCACGAAGGCGCCCGATTTCAACAACGATATCAATAACCTGATCACGTCACCCGCGTCCGCCATTCTCTTTCAGGACCCGCAACTCGCGCCGCTGGCAAACAACGGCGGTCCCACACCGACAATGGCGATTGCCGCATCGAGTCCGGCGGTCAACCACGCCGCAGCGGCAACCTGTCCCTCAATCGATCAGCGCGGCGTCAGCAGGCCGCAGGGGAGTGGGTGCGATGCAGGCGCGTATGAACTCGTGCTCGCGCTCTCCCTTCTTCCGCCGTTTGTGGGTGTGGGTGAAGCCGGAACGGTATTGACCGTCTACGGCGCAGATTTCAACGCGAGCAGCAAGATCGTGATCGACGGCGTCGAGCGTCCAACGACGTTCGTGAGCGCGATGGAGTTGCGCACCGTATTGACTGCTGCCGATGTGGCGACCGTCACCAATCGGGAAGTGCAGGTCAATACGTCGACACTGCCGCCGGTGATCCTGCGTGTCATCGAACAGGTGTATCGTGTGTATCTGCCGCTCACCCGTCGCTAGCGACGGCAATGTGGTATCATACGCTCTGTTGCCAGCGCTCTGGAACATGTCTGGAGTTGCAAGGAGAGGCGTATGAGTGAAATGACACTTCCACCCACACCGGTTCGACCACGCAAGGATCGGACGTGGGTGATTATTGTATCCATCGTGTTGGGTATCATTCTGGCATGCGCCATTCTGCCGCTGGGCGGGATGGCGCTTCTGCTGATGTTTGACGGTGGAAGTTCGGCAGCGACGGTTCCGGGCAGCAGATGGCAGGAAGAAGTCATTTCCGGTCGCGGGACGGATCGGATTGTTGTGATTACTGTCAGTGGGGCCATTGGCGCGGATGTGGATGGTCTCTTCAGTACAGGTCTGAGCCACGAGCAGTTGCTGTCGCAGATCCGCACCGCCGCCAACGACTCGCGGGTGAAAGCAGTCGTGCTGCGCGTTGACAGTCCTGGCGGTAGTGTCGTTGCCAGCAATGAGTTGTACGTCGAACTCAAGAAACTGCGCGACAGGGGCAAGCATCTGGTCATTTCGATGGGAACGGTCGCTGCCAGCGGCGGCTACTACATTTCGATGGCAGGCGAGCGCATTTACGCCAATCCTGATACCCTGACCGGCAGCCTCGGTGTCATCGTGTCGCTGCTGAATTATGATGAGGCGTTCGAGCGACTGGGCTTGCGCGAATACGTCTACAAGAGCGGCGACCTGAAGGATATCGGGTCGCCGCTGCGCCCGCCGACATCAGAAGAAGAAGCGGTCTGGAATGCGCTGGTTAATGAGGCGTACCAGGGGTTTGTCGATGTGATCGTCGAAGGACGCGGCATGGAGCGCACTGAGGTGATCCGCCTCGCCGATGGGCGGATCTATACCGGACGTCAGGCGAAGGCGCTCGGTCTGATCGACGAACTGGGCAATCTGGAGGATGCCATTGAGGGGGCAAAGAACCTGGCTGGCTTGAGTGATGCGCTGGTGGTGCGGTACCGCGCGTTCAATACGCTGCGCGATCTGTTGCAGGCGAATCTGGAACGCAATCTGCAGCCTGTCGATCCGCTCGGGTTGCGTGCCGTTGTGCAACCGCAAGCGCCGCGTCTGGAGTATCGTTTCGTTCCCTGATACGAGGACAATCTATGGCTCATGTATTGGTGACCGGCGGCGCCGGGTTTATCGGATCGCACCTGGTTGAGGCGCTGCTCCGCCGCGGCGAGAGGGTGCGTGTGTTCGATAATTTTTCGACCGGGCGGCACGAAAATGTGAAGCATCTGCATGACGACATAGAACTTATCGAGGGTGACCTGCGCGATTTCGATGCTGTCCGGCGCGCCGTCGCCGGCGTCGAAGTCGTCTTTCATCAGGCGGCGCTGGCATCAGTGCAACGTTCAGTTGACGACCCGATGACGACCAATGCAGTCAACGTGACCGGGACGCTCCACGTGCTGATGGCGGCGCGCGATGCCGGTGTGCGGCGGGTGGTCTTCGCTTCGTCATCGTCGGTCTACGGGGATACGCCGACGCTGCCCAAGGTCGAAACGCAGGCGCCGCAACCGCTTTCTCCCTATGCAGTGTCGAAACTGGCAGGTGAACAGTACTGCATGGCGTTCAGCGTCGTGTATGGTCTGCCATCCATTGCGCTGCGCTACTTCAACGTCTTTGGTCCGCGACAGGACCCGCACTCCGAATATGCCGCCGTTATCCCGCGTTTCATTGATCGCATGGTACGCGGGTTGCCGCCGATCATCTATGGCGATGGATTGCAGTCGCGCGATTTTACCTATATCGAGAACGTGGTCGATGCAAACCTGGCAGCGGCAGATGCACCCGCCAGTTGTTCAACAGTGTTCAACGTCGGCGCTGGCGAACGCACCTCGCTGCTCGACCTTGCAGCGCAGATCAACCATGTGCTGGGGAGTCGTCTGACGCCGGATCATCATCCGCCGCGAGCGGGTGATGTGCGCCATTCGCTGGCAAGCATCGAGGCGATCAGTCAAACCCTGGGCTATGCGCCGCGCATCACGCTGGCTGAAGGACTGGCGCGCACGATTGAGTGGTTCCGTTCCAGGTATCAAGGATAAAAACAATGACCGCATTATCGTCTAAAGACCGGCTATTACAGCGCATTGCGGATCGCTCTGCGCATGTCGGCATCGTTGGCATCGGGTATGTCGGTCTGCCGCTGGCTGCGGTGTTCGGCGCCGCCGGGTTGCGCGTGACGGGTCTTGATGCCAGCGCCGAACGGGTGGCTGCGATCAACGCCGGTCGCAGTTATATCGACGATGTGCCGACCGATGTAGTGGCGCAACTGCGCACCGATGGACTGCTCGATGCCACAACTGACTTCGATGTGCTTTCAGACCTGGATGCGATCAGCATCTGTGTGCCGACTCCGCTGCGCAAAACACGCGATCCCGACATCTCAGCGATCATGGCGGTCACCGAGCAGATTGCGCACCGGTTGCGCCCCGGTCAACTGATCGTCCTGGAAAGCACCACCTACCCCGGCACCACCCGTGAGGTGATCCTGCCACGCCTCGAAGCCAGCGGCCTGACGGTCGGAGTAGATTATTTCCTGGCTTTTTCGCCTGAACGGGTCGATCCCGGTCGTACCGACTGGACGACGCGGAATACGCCGAAGGTCATGGGCGGAGTAACCCCTGCCTGCCTGGAAACGGCGCGCGCGCTGTACGAAACGGCGATCGAAGAGGTGGTGCCGGTAAGCAGCCCGGAAGTGGCGGAGATGGTCAAGTTGCTCGAAAACACCTTCCGCGCCGTCAACATCGGTCTGGTGAACGAAGTGCTGCTCATGTGCGACAAACTCGGGCTGGATGTGTGGGAGGTGATCGATGCCGCAGCGACCAAGCCGTTCGGGTTTATGAAGTTTACGCCGGGACCTGGACTGGGCGGGCATTGTATTCCGATCGATCCGCTCTACCTGTCGTGGAAACTGAAAATGCTGAACTACACCGCGCGGTTTATCGATCTGGCAAGCGAGGTCAATACCGAGATGCCGCGCTATTGGGTGCAAAAGGTGCAGGATGCGCTGAACGACGCCGGTCGCGCGGTGAAAGGCAGTCGGGTGCTGGCGCTGGGCGTCGCCTACAAGCGCGATGTCGATGATGTGCGCGAGTCTCCGGCGCTCGACATCATTCACCTGCTCCACGAAAAGGGTGCGCTGGTGACCTACCACGATCCGCATGTGCCGGAGGTGCAGGTCGAAGGGTTACGGTTACAGTGCGAACCAGACCTGGATGATGCGCTGGAGCGGGCGGACTGTGTCATTATTGTGACGGATCACTCGGCATACGACTGGCAACGGGTGGCGCGCCTTGCGCGGCGTGTCGTTGATACGCGCGGTGCGCTGCGTCATCTGACGCATGATCGGCGGTGAGACGCTCGCTCCGTCCCAACCGATACTTCAGGTCGTAACTCAGCACGAAGTCGAGTTCTTCGTCGTCGAAGCCATAATGGTGCGCCAGAAGGCGATCAATGGCGGCAACGACCGCGCGCGCGCGCCGCGCGTCGATGGTCGTTTCGCTGGTCTGGATTCGTGCGCCGCGGCGCGCGCGCGTCGTGGCGCCCTCGCGGTACAACGTCAGCAGGTGCGCCACCAGGCTGGCGAATGGCGCCGGATCAACCTCTTCCAGCCGAAACACCGGAAACTCCAGGACATCCCGCGCAACAACATCCATACAGTTCGAAAATGCAATCCAGTACCAGTAGAAGAGATGACTGTTGAGCAGCGCCAGCATCACCGGTGCAATGCGTGCTTCGATCCGCAACGGTTTGTAGTGCGACGAGAGTTTTTCCGGCAGCGCCTTACGCCAGTAACGACCGCCAGAGTGATAGTAGATCGTTGCTCCGTCAGGTTTGACGTAGTCGCGGACACGGCGTCCATGCGCCAGCATGCGCTGCAACAACCGAACTTCTAACGCCGAACCGAGTTTGGGCAGCATGCCATTCAGTCCCTCAAAAAGGGGCAGTGGCGTGTAGCCGAGCGTGTCAAATACATGCGGACGCTCACAGGCGCGAAACCGCCGGTATCCACTCACGTAGCGTTCGCCTGGCGCTGGCGTCTTCTGGATGATGGTAATCGTCAGATTCATGTCAACGTTCGGGAAGAGTTTCCCTGGTCGCACCGCATAGTGGCTGTGCCACTGACGCAATGGCGCATACAGGCGTTGCAACGGCTTCATGCTGTCGGTTGCAACCGAGGCGACCGGCACGATCATGCCGAGCCATCCGTGGGGACGCAGCAGGTGCAATGCACGCTCGATCACCAGTGCGTACAGGTTGCCAGTCACTGCTGTCTGATATTCGCGCAACGCCGGATCGGAGAGCAACCCGCTGCGCACGACATACGGCGGGTTGCCGATGACGACATCGAAACCGCCACGCTCCAGAACGCCTGGAAACGCCGTACTCCAGTGCAGCGATCGTTGGTGATAATTTGTATCAATAGACGCTGCGTTGTCTGACCGGTGAAGCGTACCGGTCAGCGCATCGCCGGTATGGATGTTGAACCGCAGGTCGCGCAGAGGATCAGGATCATCGACAAGCGCGGCAAGACGCAGCCAGAGGCTCATACGGCAGATCTCCGCCGCTTCCGGCATCACATCGACCCCGTACAGGGTGCGTTCAATGATTGCGCGCAGTCGCTGCCCGACAGGAACAGAGACGACGCTTCCGGCTGTGTGACGTTCGACAACGATGCGCATCAAATGTGCCAGCAGATCGAACGCTGCGCAGAGAAACGCCCCTGAGCCGCAGGTTGGGTCGAGCACTGTCAGACTCGTCAACGCTGTATCGAGTTCATTCAGGCGAGAGGTTTCCCATTCAGCGCACAGATCGCCCATCAGACGGATCAGGTCGAGGTTATGCGTCACGATCTGCGGCGGATCGATGATGCCGGAACGGAGCGCCGCCACGGTTTCGTGCAGGCGGTTGCGCCGGATGATGACATCGCGCCAGGTTTCACCGGGCAACGCATACTCGTCCGGTGCAGCGACGTCCCACAGGGTGCGCCGGGCAACATCCGAGAGACCGGCTGTGACGGCGGGGGGCAGAGTCCGTTCGATGCCGTGTTGAGCAGCAGCGGGGAGATAGCGTGTCGGGTCGCGGCGGATGAGGTCGGTTACAATCCGTTCCGCCTCCGGCGCGAGCGCTTCCAGCAGACGCGGGACAATCGTGCAGGTCGCAATGTATGTGGTGACATCGTTGCCTGTGTAGTAGATGCCACGCCGCTTACGCTCGACATAACGTTCAAAAACATGCCCGATCAGCGCTGGCGTGAGTCCGGCAGCAGAAACCTTATCGCTATGCCATGGCAACGCGTCGAGGATCGTCATTGCCCGACGCAGGGCAGCATTGTCCAGACGGGGGTGGCAGTGCTGTTCGATAATGCTCTCCGGCATCTGCGCAAGGAGTGTATCAGTATTGAAGGTTGCATTGGCTTCCACAAACGGGAATGGCGCATCATTGTGGCGACGTTTCCAGGCGCGGGAGAACGACAGGAACATCAACCGCGCCAGGGTGAGCGCAGCACTCCGGCGTCGCTCATCATCCGATGAAGCATCCACTCCTGCCGCGATCGCATTGCAGGCATCGAACAGGCGCTCAACGATCCCGGATGGAAGGAGTTGCCGATCATGAGGATGCATCGTGCAGAAAAAAGGGAGAGGCGCCAAGTGGCAAACGCCTCTCCCCCTGATAGACAGATCTAATTCACCCCTTTGATCTTCGCCACCAGCAGATCGCGGTTCATGCGTGCAATGACATCGAGCGGAATTTCCTTCGGGCAGGCAGCGGCGCACTCGCCAATGTTGGTGCATCCGCCGAACCCTTCCCGGTCCATCTGCTCGACCATGCGCACAACACGGGTATAGCGTTCAGGTTGACCCTGCGGCAGCAGACCGAGATGGGTGATCTTTGCAGCGGTGAAGAGCATTGCCGAAGCATTCGGACAGGCTGCCACACACGCACCGCACCCGATGCACGCGGCTGCATCCATCGCCGCGTCTGCATTCTGCTTGGGCACCAGAACCGTATTCGCGTCCTGCGCCACACCGGTGTTTGCGGAAATGAAGCCGCCAGCCTGAATGATACGGTCGAACGCCGAGCGATCCACGATCAGGTCTTTCATCACCGGAAAGGCGCGCGCCCGCCACGGTTCGATCGTGATCACATCGCCGTCTTTGAAGTGGCGCATATGCAACTGACAGGCGGTTGTGCCCCGATGACCGCCGTGGGGATAGCCGTTGATAACCATGCCGCACGACCCGCAGATCCCTTCGCGGCAGTCGTGCTCGAAGGCGATTGGTTCCTCACCCTTCAAGATCAGTTCCTGGTTCACCACGTCGAGCATCTCCAGGAACGACATGTCGGGAATGATATTCTTCGCCTGGTAGGTCACGAATCGTCCTTCTGATTGGGCGTTCTTCTGCCGCCAGACGTGGAGTGTGAGGTTCATAGCGTTCTCTCTATTTCCAGGGCGTTTCGGCGCGAAGAGGCGCACCACTTTTCGCAGCGCAGCACACACTCCCCGCGCTCACGCCAGTGCTTACTTGTAACTGCGAACAGCCGGCTTGACATATTCGAAGTGCAACGGTTCCCTGTGCAGCACCGGTTTCGTGCCCAGACCGGTGAATTCCCAGGCTGCCACATACGCAAAGTTCTCGTCATCGCGCTCCGCTTCGCCATCCTCCGTCTGATGCTCTTCACGGAAGTGACCGCCGCACGACTCATCGCGATGGAGCGCATCGATGCACATCAGTTCAGCAAGTTCCATAAAGTCGGCCACACGCCCGGCTTTTTCCAGTTCCTGGTTGATATCGTTCCCCTCGCCGGGCACCTTCACCTCGCGCCAGAAGCGTTCGCGCAGTTCTGGAATGACTTCCAGCGCATGCTTCAGTCCCGCTTCATTGCGCGCCATGCCGCAGTAGTCCCACATGATCTTGCCGAGTTCGCGGTGGAACATATCGACCGTGCGCGTGCCTTTGGTGTTGAGCAGGCGGTTGGTGCGCTCGGTGACTTCCGCTTCTGTTTCACGGAAAGCGATGTGCGTTGTGTCAACCTTCGTAAATTTTGTGGAAGCCAGATAATCGGCGATCGTATACGGCAGAATAAAATACCCATCTGCCAGCCCCTGCATCAGCGCCGAAGCGCCCAATCGGTTGGCGCCGTGATCGGAGAAATTCGCCTCGCCGATGACGAACAGACCGGGAATGGTGCTCATCAGGTTGTAATCGACCCACAACCCGCCCATGGTGTAGTGCACCGCCGGGTAGATGCGCATAGGAGTCTCATACGGGTTCTCGCCCGTGATCCGTTCGTACATTTCGAACAGGTTGCCGTAGCGTTCTTCGATCACCTTTCTGCCGAGACGCTTGATCGCATCGGAGAAGTCAAGATAGACGCCAAGCCCGCCGGGACCGACGCCGCGTCCCTCGTCGCAGACCTGCTTCGCAGCGCGTGATGAAATATCGCGTGGCACCAGGTTGCCATAACTGGGATACTTGCGCTCCAGGTAGTAGTCGCGCTCGTCTTCTGGGATTGAACTCGGCGGACGCTTATCACCTGGCGTCTTCGGCACCCACACCCGCCCATCGTTGCGCAGCGACTCCGACATGAGGGTCAATTTGCTCTGATGGTCGCCGCTGACCGGGATACAGGTCGGATGGATCTGGGTGAAGCAGGGATTGCCGAAAAAAGCGCCGCGCCGATGGGCGCGCCAGATTGCCGTGGCATTGCATGCTTTGGCGTTGGTCGAAAGGTAAAAGACATTCGAGTACCCGCCGGTTGCCAGCACCACCGCGTCGGCGACGTGCGACTCGATCTTACCCGTCACCATATCGCGGGTCACAATGCCGCGCGCCCGCCCATCGATAACCACCAGGTCGAGCATTTCGGTGCGCGAGAACATCTTGACCTGCCCCAGACCGATCTGGCGACTGAGCGCCTGGTATGCGCCGAGCAGCAGTTGCTGCCCCGTCTGCCCGCGGGCGTAGAAGGTGCGCGCTACCTGTGCGCCGCCGAAGGAACGATTATCGAGATACCCGGAGTACTCGCGGGCGAACGGCACACCCTGCGCGACGCACTGGTCGATAATCGCCATGCTCACTTCCGCCAGGCGATAGACATTCGCCTCACGCGCGCGAAAGTCGCCGCCTTTGACGGTATCGTAGAACAGGCGGAAAACGCTATCGCCGTCGTTGCGGTAGTTCTTGGCGGCGTTGATGCCGCCCTGCGCAGCGATGCTGTGCGCGCGACGCGGGCTATCGTGGTACGTGTAGCACTTCACATTGTACCCGGCTTCTGCCAGCGTCGCCGCCGCCGAGGCGCCCGCCAGACCAGACCCGACGACAATAATGGTATAGCGTCGCCGATTGGTCGGGCTGACAAGTTTCATCTCGAATTTATGCCGCTCCCATTTGCGCTCAATGGGACCTTCGGGTATTTTTGAGTTGAGTTTTGGATCGAGATATTCCGTTGCAGGCCGGACCGTTGTCGGTCTGGTATCGGTGGTAGTCATAAGTTTTCCCTTTTCTAGTGTGCTTCAACCGTGAGAAGGCGCTGCACCTCTTTTCCTCATTAGCGCACTATGCCGGTGATCACTGCGATCGGCACCGTCGAAAAGCCGAGGAACAACAGAATGCCGGAGAGGGTCGCCAGTCCGCGCCAGAACCCATCAGTGCGGGGCCCGTTCAATCCAAGAGTCTGGAACATGCTCCAGACGCCATGGTACAGATGCATCCCAAGTGCGCCGACGGCGGCGATATAGATCACGACATTGATCGGGTTCGAGAATCCGGCGACGACATTCTGATAGGCGGTTTCGTGCCCGCCGAAGTTGGGAATGCCCAGCCCGAACGTAAAATGCGCCAGATGGTACACAATGAAGAGAAAGATCGCCAGACCGCCCCAGCGCAGGGTCAGCGAGGCGAACGTCGCCTGTTTGCGTCGTGTTTCGCGGTAGCCCCTGGGACGACTCGCCCAGTCGAGCCGCGTCAACTGAATAGCGGCGACGACGTGCAGGATCACCGATGCCAGCAGGATGATGCGCAGGATCCAGAGCAAACCCCGCTCCGGCACCAGCGGATACCCGACAGTGCGCAGGAAGTGAGCATACTCGTTAAACCCTTCGGCGCCTTCGAAAATCTTGAGATTGCCGATCATGTGCAGGATGACGAAACCATAACCGATGAAACCGGTGATCGCCATCACTGCTTTTTTGCCGATCGTTGTACGGTACAGTGTCAATGCTGCTGCCATATCTCGTCCTTCTAGCAAACTCTGATACCTGATACGATCAAAGGGCACATTTCGGATCTTGCCAGCGCAAGATCGGTTGTTAATGAAGAAACAGGCGGGAAGGATTCAGGGATCCGCCAGACGCAGCAACAATGGCGGGTGACGACCAAGGAGCCAGAATTGCACGGTCATAGACACTCTCGCTCTCGCTGCATCAGGTCGAGTCGGGGTATCCAAACCCAGGCGTCGGGAAGAGTATCTCGATAATCTCTGGGAAGAGTTTCACGAACTCCCTTGCATTATAGCGCAAGGAGTAACGATTGTCGAACAACGTGTGAAGGATCGGTTGATCACGCCAGGGTCGACCACGCGCCGAGACGCGCTGACAGACTGCCGACATCCTCTGACGTGATAGGTTGTTCGAGCCGTGCGATGGCATCGCGCAGAGCTGCCAGATGCGCCGTGCCCGGCACAGGCGGCGTCAGCGCGAGCGCGGCGCGCAACAGCGCCCCGTATGCGGCGACCAGATCGGATGCTCCGGCTTGACGCGCCTGAGCGAGCGCAATCGTGATCTCAATCTGTTCGCGCGCCGCGCTCCACTCGACAATACCGGGAATGCGCGTCATCAGATCGAGGAGTTGGGCCGTGCGTTCAGCCGCCGCGCGCCGTTCTTCCGCCACAACCGGCAACGGTGCAGGAGGTTTGCTGTCTGGCGGGGCAGTCAGGACTTGCGGGAGAAAGGCAATGATACGCGGAAGCGCCTGCTGGAGCAGACGTTCGATCTCCTGCGCGTAGATCAACCAGGGACCGATCTGCATCTTGAATGGATCGGGAATATCCCGGTCACGTCCGGCGAGTTCGCCCAGGGTATGGATGCGCGCTTCAGCCTGTGGAAAACGCAGACGTGCAACCCGAGCAGTTCCGCGATCAACTGCCAGCAGCAACGATGCGGCGTCAACCAGGTCGGCGCTCAGACTGCGCGCGCGGTGGGCGCTGAGGTCGAGCGACAGGTGTTCGGCAACCGCGAGTGCGTCGGGACTCGCCGGATCGTCATCGTGCCCCAGCACCCCCGCCGACTCAACGCGCACATCGATAGTGCGTTGCAGCAGCATGCGTCGAAGGAGCGCGGCGGTCAGTGGTGCGCGCCCTGTATCGGCAGCGCCGACAATCATAATCAGAGGTGTGTTCATTGCAATAACGACAGTAGCTCGTGGAACGCCAGCATAATGATCGAATTGTCATCATTGTGGAAACAGATTGGATATATGTCAAGGGTACAATGCTCTCAAATGATTCTGATGGCTCGTTCCTGAGCATTGGTTTCTCCGTGCAGGAGTTCGCCATACGCTTCCGGCGCAGCGTATTCGTTTCCGCTTCCTCTTAGCACGAGGAGTCGCATGAGTTTCAGTATCACGTCCTTCCTTCTCCTCATGCTGAGCATCGCAGCGCCCGGCATCGCTGGCTACGCCTGGCAACGCCGATCACTGCCGGGAGCGTTGCCACTGAGTTTGATGGGCGTCAGTCTGGCAGTCTGGTCGTGCGGGTATGCAATGGAATTGAGCAGTCTGACACTCTCTACGGCTTTGTGGTGGGTCAGACTTGAATACGTCGGTATCGTCAGCGCACCGGTCGCCTGGCTCTGGTTTGCCGCCGAGTATACCGACTCGTTCACCTGGCTCAACCGCCGTCGGGTCTGGCTGCTGGGCATCGTTCCAGTCCTGACGATGGTCATGATGCTCACCAATGATGTCCACCGACTGTTCTGGCAATCAATCATTCTCAGCAGAAATGGTTTTCTAACCGTCTTTGACTCAACACTTGGTCTCTGGTTTTGGGTTCACACTGCATACTCGTACCTCTGCCTGCTTGCCGGAACGTTTTTCATCATCCGGTTTATCTGGAGGACGCCGCGACGCTTCCACCGACAGATCAGCGCCCTCATCCTGGCAGTCGCGGCGCCATTGATCGGTAATGTAATCTATTTGTCAGGCTCCAGTCCCTGGGGGAAGCTCGATCTCACACCGTTTGCCTTTACTGTGTCACTCGCCATGCTCGCCTGGAATCTGTTCCGGTTGCGTATGTTCGAGATCCGTCCGATTGCGCGCGATTTGGTGTTGCAGAGCATGAACGACGGGATTATGGCGGTGGATGAGAATGGATGGGTGGTTGAGGTCAACCGCGCAGCCGCTGCACTCATCGGGCTGCCGCCGACGCAGATTGTCGGCAAACGCGCGCGCGATATCCTGGCGCGCTGGCCCGAAATGGTCGAGCGCTACCGCGAGGTGCGCGAGGCGGCGGAAGAGGTTGAGGTGGCGGTCGGAACCGAACGGCGCTGGTTCGATGTGCGCATTCTGCCGATCTTCGATGCGCGCCGCACCTACCGCGGACGCCTGTTCGTCTGGCGCGACATCAGCGCCGAGCGGCGCTTTCGGGCGGAACTGCAACGCAACAACGAGCGCCTGCTGGCGGTGCAGCAGGAACTGATCGCCGCGCGCGACGCGGCGGAAGCCGGCAATCGCGTCAAGAGCGCGTTTCTGGCGCATATGAGCCACGAAATCCGCACGCCGCTGACGGCGATCGCCGGGTATTGCCACCTGCTCGAAACCGGGATCGAGCGGCAGAGCCTGGCGCAGACGCGCGCCGACCTGGAGGCGATCCGGGTGGCGACCGGGCACCTGCTGGACCTGGCGAACAATGTGCTGGAGATGGCGCAGATCGAGTCCGGACAGACGACGCTGCACGAGGCGGCGTTTGATGTGGCGGAGATCGTGCACGATGTGACCGCTGCGGTGCGCCCGTTGCTCCGGCGCAACCGGAACCGTCTGGTGGTGGTGGGAACGGATGCGGTCGGGGTGGTGCAGGGGGATGCGGCGAAGGTGCGCCAGGTGCTGCTGAACCTGGTGAGCAACGCGGCCAAGTTCACGACGGACGGTGAGGTGGAGGTGGGGGTGGTGTGCGAGGTGGCAGAGGAGGATCGGCTACGGTTGCGGTTTTGGGTGCGCGATACGGGTAAGGGAATCGCGCCAGAGCGGATGGCGACGTTGTTCGCTCCCTTTGCGATTGCGGAGGAGGATATTGGACGCGAGCAGCGCGGGGCGGGGTTGGGGCTGGCGATCAGTCAGCGCTACTGCCGGTTGATGGGGGGCGAGTTGACCATTGAGAGCGCGCCGGGAAGCGGGACGCTCGCCGCATTCTGGATGCCGGTGCGTGCAGCGCAGGTTGCAGTGGCGGAGGTCTCCCATCAAATCTGATAGAACGACATGCACAGTCCACCGGTGTTCGTTCACATCGGCGCTGGTTGCCCCGGAGCGAGGGAGTCTCATCCTCTTGGGGGCGGTCGAGGGCAAGATGCCCTCGCTCCCATGATGTGTCGTATTGCTGCGTGCAGGCGCGACACCCGTGCGTGCGAGAAGGCGCACTGCTCCAGCGCAACAGAATCATCGCTCCTCAACACAGCGCCGCGCCTGTGCGATCTGCTCATTCACTGCTTCAGGCGCGGTTGCCCCTGGTACGCGCCGCATCGCCACCGAACGGTCGAAGTCGAACACCTGAAGCACATCGGGTTCACATACCGGGTGCGCCGCGAGAAAGACCTCGAGCGGCAGCGCCGACAGTGCAACACCCCGTTGCTCTGCTTCACGCACCAGTCTGCCGACGATGTGGTGCGCTTCGCGGAATGGTACGCCGCGCGCAACCAGATAATCGGCAAGATCGGTCGCCAGCATGGCATCATCGAGCGCTGCACGCATGCGATCCGGGTGAAAGCGCGCGGTCGCCACTGCGCCCGCCGCGACCGGCAATGCAAGTTCGAGGGTGTCGGCTGCGTCGAATAACGGTTCTTTGTCTTCCTGCAGATCTTTGTCGTAGGCGGAGGGCAGACCTTTCAGCATGGTCAGCACCGCGATCAGATCGCCCGTCAGACGACCCGCCTTGCCGCGCAACAGTTCGAACGAGTCGGGGTTCTTCTTCTGCGGCATCAGGCTTGAACCGGTGCTGTAGGCGTCGGCAAGGGTCACAAAACCAAACTCAGCGCTGCTGTAGATGATCATGTCTTCTGCCAGACGGCTCAGGTGCGTCCCGATCAACGCTGCGCAAAACAGAAACTCCGCAATGAAATCTCGATCACTGACCGCATCGATACTGTTGGGCGAAACAGCGGTCATACCAAGTTCAACAGCCAGCGCCGTGCGATCCACCATCAGCGGCGTTCCGGCAATCGCGCCGGATCCCAGCGGAAGCGTTGCCGTTCGCTTTGCACAATCCGCCAGACGTTCACGATCACGTTGCAGGGGCCAGAAGTGCGCCAGCAACCAGTGCGCCAGGAGCACCGGCTGGGCGCGCTGCAAATGGGTATATCCCGGCATAAGCGCAGCGCCAGCGGTTTCGGCTTGCGCCAGCAATGCTGTTTGCAGGGCGCGTAGCCTATCGTCGATGCGCCGGATCGCCCCCAACGTCCAGAGACGCACATCAGTCGCCACCTGGTCGTTTCGGCTACGACCGGTATGCAATTTTCCGGCAACCGTGCCAACCAGTTCACCCAGGCGACGTTCGACTGCGGTGTGAATGTCCTCATCGGTTTCACGCGCCTCGAACCGTCCGTCGGCAAACTCGGCATAGACCATATTGAGACCGTCAACCAGCGTATCGCGTTCTTCGGCTGAGATGACGCCGACGCGGGCAAGTTGACGCGCCCAGGCAATACTGCCGCGAATGTCTTCGCGCCACATACGCCGATCAAACGAAAACGAATTGTTGAACTGCGCCATGAGCGCGTCTACCTGTTCGTTAAAGCGACCGCCCCACATGCTGTGCTCCTTGCTGAGAACCAGGAACCAGGAACCGAGAACCGGGAACCGGGAACCGGGAACTGAGAACCGGGAACCATAGTACACGAAATAAAGATCAGGCGCACAGCAGGCGGTAAGCGGCAAAAGGTGCGGTTTCCGGTGCATGTTATTCCGACGGCACAGACGCGCCCATCTTTTTGTAAGGTGTGCTTCACAGGATACATGGCTTGACAAAGCCGCAAAACCCCTGATGTTCGACCCGTGCCCTCACCCCCGACTCTGGCTCTGTGGTACAATGCGTATATCATCGACAGGAGTAGTCGCATCCGCATTCGAGAGTGCACGGTGATGCTCGTTTCGCACCATTCAACGATCACCACTTCCCAGGAAGAACTCGACGCCCTGGTGTGCAGTGCTGCACCGCGCCAGGGCCAATGGCGCGAGGAGGATTATCTGTGGTTGAGCGGTCATGCAAGCGCTCTGATCGAATTCACCGATGGATATATCGAAGTTCTACCGATGCCGACCGATCGTCATCAATCGATCCTCCTCTTTCTCTACCGGCTGTTCTTCGCTGCAATTGAACGTCAGGGCGGTAAAGTGCTGGTTGCGCCATTGCGTCTCCGCATTCGTCCGGGGAAGTACCGTGAACCTGATCTGCTGCTGGTGCGTTCAGCACGTGATACGCGCCGTCAGGAACAGTTCTGGACCGGCGCCGATCTCGTGCTGGAAGTCGTGAGTCATGAGAAGCCTGAGCGCGATCTGGTCGAAAAACGCAGCGATTATGCCGAAGGCGGGATCCCTGAATACTGGATCGTCAATCCGCTCAACGAGACCATCACAGTCTTACATCTGTCGGGTGATGTCTACAGCGAACACGGAACGTTTGCGCGCGGCGCGCAGGCGACATCGGCGTTGCTGGAGGGTTTCGCCGTCAGCGTTGACACTGTCTTTGATGCAGAATAGACGAGGAACGACATGGTCAGGCACTTTCTTTCCGCCGCCGATCTGACCCGTACCGAGGCAGAAGCGCTGCTGGATCGCGCACAGGCGCTCAAGGCGGAATGGCGGAACGGCGGGCACGCACGCGACGCAAACGGGGCGCTGCCGTTGCAGGGCAAGACGCTGGCGCTGGTGTTCGAGAAGCCCTCACTGCGCACACGTGTCGCCTTTGAAGCCGGCATGACCCAGCTCGGCGGGCACGGCAGTTATCTGTCGGCAAACGACATCGATATGGGCGGGCGCGAGAGCGTTCCTGACGTGGCGCGCAATCTGAGCCGCTGGGTGCATGCCATTGCAGCGCGGGTCTTCCGGCATGCGACAGTCGAAACCCTGGCACGCTATGCAACTGTACCGGTCATTAATGCGCTCTCTGATCGTGAACATCCCTGCCAGGCGCTGGCGGACATGCTGACGCTGCGTGAACATTACGGGCGACTTGCAGGACTGACGCTGGCGTATGTCGGCGATGGGAACAATGTTGCTCATTCCCTTATGCTGCTGGGCGCCACTCTGGGGATGAACATCCGGATCGGCTGCCCGCCTGACTATCGCCCTGATCCTGAGATTCTGACGCTCGCCGAACGGCTTGCTGCCGAACACAACGCTTCGATCTGGATCACACCCTCGCCGGTTGAAGCCGTCGAGGGCGCAGACGCGGTCTATACCGATGTATGGGCGTCGATGGGGCAGGAACACGAAGCAGCGCGACGACGACCAATCTTCCAACCCTACCAGGTCAATGCCTTGCTGATGACCCATGCTCGTTCGGGGGCGTTGTTTATGCATTGTCTTCCGGCGCACCGCGGCGAAGAAGTTACTGCTGATGTCATCGATGGTTCGCAATCGGTGGTGTTCGAGCAGGCGGAGAACCGGTTGCACGTTCAGAAGGCGCTGATTCTGACCCTGCTTGGCTTGTAGAGGTGGCATATGCATCTGATCGTCGTCGGATGCGGTCGCGTTGGATGTCTGCTGGCGCAGCAGATGGTCGCCGAAGGGCATTCAGTTTCGGTCATCGATAAGAATCCGCAAGCGTTCAAGCGCCTCGGGCGTGAGTTCCGCGGGCAAACCGTGCTGGGCGTCGGGTTCGATCGCGATACGCTGCGTGAGGCGGGCGTTGAGCGCGCTGATGCGCTTGCAGCCGTAACCAACGGCGACAATTCGAATTACATTACCGCAACCGTCGCCCGTGATGTCTTTCGTGTGCCGAATGTGGTAGCGCGCATTTACGATCCTCAGCGTGAGGCGATCTACCGCGAGCTGGGCATTCGCACCATCAGTTCGACAAGTTGGGCCGTCCATACGATCCGCCGGATCCTGCATGGTGATGAGACCGTGTCGTCGATCCAGTTTGGCAGCGGTGAGGTGGAGATCGCAGAGGTGACCATTACCGGACGGTTGGTAGGGCATTTTGTGCGCGATCTGTCGGTGCCGGGTGAAATGATGCCGGTTGCCATTGTGCGGCGCGGGCGTGCTTTTCTGCCTACGCCAGGAGTATTGCTCGAAGAAGGGGATGTCGTGCATATTGCAGTTCTGGCGACAGCAACGAGCCTGCTCGAATCGATGATTCAGTGATGTACGGAATACCAGCGACATGAATGTGATTATTGTCGGCGGCGGCAAAATCGGGCGCAACCTGGCAATGTTTCTGACGGCTGAAGGGCGTCACGCGATCACATTGGTCGAAAAACAGGAACAGGTGGCGCATTCGCTGATGCGCATGCTCCCCGATATCCGGGTGATCGAAGGGGATGGGTGTGATCCTTCGGTGCTGCGCGATGCGGGCGCGGAGTTTGCCGATGCAGTTGCAGCGGTCACCGGCGACGACGAGGATAATCTGGTCATCGCGGTGCTGTGCAAGCGCGAGTTCCGCGTGGGTCGCGTTGCAGCACGGATCAATAATCCAAAGAACGCCTGGCTGTTCACCCGCCGCATGGGGGTTGACCTGCCGATCGATACGGCGCAGACGATCGGACGCGGGCTGGAGGCGGATATCAATCTCGGGGCGATTGTTCAGTTGACCCGCCTGCGTGAGGGGCGAATCTCACTCATCGAGTTTACCGTTTCCGCTGAGTCGAGCGCGGTCGGAAAGAATGTTGCGTCGCTGCATTTGCCCCCCGATTGTCTGCTGACCGCGATCCTGCGCGGTGACGACGTCATTCTGCCGTCAGGCGAAACCGTCATCCAGGCGGGGGATCAGGTGATTGCCCTGGCATATCGTGACCGCGAGGCGGCGCTGTCGGAGCGGTTCCAGTAATATGGCGCGTCTGATTCGCAATACTCGACAGCAGGCTGCGCCACGCGCGGCTGTTCGCCATCTCATCGTCTGTCAGCATGATGGGCGCTTCGACAGCACGGTTGAACCCGCAGCGATCAGCGATCTGATCCAGCAGAAGGATCAGATTGTCTGGGTCGATCTGCAGCATCCGCGCCCGGAGGATCTGGCGCTGCTCTCTGAGGAGTTTGGCTTCCATCCGCTGGCGATTGAGGATGCAACCCACTTCCACGAGCGACCCAAGATCGACGCATATGACCGGTACTATTTCCTGGTCTTCTACGCATTGCAGTATGATGTCGAACAACGGCGGGTGTCGTCTCAGCAGGTGAGTCTGTTCATTGGATCGAACTATCTGGTGTGCATCCATCAAGAGCCAATCGCGGCCATCGATGAAACTATCCGCCGCTGGCAGCGGTATGAGCATGATTTTGGCGAGGACGTTTCTGAACTGCTCTACCACCTGCTCGATACCATCGTCGATGAGTATTTTCCGGTGCTGGACGAACTGATCGAGCGTGTGGAAGAAGTTGAGGCGCAGATCTTCGATCATTTCCGTCCCGAATCGCTCCAGGAAATCTTTACACTCAAACGTGAACTGTTGCTGATGCGCAAGATTGTGGCGTCTGAACGCGATGTGCTCAATGTGCTGATCCGGCGCGAAGCGCCGATCTATCCGCGTGAAATGACTGCGTATTTTCAGGATGTCTACGATCACCTGATCCGGATAACAGACAGTATCGACACCTACCGTGATCTCCTGTCCAGCGCACTCGATGCGTTTCTGTCGATCCAGTCCAACCAACTCAACGAGGTGGTGAAAACGCTGACCATTGCGTCGATCATCCTGATGTCGGCGGCGCTCGTCGCCGGGATCTACGGCATGAACTTCGATGTTATGCCCGAGTTGCGCTGGCCCTGGGGCTATCCCTTCGCCCTTGGCTTGATGGCAGCGATCAGTCTGATCCTGATCGCCATTTTCAAACGGCGAGGTTGGTTGTAACGACGGTCGGTTCTCAGTTCTCGGTCGGAGGTGGAACATGGATATTCGTCCATCCCCAATCGCCGGGAGTTGGTACCCTTCAAATCCTGCGCACCTGCAACACGAGATTGATCGTTACCTGGCTCAGGCGGAACCGCCAGTGCTACCGGGAAAGGTATGGGGAGTGCTGGCGCCGCATGCCGGCGTGCGCTACTCAGGTCCGATCGCTGCGTGGGCTTTCGCCTGTGTACGCGGCAGAACACCGGAGATTATCGTCATCGCATCACCCTGGCACCGCGGTGGACCAACGCCACTGATCACTACCGGACACACCGCCTACGAAACGCCGCTTGGCATCGTTCCTGTCGATAACAATGCCATTGCGCAACTCGACGAGGCGCTGCGACGACGGGCGGGGTTTGGTCTGACGCCGCGCCGCCACGATGATGAACACGCGGTCGAGATCGAACTGCCGTTTCTCCAGCGCGTGTTCGGTTCGTTTTGGTTGCTGCCGGTAATGCTGGCGGATCAGAGCGCCGTTACCTCGGCTGCGCTCGGCGCTGCGCTGGCGGAAACGCTGCGTGGGCGGGATGCGCTTCTCGTCGCCAGTTCCGATCTGTCGCACTATGAACCGGAACCGGTGGCGCGTCGCCTCGATGCCGGGTTGCTGCGGCGAGTTGAAGCCTTCGATCCGGATGCCGTCATTGCTGCTGAGGCGGAAGGGGTCGGATATGCGTGCGGCAGTGGCGCGATAGCGGCTGTCCTGTGGGCATGCCGCGAACTGGGCGCGAACCGGGTGACTATCCTGCGCTACGGCACATCCGGCGATGTTGAACGCGCAGCGCCGTGGGTCGTCGGATATGGGGCGGCGGCTATCTGGCAGGCGGCATACAGCGAAGTGCAGAACAGGTGACCGCCGGGATCGCGTGCATCTTGCGCGCAGAACGCTCGCGCACCCTGGGGACGCCTGCGCACCCGGCACATGCGGGCGGGGACGCCCCTCACAGGGGCAGGTTTTTTGGGAAGCCGCTGCGTACCATTTCCCGTTGCAGGCATCAGGACGCCCAAATCCCCCCTTGAGAGCGGGGACGCCTGCGCCCCCGGCACATGCGGGCGGGGACGCCCGCGCGCCCTGGAGATGCCCGCGTGCCCGGCACGCGCACATGGTTCAATTCAAATGCAAAAAGGGTATGTCACCGCAGCAGCGCAGTGTTCACAGAGGAAGATGCCAGAGCGAGTCGCTCTAACGCATCATGTTTCGCCGCGCATACATTTCGTTCTTGAAGTTCTCTGCGCGCCCGGCGTCTCGGCGGTGCGTTTTTGCAGTAAAGTCAATCATGAGAAGCGCGAAGCCCCGCATCGGCGGGGCCTGCACGGAGGCGCGGCGCAATCGATCACGCCGCGCGGGTTATGTGCGTGCTATCAACTGCTGACTTCTGGCACGATCAGACCATAATTGCCATCCTGGCGGCGGTAGAGCACATTCAGTTTGCCAGTGTCCGCATCCTGGAAGATGAAGAAGTTGTGGCCCAGCAGTTCCATCTGCTCTACCGCTTCGTCACTGTACATCGGTTTGACCTGGAACTCCTTCGTGCGGACGATGCGAGGTCGCTCCTCCTCTTCCTGGGTGTCGGCGAGCGAGGGAGCGGCCAGTTCGGGCAGCGCCTCGACAATCTGCCCGCCCTGACGGCGCAGTTTTCCTCGCCGCCAGTGTTTATCCTTGTAGCGCTCGATCTGACGCTGGAGCGTATCATACACCTCATCGATCGCGGCGTAGAGTTCCGGCGCCCGTCGCTCGGCGCGCACCAGAACGCCATGATCACCAACAACCGTCACCTGCACGCGATGGACATTCCCCTCGTTGCGCCGCATTTCTTCCATGTGCTCGACCGTCACCTGAGCGATCCGGTCGAGATACCGGTCGAGACGTGAGAGTTTTTGCTCAATGTGTTGACGCTGACGCTCCGAGATTTTGCCATTGCGGCTTTTCACGATCAGGTCCATAACGGCCTCCTGCCTCACTGCCCGCATCAATGACGGGCGGACGACGATAAAGCGGCAACAATGCCACAAAGGATGCAGAAAGCCCCCAACCGCCGATCAGGCGGCTGAGGGCTTTGTCTGTCATCAACGAACAACAACAGCGGTATGCGCGTCTCCGTAACCGTGTGGGCCACAAACGGTATGGATCACGTTTGTCGTCCTTTCCAGGCTACGAATATTCAGCAGAGGCAATAGACTCACAATTGTTATCCCATTGTACTACGCGAACAGGAGCAGTGCAAGTGCAATGTGTTAAGAGTCGCTAACCTGTGCCACCATTTCGCCTTCGTAACGGTGCGGGCAGCAGCCTGTGGCTCATCGTCGCATCACGAGTTGCATGATCCTCCAGTACGACACCGGCGCAATGCGCACAAGCAGATCGATCAATCGAGCGTCGGCGCCGATCAGCACCCGCGCCTTTCGTTCTTCAATGCCCCGGACGATAGTTTCACCCGCGATCTCCGGCGGGAGTTTCAACAATCTCCGCGCTCGCGCCATCCCCTGCGCGAATTCCTCGTCCGAAAGTGTTGCAGGGCGGCGCGCATGTCGGGAAATGGACGTCGCCACGCCAGCCGGAATAACGACGGTGACGCCAACCGACGTATGCGCCAGTTCGTGGCGCAGCGCCTCGGAGAAACCGCGCACTGCGAATTTGCTCGCTGCATACGCTGCCTGCCCCGCCGGAGCAACCAACCCATACACGCTCGATACATTGACCAGGCGAGCATCATCGCTCGCTTTCAGGAGCGGCAGAAACGCGCGTGTCATGCGCACCAGACCATGCACGTTAATACCGAACAGCCACTCGAAGTCGGCGGCGCTGACCTGCTCGAACGTTCCCCACACGGCGACGCCAGCGCTGTTGACCAGCACATCGACGCTGGCGTGGATGTGACATACCGCATCGGGAAGCGCTGCGACCGCTGCCGCATCAGCTACATCCAGGCGGTGACAACTGACGCGCACGCCGTGGGTCGCAACCAGCGCCGCAGTGTGCTCCAGTCCCGCCTGGTTGATATCTACCAGGGCAAGATGGCAACGCCGCCGCGCCAGCGACACAGCGACGGCTCTCCCGATGCCGCTCGCTGCGCCAGTGACGACTGCTGTCCGATCCGCAAGACGCATTCGTTGCGCCACTACCGTTCCTCCCGAACCATCTGCATGCGGGGATAGCCCGGTCGGACGAATTCCATCACTCCGTCGTGAAGCCGACCGAAACGCAGACACAGAACATCGCGGAGATAGTTCTGGTATGCCTTCCAGGGCGCACGTGCAGTCTGACGAGGGATGGTATCGATTGCGCGCTGAATGTAGCCAGACGTAAGCGTCACCGCCGGTTCCTTCGCCTGCGCGGGATCGGGCAGTCGCGGCGTGCACTGAACATACCCGTGACGTTCCATATGGTTCAACAGGCGGCAAACGAAGCGCGCTATCAGTTCGCACTTCAATGTCCAGGAGGCGTTGGTATAGCCGAATGCCAGCGCCAGGTTGGGTATATTGCTGAACATCGCGCCTTTGTACGTCACCGTTCTTCCCAGATCGACCGGAACGCCATCGACGACGATCTGCGCCCCGCCCATCAGTTTCAGCGCAAGACCGGTAGCCGTCACAATAATGTCGGCACTGAGTCCGGCGCCGGAAGAGAGTCGAACCCCGGTTTCGGTAAACGTCTCGATCTGATCGGTGACAATCGATACCCTGCCAGACCTGATCGCCTGAAACAGGTCACCATCCGGCGCCACGCACAGCCGCTGATCCCACGGGTTGTAGCGCGGATTGAAGTGGGTTTCGACGTCGAAATCGGGTCCCAGGTGTGCCCGTATCTGTTTGAGAATGTTGCGCCGGGTGGCATCGGGCAGGCGGCGCGCCAGGGTGTAGAAGTAGATGCCAACCCCGATTGACCACCAGCGCGCCAGCGGATAAGCAATGTGCGCGGGGAAGGTCCGGTAGAGTCGTCGCATCACCGGGTCCTCCGCCGGTAATGCGACGACATAGGTCGGTGATCGCTGGAGAATGGTCACGTGTGCCGCGTGCTGCGCCAGCGCCGGCGCCAGCGTCACCGCTGTTGCACCGCTCCCAATCAGCACAATGCGCTTTCCGGCATAATCGAGGTTGTTGGGCCAGTGTTGGGGGTGAACGATCCATCCCTGAAAACGTTCGACCCCCGGCCAGTCTGGCGTGTAGCCCTGATCATAGTTGTAGTAGCCGGTACACATAAAGAGGAAGGTGCAGGTGAACCGGACCGTCGTTCCATCCGACACACGCACAGCATCCACGCTCCAACGCGCATCGACGGACGACCAGGCAGCGCGGAGAACGCGATGCCCGAAATGGATCTTTCGATAGATCCCGTATTCACGCGCCGTCTCCTCAATGTAGCGCAGGATCGATGGACCGTCCGCCATCGACTTCAGCCCGCGCCAGGGACGAAAACTATAGCCAAGCGTATGCATATCCGAGTCCGAACGGACACCCGGATAGCGAAAGAGGTCCCACGTGCCGCCGATGGCGTCACGGCTCTCAAGGATGGTGAAGGTTCGTGACGGACAATACGTCTGGATGTAGTACGCAGCGCAAATGCCGGAGAGACCAGCCCCAACGATAATGACATCAACGTGAGTGGCGGATGGTACAGACATTGTTTCACCTGCTTCTGGCGAATGGGTGAAGAATTCACACCTGATGAGATACGACCGCTTCGCCGGTTGCGGCAAGTCGGCGGAGCGTCATAGCTGGAGCGCACTGTGTATACATCAGTGTACCAGAGTTTGCGCGGTTGACAACCATGCTCTTCCGGTATGATGTATGATATATGGAGATGTGCGGCATTGACAGAGAACATCCTATGCCGTACAGTACGAAACATGTTACCGCTGTGAGGTCCGCTATGGCGCCACTGCTTGTTGATCAGCGTCAATTGCAAACCCTGGGGCAACTTATTTCGGCGGGAGGACATCAGGACGTGCATGAATTGCTCCAGGCATCACTGGAGCGTCTCATCGCTCTCTGGCCCGCTCAGGGAGGTGCATTGCTCTATCATGCCCCGCATGGCGAGGTCATCCGCCTGCAACACGGTATCATCGATGCTGAGGCTGGCGCCTTAATCGCAGAAGCGCGCGAAACCTTTGCCCGCCGCGAAGAGGGTCGTGAACCGACGATCGGATACTACACGCTCGATGACGAACGCAAACTGCTCGAACTTCCGCTATCGAGCGGTTCGCACACCGTCGGTCTGCTCCACCTGGTCATTCTCGACACGGACACAGAACGTCCGTCGCCTGCACCGGACGACGACCTGGCCATGCTACTGGTGCGCGCCATTGGCGGAGAAGCCGACAAACTGGCGCGTCTGCGTCGTGCCGAACAGGACCTGCGTGAACTCCACCTGCTCTACCAGGTCGGGCAGGCGCTGGCAAGCAACCTCGATCTCTCCAGCCTGCTGAATGACATTCGCAACCAGGTGCCGCAGGCGATGGGCGCCGAGCGCTGCTCGATCATGCTCCTCGACGAGCAAACGCGCGAACTGGTGCTCGAACTGCCTGATCCATATCATACTGGCGAACAACGTGAGTTTCGCATTCCGCTTGATCGTGGCATCGCCGGTTGGGTGGCGACGAACGGCATCGGTCAGATTGTTAATGATGTCGAACAGGATCCGCGCTGGTTCGATGGAGTGGCGCGTGATGTCGATTTTGTGACGCGCCAGATCCTCTGCGCGCCGATGCGCATCGGCGACCGTGTCGTTGGGGTGATGCAGGTGCTCAACAAGCGCGATGGCACCCCTTTCGATGAACAGGACCTGCGCCTGCTGACAACGCTGGCCACCCAGGCTGCAATCGCGGTCGAAAATGCCCGTCTGGTGCGTCGCTTGAAAGAGGAACACGACCGATTGCTCGCCAAGGAAGCGGAGGTGCGGGCGGCGATCGCGCGCGATCTGCACGACGGTCCGACCCAGAGCGTCGCTGCGATAGCGATGAATATCGAGTTCATCAAAAAATTGCTGCGCGCGATGCCGGAACGGGTCGAAAGCGAACTGAACGTGCTTGCCGATCTGGTGCAGAAGACCGCATACGATATTCGCACCCTGCTCTTCGAACTTCGCCCGCTCGGTCTTGAAACCCAGGGATTGCTGGCGACATTGCAACAGTATGTGGCGCGCTTTCGTGATCCTGCGGGCAAGATGAAACTCCGTCTCGAAGCGCCATCGAGCATTCCGCGCCTGCCGGTCGAAATCGAAGGTGCGATTTTCATCATCATCCAGGAGGCGGTGAACAATGCGCGCAAACATGCGCGCACCGATGAAGTGGTCATCTACCTCTACATGGAAGAAGGATATCTGGTTGCCAGCGTGCGTGATCGAGGGCGGGGCTTCAACCTTGCGGCAGTCGAATCGAGTTACAATACTCGTGGATCGCTCGGTTTGCTGAATATGCGCGAGCGCGCGCGTCTGATCGGCGGTGAGTGCCGGATCCGCTCGGCGGAAGGGGAAGGCACGACGGTCGAATTGCGTGTACCGCTTACCTGATGAGACGGAATATAATATATCTGGTGGTGAGGGTATGGAAGAAGCGCATGATGTTCCCCCCCATATTCGTCTGGGACTGAGCCGCCAACGGTTGATCGCCGGTTTGCGCACCATGATTGCGTCACGTGAAACCGATGACCGGCTCTGGTTGCTCAACCGTCAGGGACGCGCCCACTTCGTCGTGACCCCGGCAGGTCACGAAGCAACCCAACTGGGATGCGCATGGGCTATTCGCGTGGGTCACGATTATGTGGTGCCGTACTACCGCGATATGACATTGGTGATGGCGCTTGGTCAGTCGGTGCTGGACATTCTGTTGCACGCAATGGCGCGACGGGACGATCCATCGAGTGGCGGGCGACAGATGTTTGGGCATTTCAGCAGTCGTCGTCTCCGCATTGTCAGCGGATCCAGTTCGGTCGGAAGCCACCTGGTTCACGTGGCGGGTATTGCGCTGGCATTCCGCGTTAAGGGCGAGCAGGATATTGCGGTTATGGGGCTCTTTGGCGAGGGTGCAACAGCTGAAGGGGCATGGCACGAAGGGTTGACCGTCGCCGGGATCTATCAGTTGCCAGCGGTCTTTGTCTGTGAGAACAATCAGTACGCGATTTCGGTTCCGGTGAACAAGGAAGTTCCGGCGCCAACTGTCGCCGCAAAGGCGGCAGGGTATGGCATGCACGGGGTCGTTGTCGATGGCAATGATGTCTTTGCCGTGTACGAAGCTGCGCATCAGGCAATGGAACGGGCGCGCAGCGGCGGCGGTCCGACGTTGCTCGAATGCAAAACATACCGCTTTCGTCCCCATACCAGCGCCGATGATGATCGTCGCTACCGCAAACCAGAAGAGGTTGAAGCCTGGCGCGCGCGTGATCCGATCAAGCGCTTCGAACACTACCTGGTGGAACATGGGATCATCACCCACGACGAGATCGAGGCGATGCGGCGTGAGGTGCGCGCTGAAGTCGATGCTGCCACCGATGCTGCACTTGCAGCGCCCTGGCCGCCGGTTGAAAGTATTGCCGATCATGTGTATGGATAACGCCGTGCCCAGAGTGGTGTGAGTACCGCGTATGCCTGTCATGACATTCATCGAAGCGATCCGATCGGCAATGCACGATGCCATGGCAGCCGATGACCGGATCATTGTCCTTGGTGAGGATGTCGCCGTCAGAGGCGGCGTTTTTCTGGCGACTGAAGGGTTGCTGGCGCGTTTTGGCGAACGCCGTGTGATCGATATGCCGATTGCTGAGTGCGCTATTGTGGGGGTTGCAATCGGTGCAGCACTCCATGGTCTGCTGCCGATTGCCGAGATTCAGTTCGCCGACTATATTTACCCGGCAATCGATCAGATTCTCAATGAGGCGGCGCGCCTCCGGTACCGTTCAAACGGTGACTGGAGCTGCCCGATTGTCGTCCGTGCTCCGTTTGGCGCCGGCATTCACGGCGCGCTCTACCATTCGCAGAGCGTCGAGCGCCTGTTTACCAGCACGCCCGGCATCAAGGTCGTTATCCCGTCAACGCCTGCCGATGCCAAAGGCTTGCTGATCGCCGCGATTCATGACCCGGACCCGGTGATCTTCTTCGAGCACAAGCAACTCTACCGCTCGGTGCGCGGCGAGGCGCCGGAAGGAATCTACCACGAACCGATCGGCAAGGCGGTGGTGCGCCGGAGCGGCACCGATATGAGTGTGTTCAGTTACGGGTTGATGGTGCACTATGCCCTGACTGCGGCGGAGCAACTTGCTGCTGAAGGGATCGATGCCGAAGTCATCGATCTGCGCACCCTGGCGCCGCTTGATCGCGCGGCGATTCTGGCGTCGGTTGAGAAGACGGGGCGGGCGTTGATTGTGCATGAGGACGTGCTGACCGGCGGTATCGGCGGGGAGATTGCGGCAATCATTGCTGAGCATGCGTTCGAATACCTGGACGCGCCGGTGCGGCGCCTTGCATCTCCCGATCTGTTCGCCACGCCATTCGCCGATCCGCTCGAGGATCATTTTATGCTGAACCCGCAGAAAATTGCGGCGGCAATGCGTGACCTGGCGCGCTACTGAACGTATTCCGCGTTGCGGAGGTGTCTTATCAGTACGAAAACAGCGCAGCTTCGACGTACTCCCTGGGGCGCCATTATTGGGCTGCTCTTGCTGGCAGCCATCGTGGCAGTGGCGTACCTCAACCGCGAAGAGGTGATCAAAGCTTTTGTGCTCCTGCGCAACGTGCGCCCGCACTACCTCCTGCTGGCGTTTGGCGCAGTGTTGACAGGCTTTGTGTGTGCGGGACAGATCTACGGGCGCGTGCTGGCGATGCTCGGTCATCGCGCCAGGTTCTGGTGGTTGACCGCTGCTGCAATGGTGACCATCCTGATCAACCAGGCGATCCCTGCCGGGAGTGTGGGTGCATACGCATTTCTGGTCGCCAGTCTCCGTCGGCGCGGGTTTCCGGTCGGCAGCGTGGCTATGGTTGCGGGGATGGAGTTGTTGAGCTGGAACGGCGCCGTGCTGGTGGCGTTCAGTTATGGGCTGCTCTATCTGCTGATTACGTCTGGGCTGAGCGGCGCATCGGTGAGTTATGGCGCGCTGGCAGTAGCGCTGGGAGTGATGAGTGGCGCCATCTACGTGGCGTCACGCCCCGATGTGACACTTCAGCAGTGGGCGTTGCGTCTGAAACGCATCGTCAATCGCCTGTTCGGTCCGGTGCTGACCGCTGCCCAGGTGACCCAGGCGGTCGATGAGATTCTTGCCAGCCGACGCCTTATTCTGGAGCAGCCTCGCCGCATTGTTGTGCTGGTCGGGTTGCAGTTGCTCATCTTTTGCTGCCACAGTCTGGCGTTGCTGGCGATTCTCCACAGCCTCGGCGCCGATCCGCCGGTTGCAGCGATGTTTGCAGCCTATGGTCTGACGCTGATCGTCAGCGTCTTCACCCTGTTGCCCGGCGGCGGCGGAACGGTTGAAGCTGCACTGACCGTCGCGCTCCATGCTCAGGGGGTGCCCCTCGAAGCCGCGCTGGGCGCTGCTATTCTGTTCCGCCTGATCAGTTTCTGGATGATGCTCCCCGTCGGGATGATCTGTTACCGTTTGCTGACCCGTTCCTCCGGCGCTTCCTGACGGTCCTGTGAACGGGCGCGCCTGCGCCTGGCAGATTCCGGTTGCACCGGATGGATGAGTCGCACAGTCGCCACGACCAGGATCACCGTTGCGATCAGGGAAAGGATCGCATACAGCAGCCAGGGACTGGGCACCACAACATTCGCTGCACCTGTCCGCACAACCTCGAAGAAAGGACTCTCGCCGCCTGAGAGTTGTGATGCCGTTGTTCCAAGCGCAATGAAGGGGTGCAGGGAGGCGAACAACCGGCTGATGTAGATGAACCAGGGCGAGTCCAGCAGACTCGAAGGCACACTGGATCCCAGGATCAGGGTGACGATGACGATCAGAAACGGGATGCCGAGCAGAATGACAATCACCGTGCCAATGGCGAAACTGGTCGCTCCCAGTGAGCCTTGCATCAGCGCCGACCAGAAGAGCCCGATGGCGGCGTACAGGATGGCGGTCGTCACCAGGCCGACAATCGCAATGAGCACTTCGGTCAATCCAACCCCGCCAAACAGAAAAGCCAGACTCATCACCGGCACAACTGCAACGATCAGCAGCAGCGCGAATGCGAGCGACGATGCCAGTTTCCCCCACACGATCTGCCAGGGAGTGAGGAGCGAGGCAACAAGGAGGTCATAGGTCTGACGCTCCTTCTCACCGGCAATGCTGCCGGATGTCAGCACCGGCGTAATCAGGCAGACTTCGATCAGTGCTACCGTCGCAATCGTGAAAAACAGCGCGCGACCGATCTCGCGCCCGGCGTTGAGGTCACTGCCGACGCTTCCGGCAATTGCTGCATAGAGTAAGAGAGAGACGCCGGCAAGGATTGTCAGGTAGATCGTTAACAGAATGTAGGTGCGCGCACCCCGCATTCGGCTGCGGAGATCCTTGATCAGGATCGGGTTGAGTTCCGGCATATGCGTTACCCTAAACAATACCTCTGGTTACGTGCAGGAAAATGTCTTCCAGGTCGCCAGACTGTTCGGCGAAATGTGAGATGCGCACGCCAGCTGTCACCAGCGCTGCCAGCAACTCGCCGAGCGCATGTTCGTCACCGGCGAAATCTGCCAGGAGCGTATGGGGACCTGTTGCATCGTTGAGTGGCTCGGATTCGTTTTCTTCGGTGTCACGCGCTCCCTCGCGGCGCAACTCCAGCACATCGGGATGCGTGCGCAGCATCGCTTCGGCGTGCGCTGCACCGGAAACAATGCGTATCTCGACAATGCGGTGCGGGCGCATCGAGCGCAGGATCTCCTGCACCTCGCCAGCGGCGAGCAACTTCCCGCGCTCGATAATCCCGATATGCGTGCACATTTCCGCCAGTTCGGTCAGGATGTGGGAACTGATCATGATCGTCTTTCCGAGCGCGCGCAACTCCTTGAGCAGTTCGCGCAACTCGATGCGCGCCCGCGGATCGAGACCGCTCGCCGGTTCATCGAGAATGAGCAGTTGTGGATCGTGCATCATCGCGCGCGCCAGGCTCAGACGTTGTTTCATGCCGCGCGATAGCGACATCACCGGGTCGTTGCGCTTGTGTCCCAGATCGACCAGTTCCAGCAGTTCTCCGATCAACTGCTGACGGCGCTGCGCCGGTATGCCGTAGGCGCGACCGAAGAAATCGAGATACTCCCACGATTTCATGTTGTCGTAGACGCCAAAGAAGTCAGGCATGAAGCCGACAAACCGCCGCACGGCGCGCGGGTCGCTCACGACCGATACGCCAGCGACGCGCGCTTCGCCAGCGCTTGGCGCCAGCAGCGTCGTCAGGATCCGCATCGTCGTGGTCTTGCCAGCGCCGTTTGGACCGATAAAGCCAAAGATGGCGCCCTCAGGAATGGTGAGGTTCAGATGGTCGAGCGCCAGATTCGATCCAAAGCGACGGGTCAGATCACGGGTTTCAACAATGGCTGTCATCAATCCGCTTTCTCGATTCGTCTATGGTCTTCCATTATGATACCAGTTTTTCCGCTTATGCTACAATGGTTCGCCTATGAATGCGACGATCACGACGTTCCACGCGGAGCCGCAGCTTTTTTTCTTCTGCGAGTCGGGCGGCGCGGAACTGCTGCGGTTGCTTGATCGCGCAGAGGTGCTGCACCTGCTTGCAACGCACAACTATGGTGTTGCGCTGGCGTTGCCCGCCCTCGATGATGCCCACGCAACTGCGACGCGCCTGCTCAATGCGCATGGCGTTCCGGTTGTTGCCTGGTTGACATTGCCCGCCGACGAAGGTCTGGCGTTCAATCTCCAGAATTACCCGCGCGCTGCGGCGGCATATCAGGCGTTCCATGCGTGGGCGCGCGCGAACAACGTGCATTTTGCCGCCGTCGGCTTTGATATGGAGCCGCCACTGAGTGATACACTGTTCGTTGGTTGGAGCGGTGCGCGCGAGATTGCGCGGCGGATCTGGCTGGCGCGCGATAATGCGCTCTTCCCGGCGGCGCGCGCAGCGTATCTCGAATTGATGGCAGCAGCGCGACGTGATGGCTACGAGGTGCATGCCTACCAGATTCCCCTGATCGCCGATGATCGGCGCGTCGGCACGACTCTCCTGCAACGCGCGCTCGACATCGTTGATCTTCCTGCCGATATTGAAGTGCTGATGTGTCTGAGCGAAACGGCGCCAGCATGGTTTGGCAGTGCGTTGATTGCGGTCTATGGTCCGTCCGCTGATGCGCTTGCCGTTGGAAGTTCGAGCAGCGACGATGCGATCATGAGTTGGGACGATCTGCGGCGCGACCTGCTTCTGGCGGCTGCCTGCACCGACATCGTGTATGTTGCGACGCTGGAACAGTGTGTCGCCGCCGGTTATCTGGAACGGATCGCCGGTCTCGATTGGAACGAGACCGTGCGGGTTGCGCCCGCGCCCTACCTGGTGATGCAGGCGGCGCGAACTGTGATCCTGACGGGGTTGTTCATTGCGCGCTACGGCAAAACCGTACTTGCCTGGATGGGATGGCTGCTTGCGTTGATCCTCTGGTTACGCGGGAGGCGAACGCCGGCTCACCCAGCGCCCGACAATCGCCAGCGAACCGACCAGCAGCGCAACCAGCCCAAACGCCAGAAGAGGTGAGCGCGTCACCAGGTCGCCGGCAAATGCCAGCAGCGCAAGCGCTGGCGCTACCCCGGCGAGCGACGCCAGCGTATATGCACCAAACCCCAGCCGCGAATAGCCGGCAGCGAACGACACCAGCGGATACGCCGGACCCGGCAGCAGGCGCAGGATCATAACACTGCGCCAGGTCACGCGCTGCGCCAGACGTTCAACCTGTGCGCGCATCTCCGGCGACAATCGCGGATCAAGCAGCGCACGCCCCCACCGCCTGGCAAGCCAGAATCCGATACTCGCCCCAATTGCATCAGCGATCAACGTGTACAGAAACCCGATCAGCGGTCCGAATGCCAGTCCTGCGCCGATCTGCAACACTGCCGCAGGCGCGATCGGGGCGACCAGCAACAGTGCCAGTGCGCCGATCAGCGCCAGCGGACCAAGTGGACCAAGTGCGATGATGGTGGTGCGGATGACGGAAGGATTGAGCAACTCGCCAGAGGTGCGGAACAGCCAGAAAACGGCGCCGACCAGCAGGATCGCCAGCGCGACGGAGATCAGACGGCGCGCACTCAAGCGAGGCAGCAGATGAGCAGGAAAACGTTCCACGATCTACTCCCCGACGCGACGGAACACAGGCGCTTCCGACTCAACGGCTTCCCATTGATCAAGACGGTCTAACACATACACTGCCAGGTCGCAGATACCGCTCTTGATATGATAACTGCGGCGCAGCGAGAAGTACGGCTGCATCAATGCGCGATAGGCGTCGTCCTGACGAATGTAATCACCACGGTCGAGCCAGTGCATCAGGTGACCCAGCACATTCCACGGGCGCGGTGAAGGAATATCCTCCATCACGAGCAGCGCAGCGCCGGGACGCAGCACGCGGTGCAGGTCTGCAAGCGTGGTACGCACCAGATCATCAGGAAGATGGTGGAACACACCCAGGACTAGCGCGCCATCAAAACTGCCCGAAGCAAAGCCAAGCCCTGCGCCGCTCATCACTGCGTAGCGTCCAGGGCGACGGCGGCCTGCGTAGTGGATGTAATGCCGGGCAATATCGACGCCAGTGTACGACTCAGGAGGAAAACAGATCGAAAATTCGCCGGTACCGCAGCCAAAATCGAGAAATTGCCGCTTCCCGCGATCACGCCAGGGATCGAGTTCCCGTCGAATCACATCTTTTTCGGCATCGAACCCGTCTTCGACGACGCGCCGCAGGAAACCCCAGAGTCCAGGATGGGCGGAGAGTTTGTTGAGGAGTGTCTGGAACATAATGTCTCCGTCATTGTGGAGCGTGCGCATTCTGCACACGATCTGCATCAGGTTAGGGGTAGAGAAGCGAACCGAATTGTACGGACGCACATGTTAGCTGATATGTTCATCGAAAGCCAGCTCCCGTTGATTTCAGGCTGAGCACGCCGATGCCTGATCCTTCCGCGCGCGGCAGATGACGGAGAGACCCACCGGAAACGTACCGCCGCGTGCGATCCAGGCCGCCTCAGCGGCGAGGGGCCAGCGTAACGCTTCGTTCAGCAACGCTGGCGGCAGCTGAAGGTCTGATCCGTCGTCAGCAACGTCGGGCAGCAGACGCTCGATGAGTCGCTGGACGAGCGGAAATGGCAGCAGGAGTGTATTGACATAAGAAATGCGCTCAATGACAAACCCCTGGTTCCGCAGCAACGTCTGGACATCGCCTATCGTATAGCGCCGCCGACCATGGACGGCGCAATCGTGCCTGCCACGCAGCCACTCAAATGCAGGCAACCGCAGCAGGAGGCGTCCGCCGGGTCGAAGCACGCGCCACGTCTCGCGCAGCGCCGCTCCTTCGTCAGGAACGCCGCGATGGTACAGCACCTCGAAGGATGTGACCAGATCGAAGCATGCATCAACGAACGGCAACGCCAGTACCGTCGCCCGCGCCAGTGCGCCACGCAATCGTTCACGCCCAAAGAGCGCCGCTTCCGGCGCCAGATCGACCGCCGCGACCGACCCGTAACGACGCAGGAAGACGACATTCCCTCCGGTGCCGCAACCGGCGTCGAGGATGCGCAGATCGCGTCGCCCGGCATAGACCTCGTCGAGCAGCGCTGCCGCGATGGCGCGCATGCCGCCGTACCACCAGTGGCGGTCTTCAACCGCCGCCATGACCTCGTATTCGGTTCGCTCCATGCTTCCTGCCTGCCCATCAAGCAAGGTCTCCGCAGTGTACCAGAAGGGGGGCATGCGTGCAAGCGCCCAACCCGTCGGGATGCATCCGTTCCGCCGCCGGATGCGAAGACATGGTACACTGACGGAGAACAATCGTTATCGGGAGGGAACTACCCATGAAGCAATACACCAGACCATCGGACGAAGAACTGCGTAAGCGCCTGACGCCTGAACAGTACGCGGTGACGCAGCACGAAGCGACTGAGCCGCCGTTCCAGAATGCTTACTGGAACAATAAAGCGCATGGCATTTACGTCGATGTCGTGTCCGGCGAGCCGCTCTTCAGTTCACTCGACAAGTACGACTCGGGAACCGGTTGGCCCAGTTTTACAAAGCCGCTCGAGCCGGACAATATCGTGACACGCGAGGATCGCAAACTGTGGATGGTGCGCACCGAAGTCCGCTCGAAGCACGGCGACTCGCACCTTGGTCATGTGTTCGATGACGGTCCTGCGCCTACGGGGTTGCGCTACTGCATGAATTCGGCTGCGCTGCGCTTCATTCCGGTTGAGAAACTGGAAGAGGAAGGGTACGGCGAATATCTGCCGTTGTTTGAAAGCGTGCTGAATAAGGAGCGTGAGTCGAAGCGCTAGTCACGACCACAACCGCCCCTGATCCGCACCGTTATCGATGGTGCGCTCGACGTAGGGAACGCCCAGATGTTCATACGCGCGCCGCGTGGCGATTCGACCGCGCGGCGTGCGCTGCAGAAAGCCCAGTTGCAGCAGGAACGGTTCATACACGTCTTCGATAGCATCGACCTCTTCGGCAAGCGATGCCGCCAGCGTCGAAAGCCCGACCGGTCCCCCGTTGAACAACTCGATGATCGCGCGCAGCAGGCGCCGGTCATTGTCGTCAAGACCCAGGTGATCGACCTCCAGTTTCGCCAGTGCGTCGCGCGCCGTCTCCAGCGTAATGACGCCGTTGCCGACGACCTGGGCATAATCGCGGACCCGGCGCAACAGGCGATTGACGATGCGGGGTGTTCCGCGCGCTCGGGCTGCGATCTCGTGGGCGCCCTCCGGCGTGCAATCAACCCCCAGAATGCGCGCCGAGCGCATCACGATCTGGTAAAGCGCATCGACCGAGTAAAACTCGAGGCGGTGCACCGAACCGAAACGGTCGCGGAGCGGCGACGTCAGCAGCGCCAGACGGGTCGTTGCGCCAATAACCGTGAACCGGGGCAGTTTCAGGCGCAAACTGCGCGCCCCTGGACCTTTCCCGACCATAATATCGAGCGCGAAGTCTTCCATCGCCGGGTAGAGCACTTCCTCGATAGCCCGGTTCAGGCGATGAATCTCATCAATGAAGAGAATGTCGTCCTTCTGCAGGTTGGTGAGTAGTGCGGCAAGGTCGCCAGCGCGCTCGATGGCAGGACCAGACGTCAACTTGATGTTGACCCCCATTTCGGCGGCAAGCACGCCTGCCAGACTCGTCTTTCCCAGACCGGGCGGTCCGTAGAGCAGTGTGTGATCCAGCGGTTCGCCACGCCCTTTCGCAGCCATGATCGCAATGCGCAACTGCTCGACGACCTTTTCCTGACCGATGAACTCGGCAAGACGGCGTGGGCGCAGGCTTTTCTCAATCTGCTGATCTTCTTCGCCAGCTTTCGGCGTGACAACCCGTTCTCTGCTCATAGACGCCTCCGCACACGTGTGCGGTCATTATACCATATCGCTTCTGGCACGACGCCTGTGGTATAATGCCCGGCGTCGCCCTGCGCCGGACGGATGCCGCCAGTATGCAACATGACCCGGCTACGAGCCACGGGCGGTGCATTCCCTGACGCGCACAGGTTGTCGATGATATCATCTCGTTCTCCGCAGGCTCGAACCTGCGCACCGGTAAGCGCACAATCTGGAGGATAACGATGCCCACGCTGCGTGCCCGCGATCTCGCGCCCGATCTGATCCTGTTCAACGGTGCGATAACAACGTTCGATCCCGAGTTGCCGCGTTGCTCCGCCATTGCCTGCAAGGATGGGCAGGTTGTCGCAATCGGCGCCGACGCCGATGTTCGTGCGCTTGCCAGTCCACGAACCGAACAGATCGATCTCGGCGGTCGCACAGTTGTTCCCGGGTTCAACGACGCGCATAACCATATGCTCGAACTGGGGATCAAGTTCACCCGCCTGCAACTTGAGCATTGCACGTCAATTGCAGAGATGGTCGCAATGGTGCGCGATCAGGCGGCAAAAACCCCGCGCGGCGAATGGATCATCGGCGAGGGATGGAACGAGTCGCTCTTCGCGGAAGGGCGTTTGCCCAACCGTCTCGATCTCGATGCGGCAACGACCGATCATCCGGTGCTGTTGAAGCGTTTCTTCAATATGGATGTTGTGAACAGCCGCGCGCTCGAACTGGCGGACGTGCATGCGACGACGCCCGATCCGCAGGGCGGCAGGATCGAGCGGTTTGCCGATGGTTCTCCGAACGGCATTCTGCGGGCATCCGCTAAACTCTTCTGCCGACGCCTGATCGCCCGACCGACCCCTGAGCAGGCAGTCGCAGCGCTTGAAGCTGCCGGTCGCGCGTATCTGGCGGTTGGTATCACCAGTATCCTTGATCCGGGGCTGCAACCATGGGAAATGCGCGCATATCTGGATGCTCGCCGCGCCGGACGATTGCCGGTGCGGGTCAACCTGATGCCCTCCTGGCACGGCTTCCGTGAAGACGAGACCCGCGATCAACTCGATGCACGCGCTGCCGAACTGGGAGTGTACAGCGGTCTGGGGGATCGCTGGCTCAGTCTGGGCGGGCTGAAGATGGCGATTGACGGTGGGACGACAAGCCGCACCGCCTGGATGTTCCAGCCATTCGTTGGCGAAGAGAAGGTCTATGATTACAACCGGCTCGACCCGGAAGACCTGCGCGAATTCTTTGCCCGCGGTCACGCGCTGGGGTGGGACATCGGCATTCACGCAATTGGCGACCGGGCGCACCACGAAGCGGCGCGCGCCTTCGCTGAGGTCATCGAAGCCTCGCCGCGCAAGGATCACCGGCATAACCTGATCCACGCCTACTTCGCCACTGAAGAAAGCCTGCGGCATATGGCAACATATCAGATCGCCGCTGTTGTTCAGCCCACCTTCATCTACTACGAAGGGGATGATCTCTTCCGCGATGTGGGCGAGCGTCTGGCGCATCAGTACAAACCGGTGCGCACCTACCTCGACCGCGGCATTCCGGTTATCGCAACCAGCGATATTCCCAGCACAGTGCATTACAATCCCATGATCAGTCTCTACAGCCTGGTGACGCGCAAAACGTGGAAGGGAACGCTCATCGCGCCGCAGGAGGCGATCACCCGCGAAGAAGCCCTCTATGCCTGCACAGCAGCCGGCGCCTGGTTGACCCGTGAAGAGCACGTCAAAGGGCGATTGTCGCCCGGTTTTCTGGCAGACATGGTTGTGCTCGACCGTGATTATTTCACCTGCCCGGCGGAGGAGATCAGGGAGATTCAGGTGGATATGACGGTGATCGATGGATGTGTGGCGTACTGGCGAAATGGATCACGCTGAGAATAAGCCGTGTTGCACCCATCGCCTTCCTCCGAGTTGCTGACCACGCGCCCGGTGTCGCCCGACGACCTGGAGGTTGCATTGCGTCTGCTCGACGATGCTGACCGCTGGTTGATGAGCGTCAGCATCGATGAAGCAGCCGGATTGCTCGCCGGGGCGCCAGCGCTGTTGCTGCTCGCCGGCGACAGACCACGTGGTATCATTCTGTCCGACTGGCCCCACGAAACGGTGGCGTGGCTGCGGCTGCTGGCATTGAGTGGCGGGGTATCGACCACACGCGCCATCGATACGTTGCTGCCGCCGTTTCACCAGACACTGCGCGCCAGAGGCGTTGCACATATCTATACCGCCTGCGCTGATCCGGGCGACTCATGGGCGATGGCGGCGCTGCGCAATGCCGGTTACACCCATGACACCGACGTCATCGTCTATGAAAAAGTACGCATGAATGTTCCAACGCAGGGCAACCCGACGGTGCGGGTACGCGCAGCGACCGTCGGCGACATACCGGCGATCCTGGCGGTTGATACGCGCTGCTTCAGCGTCGAGTGGCGCAAGGACGACGTGCAGATCAGCCTGGCGTTGCACGAAACCCCGCGTTTCCTGGTCGTCGAAGAAAACCTGGAAGTGGTCGGTTACGCCTTCGTGACGATCCACCATGAGGGGCGTCTGGTGCACCTGGTGCGGATTGCCGTGCTCCCCGACCGGCAGCATCGCGGGATTGGCGCGCGGTTACTGTACGAAGTGGTGTCCTACGCCACCGCTATTGGAGCGCAGCGGCTCACGCTCAACACCCAGGCGTACAACCGCAACGCCCGACGCCTGTACGAATGGTTTGGGTTCCGGCGCACCGGTGATCGACAGATCATCCTACGCCGTGATCTTTGACTGCACGCATGCCTCGATGAAGCGGCGGAACAGCGCGCGCCAGCGTGGATCGACCTCGCTCTGGAGCGCTTCGGGATGGCACTGGACGCCAATCAGAAAGTGACCATTCGTGCCCTCGATGGCTTCGATAACGCCGTCCGGCGCCCAACCGACGGCAACCAGCCCGGGTGCAACCGTTTTGATCGACTGATGGTGCAACGAGTTGATCGGCAGTTCATCACTGCCAAGGATCCGTCGCAGGCGCGAATCGGGCGACAGGCGCAACGTATGCGCCAGATATGTCCAGTCCTGGCGGGCATACGAATCGGAGTGATTGAGCGATGTGTCGATCTGTGAAGGGATATCCTGGTACAGGGCGCCGCCAAGTGCAACGTTGACCATCTGCGCGCCGCGGCAGATGCCGAGCACCGGTTTCCCTTCAGCGACTGCCCAGCGCACCAGAGGCAGTTCGGTGCGGTCGCGCAGCGCATCGACGACGCCAAGCGCGGGAAGCGGCGCTTCGCCGTAATGGTGCGGCTCGATGTCGCCGCCGCCTGCCAGCAACAACCCATCGATCCGTTCGTACAATGCACGCAACGCCGATTCGTCGTCGATGGACGGGATAAGGAACGGCGCGCCGCCAGCGGCAACGACGGCGTCAATATAGGTCTTACGGTGCCCGATCGAGGGCGGACACCAGTCGCGGTCGTAGAATGTTCCACACGTAATGCCGATGCACACTCTGCTCATAACAACGCACCCTTCTGAAGCGCCGCTCGCGGCGCCAGGAAAATGTGGACGGCATTATACCATGTTCGTATCAGTGCAGCAGGAAGGAGAACAGATGGCGCCCCAACCCTGGCGCACACGCGCCTCACGCGACATCTACCGCAATACGTGGGTGCGGTTGCGTGAAGACATCGCAGAACTGCCTGATGGTCGCACAACGATCTACAGCGTCCTCACGCCGGGCATTGGTCAATGCGTTGGCGTGCTCCCGTTTCTGCCCGATGGACGGGTCGTCATGATCCGACAGTATCGCTATGTTTACGGCGAAGGGCACCGTTGGGAGATGCCGACTGGCGGGATGCACGAGGGAGAAACGCCGGAAGAAGCCGCACAGCGCGAGTTGCAGGAGGAGATCGGCTATCGCGCCGGACGTTTCGAGTGGATCAGCAGTTATTACACCTCGAAGAGTGTTGTGGAAGAAACGGCGCACCTGTTTCTTGGCTTCGATCTGACGCCATCGAGCCTGCCGCCCGATGAGACCGAATTTCTCGAAATCGAAGCCATGCCTTTTGAGCAGGTGCTGGACATGGTACTGCGCAGCGACATCCGCGACAGCATGACAGTCACGGCGGTGCTGCACGCTGCGCGACGGTTGGGTGTGTAGCGCAGGCGTTTATGCAGCAACAATGCGCACCGGCATGATACGTCCCTGCCAGCGTCCCGGCGCACCCTCGAAGCGCCCCGGAACCGGATAGCCGCAGCGAACACACCGACCGGATGCGTCGAGGCGCCAGCGTTTCAGGCGATACCAGTCACGTTCGATGACCCGCACGCCGCAGCTAGCGCAGATGGTCGATTGCCCTCTGGCATCGTCCACATTTCCGGTGTACACGTAGCGAATACCAGCGGCGAGCGCCTGCTCGCGAGCGCGTTTCAGCGTTGCAACCGGGGTTGGCGGCGTGTCGAGCATGCGATAATCAGGGTGAAACGCAGTGAAATGCAGTGGCACATCAGGTCCAAGTTCGCGCACGAACCAGTCGCACAGGCGTGCAATATCATCGGGTGCGTCATTGGCGCCCGGAATGATCAGGTTGGTGACTTCCAGCCAGACTTTTGTTTCGTGACGCAACCAGCGCAACGTATCGAGCACCGGCGCCAGCGAACCGAGGCATAACCGCCGGTAAAACTCCTCACTGAAACCCTTGAGGTCGATGTTCGCCGCATCGATATGCTCGAAGAAGGCGGGGCGCGCCTCAGGTGAAATGTAGCCCGCCGACACCGCTACCGTCGCCAGACCGCGTTCATGCGCGGCGCGGGCGCAGTCGATGGCATACTCGGCAAAAATAACCGGATCATTGTAGGTGAATGCAACGCTCCGGCATCCGGTGGCAAGCGCCGCTTCGGCGACTTCCTCTGGAGTGGCGCTCGTATCGAGCAGCGCCATCTCGCGCGCTTTGGAGATCGACCAGTTCTGACAGAAGCGGCACCCCAGGTTGCATCCAGCAGTGCCGAAGGAAAAGACGCCTGTACCGGGCAGGAAATGGAAGAGCGGCTTCTTCTCGATAGGATCGGCGCAGAAGCCCGATGCACGCCCATACGAGGTCAGCACAACCCCCTCTTCACGCGCCTCACGCACGAAGCAAAACCCGTGCTGGCCAGGGCGCATCGTGCAACCGCGCGGGCAGAGATCGCACTGCAAACGTCCGTCGGCGGTGCGATGCCACCAATCGCCTACAACGACGCCAGGCGCAAGGAATGTACGCTTGCTCATAGCGACCTCCTCGTGGTGAAATGCGCTCTCTCAGAGTCTACTCCTTTCTGAGAAAGAATCAAGAGCGGGCAGTGTGACTGTTCACAATCCGGTATGCCTGCCAGGAAGCGAGGACGTGCCGAAACACCGGTGCTGCGCAGGCAGATCGCCGGGCGTCCCCCGCCTGGAGCGAGGGCGGGACGCCCTCGCAGGTTGACCGGGGCAGGATGAAGATTGAGAATATATAGCAATTCCCATAGAGGTTAAACCAATTGGACGAGGTTGAACACTCCCAGAATCGCGCGCCCCACACGGCGACCGAAAATGAATTTCGGTCTACGCGAGAAGCAATCCGACATCATCCGTCGTCGGGCGTGATGCGGGCTAATGGAGATTGAGAATTTAATCCGCTATGCCGAACTTGCCGTGGGGCTAATGAAGATTGAGAATTTATTCCGCTATCCCGCGCTAGCCGTGGGGCTGAAGCCCTCGGCTATACGAGGCGAAGCCCGCCTGCGCGGGCTAGAGCGGAATAATTACTCAAAGACCATACGCCCTCAGCTATACAAGGCAAAGCCCGCCTGTGCGGGTTCGACCAACAGGCCGCGACAGCGGCCTTCGTCCTGCTAGCCGAGCCCTTCAGGGCGACGGCGCGCCGTGGGGCTGATGAACCGTGATTAAGCATTCCGGGACTGACCTGCTCGTGCGGGCTGATGGAGATTGAGCATTAAATCCGCTATCCCGCGCTAGCCGTGGGGCTGAAGCCCTCGGCTATACGAGGCGAAGCCCGCCTGCGCGGGCTATACCGGAATAATTATTCAACGACTATAAGCCCTCGGCTATGCAAGGCGAAGCCCGCCTGTGCGGGTTCGACCAACAGGCCGCGACAGCGGCCTTCGTCCTGCTAGCCGAGCCCTTCAGGGCGACGGCGCGCCGTGGGGCTGATGAACCGTGATTAAGCATTCCGGGACTGACCTGCTCGTGCGGGCTGATGGAGATTGAGCATTAAATCCGCTATCCCGCGCTAGCCGTGGGGCTGAAGCCCTCGGCTATACGAGGCGAAGCCCGCCTGCGCGGGCTATACCGGAATAATTATTCAACGACTATAAGCCCTCGGCTATGCAAGGCGAAGCCCGCCTGTGCGGGTTCGACCAACAGGCCGCGACAGCGGCCTTCGTCCTGCTAGCCGAGCCCTTCAGGGCGACGGCGCGCCGTGGGGCTGATGAACCGTGATTAAGCATTCCGGGACTGACCTGCTCGTGCGGGCTGATGGAGATTGAGCATTAAATCCGCTATCCCGCGCTAGCCGTGGGGCTGAAGCCCTCGGCTAGGCGAGGCAAAGCCCGCCTGCGCGGGCTAGAGCGGAATAATTACTCAAAGACCATACGCCCTCAGCTATACAAGGCAAAGCCCGCCTGTGCGGGTTCGACCAACAGGCCGCGACAGCGGCCTTCGTCCTGCTAGCCGAGCCCTTCAGGGCGACGGCGCGCCGTGGGGCTGATGAACCGTGATTAAGCATTCCGGGACTGACCTGCTCGTGCGGGCTGATGGAGATTGAGCATTAAATCCGCTATCCCGCGCTAGCCGTGGGGCTGAAGCCCTCGGCTATACGAGGCGAAGCCCGCCTGCGCGGGCTATACCGGAATAATTATTCAACGACTATAAGCCCTCGGCTATGCAAGGCGAAGCCCGCCTGTGCGGGTTCGACCAACAGGCCGCGACAGCGGCCTTCGTCCTGCTAGCCGAGCCCTTCAGGGCGACGGCGCGCCGTGGGGCTGATGAACCGTGATTAAGCATTCCGGGACTGACCTGCTCGTGCGGGCTGATGGAGATTGAGCATTAAATCCGCTATCCCGCGCTAGCTGTCGGGCTGAAGCCCTCGGCTAGCCAAGGCGAAGCCCGCCTGCGCGGGCTAGAGCGGATTATTTCTTCAAAGACCATAAGCCCTCGGCTATACAAGGCAAAGCCCGCCTGCGCGGGCTAGAGCGGAATAATTACTCAAAGACCATCAGTGCTCACGCAATTGAGGGCGATAGGCGGATATATTCGGTTGTCGCGCCTCAGCATAACAATCAGCAAAGCTACGATGTAGTACTATCGGCCATCGCCTACCGCCTATCTCCTATCGCCTATCGCCTACGATCAGCCCCCGGCTATGCAGGGCGAAGCCCGCCTGCGCGGGCTATGGCGGATGATGCATTCAAAGACCATCACCATCCGGTAGAGCAAGGGAACATTGGGGAAATGGCTTATCAGGGCGTCCAGACATCTCCTTCTTCCCGTGAGGGAGAGGGGTAGACTTTTTGGCAAGTCCCTGCGTGCCATCGCCCGTTTCAGTCATCAGGACGCCCAAACTCCCCCTTCTCCCCTTGTGGGAGAAGGGGGCGGGGGGGATGAGGGGCAAAAGCGCCCAAACTCCCCCTTCTCCTCTTGTGGGAGAAGAGGGCAGGGGGGATGAGGGGCAACGGCGCACGGGAATGCAGAACATCGCTCATCTCTCCCAAAAACTCTACACGTGAGAGGAAGGATGCAGGGAGGATGAGGAAAGCGAACGCGCTACCGGCGCCTGTTCTTCAATCAGATGCCCTTCGACGATCCGGAACAGGCGATCCGCCAGACCGACCACCTCAGGGCTGTGGGTGACCATCACGAGATTTTTCCCGGCGCGGCGGGTGAGGGTATCGAGCAGATCGAGCACCTGCTGACTGGTCTCGCTATCGAGGTTCCCGGTCGGCTCATCCGCCAGTACCAGCAGCGGATCGTGCACCAGCGCGCGCGCAACCGCCACCCGTTGCTGTTCTCCACCAGAAAGACGGTCGGGGTAAGCATTCCGGCGATCGGCAAGCCCAACCTGCGCCAGCAGATCGAGCGCAGCCGCGCGGTCGCGCGCCGTTACCCGACCGTTCAACTCGAGCGGCAGGAGCAGATTCTCCAGCACCGTCAATGTCGGCGTCAGGTTGTAGAACTGAAAGATGAAGCCTATCGAGCGGCGCCGGAACAGCGTTCGTTCACGTTCCGGCAGGCGAGTCAACGATTGACCATTCACAATGATCTCACCGGAGGTCGGCGTATCGATGCCACTGATCAGGTTCAGGAGCGTACTTTTGCCCGTTCCACTCTTGCCGACCAGCACCACGAACTCGCCGCGCGCGAACGAGGCGCTGACATCACGCAGCACGAAGCGCTCGCGTCCGGCTTCTTCATAACTCTTCGAGACGCGATCAAGAATTATCAGTGGTTCAGCGTGCATACACGAGGAAAACGACATAGGATCAACGACACTCTTCTCGTTTGATCGATCTATTACATAGCAGTACGGCTTATCGACAGATGCGGATGGCGCAGAACAGTGTGAGAGATCACAAAGGGAGCGCATCGCGCGCTCCCCCGGCATTCATTGTCTTGAGTTGAGTCAGGTCGTCAGTTGAACTCAATCGAGCCGCTGGCCACGCCCAACATTGCGAAAATGGCGGCAAAGATTGCACCAATGATAAAGCCGATGAATAACTGCGCGATGAATGCCAGCACCAGCGTGATAATTGCCTTGCTCTGGTCAAGGTTCATGCTCGAACGCACGCCCAGATAGCCCAGATAGATCTGGTAAATGCCCAGCGCAAGCGTCGCCGGCAGCGCCAGACAACCGATCAGGGGAATAGCGCTCACCGCGCCGGTAACCGCCTGAATAGGCGCAACGAACAGCGCCATGGTGTAGAACACTTCGTCCTGCGTGCCGGTGCCGCCCTGCTGTTTCCCAATGAAATAGACCAGAAAGACGAAAATGTAGAAACCAGCCACCGCAAGGATAAAGCCCAAAGCGGCGTTCAGCAACGCCGCCACGATACCGTTCAGAAGCCCGAAGACCAGCGCGGCTACGGCGCTGATCGCTGCCGCGATCATGATGTAGATCGTCGCCTCGCGCTGACCGCCGTGCCGCTCGAAGCGCTCGAACGTCTCGACGCCCGGCTTTGTCAGGACCTGAATGCTCTGGTTGAGCATTTCGTTGATCGAAACTCCCTGTACCATCATCGTCGGTTCCTCCTCTCAATTGTGTGCTGTTGAATGACAGACCGACATAGGAAACCTGTTACCTGTACCGGTGCGCCGGGCGACGTGTGCGCCGCGTCCCGATGAAGCGTTTCCCTGATACCTTATACGCCTTACGCTATGAAATGTTTCGGATAGGCAGACGTGCTTCTTTGCAAAGAATGCTCTACTGTGGGCGGAGATCTGGCGGACAGCGCCGTAGTCCGTTATCGAGTATATCACACGATGGCAGTTGTGCAACCATCAGTTTCCGATGTCCGCCAGAATTGCGTCGACGCTTATGCCGCCGCCGCGCAATCCGGCGACCTGTTCCGCTGCGGTACGCGCCTCTGCGTAACGACGGGCGCGCAGGCAGGCGCCTGCCAGCATCAACCAGGCACGCTCGTCGCGTGGGTCGATCTTCAGCGCGCGCTGGCAGTGTTCAATGGCATCACCGTGCGCCCCGCGCCCGATTGCCAGCGCTGCCAGCGCGCGCCAGGCGGCGGCAAGCGAAGGGTTCTGCTGCACTGCAGCGAATAGTTCGCTTTCCGCCTGATGCATATCTCCAGCGTCACGCGCCAGGAGACCGCGACAGAGCGCCAGGAGCGCGGCGCTCTCGGGCAGCGGATTACCGAGGCGCGCAGCGGTTTCAATCGCTGTCAGCGCCTGGCGTAGCGCGTGAGCGCCGAGATCGAGCGGATCGGCAGATGCCAGTATCGCGCTGGCATACAGGGCGTGCGCTTCCGCCCGACCGGGCAAGGCTACGCACGCCCGGCGCAATGGTTCGAGCGCCTCACGCGGCAGTCCGGCGGCGATCAGTCCGCGTCCCTGCTGAAGCAGCGCTTCCGCCTGATCGGGCGAGAGCGTCGCGGTCGGATCGTCTTCGGTGCGCACTTCTTCGATCAATGCGCGCAATCCTTCGAGATGACCGTGATCGAAGCGTCCCTGGTGAAACGCCTGCCAGAAACCATCGTACCGGCTGCGGAGCCGCTCGTTTCCAAGCACACGTCGGGCTATCTCAAGATCGCGAACGCGCGCCTCGCGCTCTGCAGGCGATAAACCCGGACGGAGGAGCGTTGCCTGCTGCAATGCGTAAGAAGCAGCATCGACCTCCTCCGGCGTCGGGGGACGCACGATCTCCGCCACACCGGTCTCCTCTGACGAATAAGGCATCACTGTGCGCGACATTCCTGTATCGCGCTTTATGAGATGCATAGGCGCAAGCCCCAGCATTGCGTAGAAGTCTAGCGGTTCGACAGCAGGCGGCCCGGCGAGCGGCGGGACAACTGGCGGCGCAGGCTGCGCTGGTCGCGGCGAACCACAGTACAGGCAACGCACTTCTTCTGAACGGAGCGGAGCGCCACAGGCGGAACAGCGCACCACATCCTTCTGGATGTGGGGATTGGCAGAGGTGCGCAGTTGATCGTAGAGAGCACGCAGCGCAGGATCGGTCAGGACGCGACCGGCAACCTGGAGCAACTCAAACTTGCGGCGCGGTTCCGGCGCCAGCGATGATGGGTCATCGGGAAAGAGCGCCCGCAGTCGCCGGTACTGGCGGGCGATTGCAAGCGCTTCCGCCTGCTGATCAACGTCGAGCAGGCGGTAAAAATCAAGACCGTGCGCCACGGCTGCGGCAACCTGCGGCGCACCCAGGTCCAGCCCGCGAAAAAAGCCTCGTGACAGCGAACCGCACGACACGCAGATACCATCATCGCCCAGCGTTGCGCCACACGATGGACAGGCTCGATCAAGCGTCATACTGCAGACCTGTTCTTGCTCGCAATGTTGTGCAGCATTGTGTTGTCACGCCTTGAAGCGCAGCAGCATCCGTCCCAGGGTGATCTGGTCACCGTCAGCCAGTGCGCGTGATTGAAAGGGAAGCACCCGTTGACCGTTGACCAGGGTGCCGTTGATACTATCGAGGTCTTCGATCAGCACCTGTCCGCCCTGCACGAAGATGCGCGCATGGCGTCGCCCGACGCCCTGATCGAGTGCGCCATACGGATTGAGATCGATATCAGGATAAAACTTGCTGACCGGGTCGCTTCGCCCGATGATCGCCTGCGGTGCTGCGGGCAGCGGCAGAGAAGCGCCGGCGCCGACGACAACCAGCACCGATGGAGCGAGAGATGTTCGTCCACTGACAGGCGCAGGTGTCGGAGGCGACACCGGCGGCGCGGCAGGCGGGGGAGACGCCGGCGGCGCCTGGTATGACGGCGGTGCGGCGGGCGCGGCAGGCGGGGGGGACGCCGGCGGCGCCTGGTATGACGGCGGTGCGGCGGGCGCGGCAGGCGGGGGGGACGCCGGTGGCGCGGTGGGCGCGGGAGACACCGGCGCAGTCGGAGGAATCGTGACCGGCGTCGGCGGTGGGTACACCGGTTGCGGCGGTGCAGCGCTGTGCGGCGGCGGTGCAACCGGAGCAACCGGACGCGATGGGGCGCTCAACGGCGCTCCACAGTTATCGCAGAACGCCTCGCCGGGAATTGCAGCCTGACCGCATTGCGGGCAAACAGTTGGACCAATCGCCGGGACGGATGTTGCCGGAGCAGATGCTGGCGCTGTGGTTTGCGCCGGAACCGGTATCAACATCGCGCCGCACTGATCGCAGTAACGCGCACCTGCGGGATTATCAACGCCACATTGAGGACAGAAGGGCATAACGACGCTCCTCTGAGGGATGCAATCCGCATGATTGCTACCAGTATACCATTTTTGACTCTCCTGCAAAAACTCACCGCCGAGGCGCCGAGCGCGCAGAGGTTTCTATCAATCGCTCACTGCGTCCGCTGTGCTGCAGTGGTGACATCCTTATTTGCAGGAGGCCCGTTTTTACCACTATGATGATCTGTACCATTGATGCGACGCTGCACAACGGCAGAATGTTTCGCCTGACCCCAATCGCGCACTGATGCGCCTCTCAATGTGTCGATTGGAGCAGGAGCACGTAACTGTGAGCAATCTTCGTGTGTGTATACTGATCTTGCATCCGAACGGATTATACGAACCACGGCGTACCAGCATACAGGTTGAATAAAAAAGGAGACATTCCATGGCGAACAACGACTGGCTGACTCAGACCCAGGAATTGATGCAGACCTGGACGAAGGCGCAGCAAGCGCTGTGGGAGAACTGGCGCTCGCTGATGCCGACGATGAGCGCGCAGCCTGCCAGCGAGGAGTGGAAGCAGGCGGTATCGGCCTGGAAAGATGTCATGCAGCGCTCACTCAACGCCCAGGCTGACTTCGTCAAGTTCTGGTCGGAAAGCATGACCGCTATGCCGCTCATGGGCAAGCAAATGGAGGAAATGTCCACCCTGATCGTCGAAACCACCCAGCGCTGGACGAATGTGCAGAACGAGATCTGGAGCAACTGGCTGGATGCAGTTGCAAAGGCTGATGCCGCTGCTATGGCGCAGAACTGGGACGAGGGAACGCGCAAGGCGTTCGATGCATGGCGCGAGACGGTCAACAGCGCAATCGAAGCACAGCGCAAAATGATGGAAACATGGATGTCCAGCACGGGTGACAAGAAGGAGTAATTCCTTCGAGCAATCCTCACTCCCGCCGCCGTGACTGCGTCTCCGCATATGCTGGCGCGGGCGGTGGAAAGCACGATGCAATGTTGCAACCATACCGTTCGAACCCTGGCGTCGTGGCGTGAGGGATGTGAGGAGTTGTGCGCCTTCACTCCTGCCTCTGACCCCTCTTCCGTAACACAGAAGAGGGGTCAGGTTTTGTGGACGCCGCGGGGCGCTGTGGCACAGCGCTCCTAAGGCTTCCACACGCTGCGCCGCAGCGCTCCCACGTCGTCCACACGCTGCGCCGCAGCGCCCGGACGCATCAGGCAGAATAGAGACGACCGTCCTCGACGCGCCAGCGACGTGCGCGTTTGAGAAATTCAACGCTAAAGTCGTCGGTGCCGGTGGCGGTAACAATCGTTTGTTGACCGGGACGTTCAATAACATCCTGCACATACGCTCGCCGTTCGGCATCCAGTTCCGAAAGCACGTCATCCAGCAGGAGCACCGGCGTATCGCCGGTGCGCGCCCGCATCAGTTCCGCCTCGCCAAGTTTGAGCGCCAGCGTCGCACTGCGTTGCTGTCCGCGCGAACCGTATGCGCCCATCGGGATGTTGCCGACAGTGATCAGCAGATCGTCACGGTGCGGACCGATCAGCGTCTGTCCCCGACCGATCTCGTCGTCGCGCAGATGTACCAGGTGCGCCAGAAACGCCTGCTCGATCATTCGACTGTCGGACGCTGGATCGATGCCTGCCACGCTACTCTGGTAGGTCACAACGAGCGGCGTATCACTGCCGGACATCCGGCAGTAGAGCGGTCCCGCCAGCGCATTGAGATCAACAACTGCACGGAGCCGTTCACGCAGCAGATAGGCGCCCGCCATCGCCAGTTCCCGATCCCAGAAAGCCAGTTCGTCGCCAGCATACCGTAACGGACGGCGCCCGTCACGCCAGGCGCGCAACAGGCTGTTGCGCTGTTGAACCACTTTCTGGTAGTGCGCCAGGGTGCGGACGTAGCGCCCTTCGATCTGCGAGAGGGTCACATCGAGATACCGACGACGTTCGGCAGGTGCGCCGGTGACCAGCGCAATATCAGCTGGGGTGAAGAGCACCACACGCAGGTTGCCCACCAGGTCGAGCGCGCGCACGGTCTTACGGTCTACCCGCACGGTCTTGATCGTCGGGGAAATGCTGCCGGGTGACTCTTCGTCGGAGCGACGCTGCACCACCACTTCGAGACGCACGCGCCCGTCTGCGCGCACGACGTCACACACCAGTCGCGCAAAAGGGGGAACGCCAATGTCCCCCTGCGCCTCGAAACGCACCAGTTCGCGATCCGCTCCGGCGCGCGGCGAGCGAGTCGTCGCCAGGAAGTAAATCGCTTCGAGCACGGTCGTTTTACCGGCGGCATTCGGACCGTAGAGCAGAATCACACCCGGTTCGAGCGTCAGATCGAGCCGTTCGTAGTTGCGGAAGTCGCGTAGACTGAGGTGTGACACATGCATACCAGCGACCATTGGACGTACAGCGCTCAGACCCGTTCGAGGCGCAACCGCCGCAGCGCTGTCAGGTCGCCGCACCCGGTGCAAAACATTGCGATCCGCAGTTCGTCGATATAGGTCTGCAAACTTTCGATGACTGCCACCGCGCCACGTTCATCGACCGCAGGAATGAGCGCGGGTCGCGCAGTGGCGGCAAGGTCGGCGCCAAGCGCAATCGCCTTTGCCACATCGACGCCGCTTCGCACACCGCCACTGCCGATGATCGTAATGTCGGGAAGCGCAGCGCGCACCTGACGGATCGCCTCGGTGGTGGGAATGCCCCATCCGGCAAAAGCGCCAGCCACCTGTGCACCGCGCCCGGTAGTATGGCGGTATCGCTCGACTTCGCTCCAGCTGGTGCCACCAGCGCCAGCGACATCGATAATTTTCACGCCGGCATCAACCAGACGTCGCGCCGTCGCTGCACCAATGCCGTTTCCCACTTCTTTGGCAATCACCGGCACATCGAGGCGCAGGCACACTTCTTCGATCCGCCGCAACAATCCTTTGAAGTTGGTGTTCCCTTCGGGTTGAACGGCTTCCTGCAACGCATTGAAGTGCAGCACCAGCGCGTCGGCTTCGATCATATCGACCGCGCGACGACATTCATCCACGCCAAAACCGTAGTTGAGCTGTACGGCGCCGAGATTCGCCAGCAATGGGATCGTGGGCGCGACGTGGCGAACGCGATAGGTGTCCGCCAGGCGCGGATCAACCAGTGCTGCGCGCTGCGAACCGACCCCCATCGCCAGTCCAAGCGCTTCGGCAGCTTCAGCGAGCGCCACATTGATCCGCGCCACATCACGCGCACCGCCGGTCATTGAACTGATGAGAAGCGGCGCGCGCATTCGTTTTCCCAGAAACGTCACACTGGTATCGATTTCGGCAAGGTCGAGTTCAGGTGCAGCTTCGTGCGGCAGGCGGTAAGCGGCGAAACCGGTAGTGACCCCTTTGGCGGCAACATCTTCACCCAGCACAATGCGCACGTGATCGAGCTTGCGGCTGCTCGTCTGTTCAGATTCGCTCATAGTTTTCCTCGTCGGATGCGTAACCGTCATGATACCAGATTACTGGAAGCGCTGCGCATTGGATGTTCGATGGCGGAAGCGTCAGCATGATCGGCTATAATATCGGTTTGTCTGAGGCGCGAGGCGCGAGGGGCGAGGGGCAGAGTGGTGGGACGACGTAGGCGCAGCGCCGCTGCGCCCGTACCGGCAGCGGGGCAATGGTGGGGGCGCGAGGGGATGAGGCGCAAGAGGATTGAAAGTTACAGGGGGGGTTGCAGGGAGCAACGTTGCACCGCAACGTCACTGCGCCGCTGCGCTCCTCTGTACCCCCTGTGGCTCTGTGATTTGAAATCACGATGATGCAACAGTGAACATACACCCATAAGGAGGAGATGTGTGAGTCAGACTTCCCGGAGCAAAAAAACGCATGAACCGGCGCCGCAGGGCGTCTCGCCAGCCGGGATTGTGGCTGCGGTCGCCATCATCGTCCTCTTCGTCGCGCTGGGGATTATGCTGGCGCAATCTGGCAGCAATGCCCGGCAACAGGTCGCTGAACCAACGCCAGCGCCATTTGCGGCTGCGCCACCGGCATCTGGCAGCATGCCTGGCAGGCTGCCAGCGGACGTTGCTGCGCGCAATGGGTTCTATACCGCGCCCCCGCCGATGACGATCAACCCGGCGCGGACCTACACTGCGACAATCACTACGCCTCGCGGCGATATTGTTATCAGGCTGCGTCCTGATCTTGCGCCGGAAACGGTCAACAACTTTGTCTTTCTGGCGCGTGAAGGATTCTACGATGGCGTGACCTGGCATCGGGTGTTGCCCGGCTTTATGGCGCAGGGGGGCGATCCGACCGGAACCGGTACAGGAGGACCCGGATATACGATCAAGGATGAGTTCAGTCCGGACATGATCTTCGACCGACCTGGAATTGTGGCGATGGCGCGAACGCCCATGCCCAACAGCGCCGGATCGCAGTTCTTCATCACTACCGCACCGGCGCCCCACCTGAATGGTCAGTACACTATTTTCGGCGAGGTGATCCAGGGGCAGGAGATCGTCAACGGAATCCCGCTGCGTGACCCGGATGCCAATCCAACTGAACCGGGAGAACAGATGCTCAAGGTGACGATCACCGAGCAATGATGCTACTTGCGGCGGAAGAATCCGCGTTTCTTCGGCTCTTCGACCGTCTGCCGCAGTTTTGCCAGGTCGCTCTCGATGCTGCCGCTCGCAACAGGCATTTCAGTTGTCGGACGGCTTTCACCGGGACGCAGCGGCGCCGGGATGACCGGCGCGGTCAGCACGGGGAGCGACGCCTCAACGACGCTATCGAGCGCAGGGTAGGGCAGAGGTTCGCGCTCGATGCCCAGCGCCATCAGCCACGACCAGAGCGCCTGCTGACGCGCCTGCGCGTCTTCCGGCAGGCGCAACGGTCTTCCGCGGGCATCGATGACCACACCGAGGGTGCTGCCATGGATGGCAGCCAGTTCTGAAGACACTTCCGCACCGGGCGCATTTCTGCCGATCCGCACGCCAGCAGCCGGGCGCAGCGTCAACGTGCCGTACCGACCAGGAGACAGGTTTAGACGCGCAATTTCGCCGTGAGCGACGCGCACCGTGTGCGTTGCGCCTCCTTCTACACGCAACTCGGCTTCAACAGCCAGTTCCCCTGCGTGACCTTCACCCAGCGTTGTTACAACGGTCGCCAGCGGAGAGTTGTGCATCAGATCGCGTTCAAAAAGGGTCAATGCAGCATCAGGTTCGGAGAAAGCGAGCACACCACAGGCATTGATCAGACCGAGCGCATCAAGATGGAGATCGAGCGCCATCATGTTCTCTTTCGATGTTGGTTGCAAGGCGTCGAGAACGGTCAGCGTCGTCAGTCCGGGATGCGGCGCATGCCGGAAGACCCCGCCGCCGATGAAGACACGGTCGTAAGCAGCGTCAGGGTGCTCGTCCAGCAGTTCTTCCAGCACGCACGACAGCGCCTCGCGCGCAACAGCATGCTCGATCAAAAGATCCTCACGGGTGAGCGGCGGAATGTGCGGACGCAGCATCTTGTTGAGCAGCCAGTGCACCAGATCACGCTCACTGATCGGGAATGGCAGCCAGCGTCGAATCGCTTCGACTCCCCGACGCGCCAGGACTGCACCGATCCCATACCCGATGCCGACGCCGCCCAACACCACCGGACTGTAACGCCCCTGGCTACACAGGTGCGCAGTTGTGCTCATTCCGCCGACATCCAGAGCAAGAACGCCGCTCCGGGTCTGCCCGGCGATAAAGCGCGTCATTACGCCTGCTGCATCACATGAAGCGCGCGCTGGCACACGTGTCAATGCCGATATGCGTGCGAGCCGGGGCATCATCAAACGATCATACAGACGGACGATCTCACGGCGCACCGGTTCGAGACACTCGACATCGAGCGTCGGTCGGATGTTGTCGGTAACGATCAGATCGGCGCGATCCGCAAGCGCAGCCGCAACCCTGTCACGCGCCTGGCTGTTCCCGGCAAAAAGAACCGGTCGCCGTGCAACACTGCGCATTTGCTGACCCTGCGTATCGACCTGAATGTTCAACGACGCCAATCCGATAATGTGCGCCAGGCGAACCAGCGCTTCCTGCGCACCCCCCTCGATCCCGCCGACGATCAACACTGCATCGGGGCGCACACCAAGGAGCGATTGCACCTGCCGCTCGATCCAGGTCAATCCAGAATCACCGATCACTCCGATCTGTTCCTGGCGTACCGCATCGTCGAGCGTGATCGTCTGGAGCACATGCGTGTATGTTGCACGTGCAGCACGCCGGGCGCTCCGCGCCGAAATGTCGCCAGCGATTGCGGCAATCACCAGACCCATCAAGCCAGCGGCGCTGCTGCACACGACCACACCATCGATCCCCTGACCCTCTGCGTTCTTTGGCGTAACGAGTGTGCCATTGTCGATCAGGCGACGACCAGTTTGCTCCTCGATATGGCGGGCTGCTTCAAGAATGGCAGACGCCGGATCATCAGCCGGTGCGAGACCGCCTGGCGCTTCGGATTGACCGATCAGGCGCGTTTCGCCATCAACAGCGTCAACCAGCCAGACATGCGTCATCACGCTACCAATGTCGGCAACCAGAAGAGCGTGGAGTTTTGGCTCGGACATGCGATGCGATTTCCTGTTCTCAGGCGCCAAAGAAACTGCGAACGACCGCCAGCACAAAGTTCAACCGTTCAACCAATGCACTCAGATAACTCTGCAACGCACCGGCAAAGAAAAAGCCGAACGCGACCATGATCAACCAGTGCCCGATCGTGGCTATTCCTCTGATCATGCGTCCGCTGCGGCTCTCCGGCGGCGTCGTGTAATAGAAGGACGCAAGCGTCAGAACAGTCCCGATGACCAGCACTGTAACTCCAGCGATCGCACCGATGTCTCCAGAGGGTGCGCGTGCGGTATCACGGATCTGTGGCAGTAATGTGCCGATGATCGCGCCGCCGATCGCCAGCGCTCCTCCAACGCCGAAGACGAGCGCCAGCGGAATGTTCGCCAGCCACGACAGGCGCTGATCACCGGTGATACGAGGCAGCAGCAACACGCCGAGCGCCAGCGGCACGCCATAGAGCCAGATCATCGGCGGTTCAGCGCTCAACAGCGCCACCACTGCAGGACGGAGCGCCTGATGGTAGGCTACCACGAATGCCAGACCGAGCGATACGCCAACGAACAGATACTGCGCGATACGAAACAATGGGTTGTCGCCTGCGATGCGGCTCAGAACCATCAGCGTCAGTACTGCTGCAACGATATTGACGATGATGTCCTGAGTCATGATCGTCTCCTGCGCAGTGCAGCAACACCGACACCTGCCAGACCGAAGAGCAGAACAAGGGCGAACAGCAGAGTTGCCAGCCGCTGTTGTGCGATAGACCTGGCGATCATTGGATCGAATGAACCGGCATTCTGTCCAAGCGCAGCATACGCCAGTGCGCCACGGCGACCGGCAAGCGCCGTAACACCAGGCTGACGCATATACGGCTGCACAATCGGCGCCGCCTCTTCCGGCAGCAGGAAGACAAGTGACACCGGGCGGTCACCCGTCTGCGCCTGAGGATAGACCTGCTCCATCCATCCCTGGACGTCGGGTGTATCGTCTGCGAGAACAATGATGAGCGACAGATCATTCAGGCGCGCGATAGGATGACCGGTGTCGACGCCTGTGATCAGCACGCTGCCGGTGGCATCATCACCGCGGTAATCGCTGCGGAGCACAGTTTGAAAATCGCGCCCCACCATGCGTAGCGCCATTTCGCCGCCGGGTTTGTAACCCAACAGGAGGTACCCTTCTCCTTGCTGGCGGTAACCCGCCTGGCGCAGGGTATCGAGAAGATCAAACTGTAACAATGTTCCCTGGGGATCAGTGCTCACCAATATCAGCTTGACATTCTGCGCTATCAACTGTCCGATCACCGCCTGTTCCAGGGGTCGCAATTCACCGACGCGCCGGGCATCCCACTCGTAGCCAATCAACACAACGTCGTTTGCGCCAAGTGCTGCGATTTGCTGGTATATCCCCGATGCGCCAGGGATAACCGGCGGCGTTTCAAGCGCCGGGACAAGCCCCGGAACCATGATGGCGACGATAACCAGGATGAGCAGAACCATCGAGATCATGCGCTCAAGACCAATGCGTTGAAGCGCGCCTATCGGTTCAGGAAGCGGCAACGGCGTCGCAGCCGGGATTGGCTCGGCAGCCAGACGACTCAGAAGGTTGAGCGCTGCAACCTGTTCTTCAGTGCGTTTTGGCGCCGGAGGAGGAGGCAGTTTTGGCGTGGTGACCGTCACGCCGGTAATCGTCTCATCCTCTGCAATGCTGCCAAGACGTGTCAACCAGTCGAGATCGCGTCCGCTGAGCGGAGGTGGTTCCGGTTTTGGCTCCGGCTCGACACGCAACCATTCCGGCAGATCCATCCCGCTGAGCAGATCGCTGGATCCCCGCGGTGCAGCAGGTTCGGTTGTGTAGGACCGACCATCGTAGGCATCGGTTGCCGCAGGGACTTCAGCGCCGCGCAACCAGTCCGGCAATCCCGTCGCTCCTGGCGACGCATCGGGCGCCTGAAGCCAGTCTGGCAGATCGGACGGTGTTGACGGGGGTGCGACAGGTTTCTCTTCCACCGAAGGAATGTCGGGAGTGGATAGTGCGCCGGTCAGCCAGTCGGGCAAGTCGCCAGCCGGCGGCGCGGTCTCCACTGGCGCAGCGGGAGGTGCAGGCGGCGCGGCGGCAATGTCGCGCAACCAGTCGGGCAGGTCGCCAGCCGGCGGCGTGGTTTCCGCGACCGGCGCCGATGGCGCAGCGGGAGGTGCAGGCGGTTGAGCGGCGATGTCGCGCAACCAGTCGGGCAGGTCGCCAGCCGGCGGCGCGGTCTCCGCGACCGGCGCAACCGGCGCGGCGGGAGGTGCAGGCGGTTGAGCGGCGATGTCACGCAACCAGTCGGGCAGGTCGCTGGCGGGCGGCGCGGTCTCCGCAACCGGCGCAGATGGCGCGGCAGGCGGTTGAGCGGCGATGTCGCGCAACCAGTCGGGCAGGTCGCTGGCGGGCGGCGCGGTCTCCGCAACCGGCGCAGATGGCGCGGCAGGCGGTTGAGCGGCGATGTCACGCAACCAGTCGGGCAGGTCGCTGGCGGGCGGCGCGGTCTCCGCAACCGGCGCAGATGGCGCGGCAGGCGGTTGAGCGGCGATGTCACGCAACCAGTCGGGCAGGTCGCTGGCGGGCGGCGCGGTCTCCGCAACCGGCGCAGATGGCGCGGCAGGCGGTTGAGCGGCGATGTCACGCAACCAGTCGGGCAGGTCGCCAGCCAGCGGCGCGGTCTCCGCAACCGGCGCAGATGGCGCGGCAGGCGGTTGAGCAGCGATGTCACGCAACCAGTCGGGCAGGTCGCTGGCGGGCGGTGCTGCGGGAGGCGCCGACGGCGTGGCGGCGATGTCGCGCAACCAGTCAGGCAGGTCGCCAGCGGGTGGTGCTGCGGGCATCGGCGCATCTGGCGCGGCGGGAGATGCAGGCGGTTGGGCGGCAATGTCACGCATCCAGTCGGGCAGGTCGCCAGCAGATCGGGATTCTTCCGGTGATGCTTTCGTTGGTTCATCCTGGCGCAGCCAGGCAGGAAGTTCCTCCCCACGCGATGCGGTTTGCGGGGCAGGTGACGCCTGCGATGCGTTATCGACCGGCAATTCGCGCAACCACGCCGGGAGATCGACCGGTTCAATCGACTCATCAACAGCGCCAGACGCGGGGGGAAAGGTGCTACCGGCAGGTTGTTCCGGCGACTCATCAGATCCGTGGTCGAGTTGTTCGCCGATCAACCACGATGGCGCTTCGACGTCCTCGCCGCCGTCTGACCTGGTCGGTTGTTCGCCGATCAACCACGATGGCGCTTCGATGTCGCTGCCTGTCCCGGTCTGCGGAACATCCCCCGGCTCACCGGCGAATGTGAAGGGGGGCGGTTCAGTCCCGGCTTCCTCTTCGGGTGGTACGATAGTTGCACGCAGCGACTGAAGCCAGGAAGGTGGCGATACCTCTGGTGGCGCGGTCGTTTCAGTGGATGGGTGAACCGTTTGATCGGGAACAGGCAACCAATCTGGCTCTGGATGCGACGGTTCGGGCGTCTGACTCAACCAGTCAGGAGTGGCAGACGGGGGTGCTTCGTCCTCATCGCGCAGCCACTCAGGCAAGCCAGCAAAAAGCGGGTCGCCGCTCGCCGGTTGATCAACATCCGGCGGCTTTGGCGGCAACGGCACATCTTGAAGCCAGGGCGGCAAATGAGGATTACGCTTCGACTGGCTCACCACCCGCTCCCTGGACGCTGATATTTCTGAAGCGGCGAACCGCCTGGAAGCGTCCATTCATCAACGATCAAGGTACGGTTGATCGAACCCGAGCAACACCCGTACCCCTGCAACCAATGCGCCGATAGCAGCGCCGATCAGTAAGCCGCGTGCAGCGGCAAGCACGACATAATCCGAAAACCAGCGCAGACCGTCACCGATCAATGGCGCCAGTTCCAGTTGCGGCAACGCCGTCGCAACGAGCACAGCCAGCGCCACCATAATGATCACCAGCGCGTCGGCGGTACGGCGCCGCGCGGCACGCAGCGCGGCGCTCAGGCTAAAAAACGTCAGCAGCGCCAGCAGCGAACTTGCCAGCGGCGTGTAGACTGCGCTGAAAACAATGCGAACTGGTTGTTCGATCAGGCTCGACGGGAACGTGAGGCTGCCATCCGGGTTCTGCAATGGGTACAGTGTTCCCACAACAATGACAACGACCATTGCTGCCAGGAGGATCAGGCTATACCCCCAATCCGTGTCACGCCGTGTAACGCGCCCGATATGATTGCCAGCGACATTCACCAGACCGACCACCAGTGCCAGCGCAGCAATCAGAGCCGCCCAGTCGAGCACCGTTTGCGCCAGAAAACTGACGACCGGCAACGGACCGGTGAAATCAAGCAGCACCAGCAGTCCAACGACACCGGCGACCAGAGTGGCGACCAGGCGTTTTGGATCGCGCAGAAAGGACATCGCATCACTCCGCGTTACGTCCCGATAAACGATTGCGCCGCCTGCCAGAGCGCCAGCGTAACAATCGCAACAATTGCGACCGTGCGCAGCGCATCATGGGTCAGGAGACGTCCCTGCGCTTCCGGCGCGCGCGACAGATACGCTTCGGCAGCATACATATCTTCGCCGATCAGCACACCCTCACTGGTCAGATAAAGCAGGGGCAGAGCCGTCGATGTGGTAGCACCGGCTACCTGCGGTATGCCCTGTTGCGCACCTGCCCCGCTTGCCAGCAGCACTTCATACCCGAAACTGCCGATCAACTGACTCGCTTCAAAACGCTGTCGCCCGTACAGCATACTCACGCCGGACGCATATGCCATTGGATCCTGCTGCGCCAGCAACTGCACATTGCCAGGATTGTAATCCTGACCCAGACCAGCGCGCTGATACGCCTGGCGCAGGGTTCCACGAAGCGCCAGATGCGCCACTGCGTCGCCGGAACTGGCAACCACCGGAATGCCGCTCAACGCAGCTTCGGTGGCAGTACGCTCAGCGGCAAGCAGCCCTGCAATCGTTTCCGCCGTCGTGGCGCGTGCACCAATCGTGCCGCTGCCCGGTGAAAGGTGAATGGCGCGCCCGGTTTCAGCACCGCCTCCCAACCCTTGCCGGAGTGCGTCGAGCGCAGGAAGCGGGCGACGACCGAAGGTGCGCCGTCGGTCGAGTGCACGGGCATGATAGAGGAGCGTCAGGATGATGACAATGAAAACGATCAGAAGCAGAGCGAGCGTCTGCAGGGGGAGATCCACGAATCGCCTCCGCACAATTCTTTACACAGTCGTGCGCTGTGCTGGCTTTGAGTGTAATTCAAATCAAATCGTTTGTCAACAGTCGCGGTTCAGCAGATCGTGTAACATGCGCCAGCCGCGTGCATCGCAGAGCGCATCGATTGTGCATGTCCAGCGATTTCCGGGGATAAACGGACGCGCAAAAAGCGTCACCTGACTGGCGAGGAAGTCGAGCGGAGCGATAATGTCGAGCATGATCCGCGCCGGTGTCGTCAACCCGCGTTGTGCAATCGCTCTGGCAAGTTGCTCGATTGGTTCGGTGTGCGGTTCTTCCATGTTTCTGAGAACTGAGAACTGAGAACCAAGAACCAAGAACTAAGAACTGAGAACCGAGAACCGAGAACCGAGAACCAAGAACTGAGAACTGAGAACTGAGATTAGTGTTGATTGCGCGGTTCGCGGAAGATGGCGCTGTCGAGCAGAATGGTGACAGGACCATCGTTCACCAATGCGACACGCATCATCGCGCCGAAACGTCCGGTGCTGACCGCAACTCCCAAACGGCGTAATTCACCCGCGAAGACATCAACCAGCGGTGCGGCGATCTCCGGTGGTGCGGCATCGGAAAAACTGGGGCGCCGCCCACGCCGCGTGTCGGCGTAGAGCGTAAACTGCGATACGACCAGCGCCTCGCCGCCAATATCGAGCAAGGAGCGGTTGAACCGTCCCTCCTCATCGGCAAAAATGCGCAGGTTGGCGGTCTTTTCCGCCAGCAATCTCGCTTCTGCTTCGCTGTCGCCGACGCCGATCCCAAGCAGGATCAGCAATCCCTGCCCGATAGCGCCGACCACTTCATCGCCAACCGTCACCGAAGCCTGGCTGACCCGCTGCACAACTGCTCTCATGATCACCGTTCCATCGCCTGCGCCAGATCGACCATAGCAATTGTGCAGCGCGAAATGCAGATCAGGCGATCCTGCTCATCGACGATCCGCACATCCCATACCTGGGTCGATTTGCCAATGTGTAGCGGCGTACCGGTGGCAGTTACCCTGCCGTCACGCTTGGGGCGAAGATGATTGGCGTTGATCTCCAGACCAAACGACGCTTTTCCCGGCGGGCAATTGAAGAACGCGCCGATGCTGGCGACCGTCTCGGCGAGCGCGACTGATGCCCCGCCATGGAGATAACCAAGCGGTTGGTGATGATCCGGCGTGACGGGCATCGTCGCAACAATGCGCTGTGGTGATAGTTCCACAATCTCGATGCCGAGCCGGGAAGCCAGACCGCCGCTGGTGAGTTGGGAAAGATCGAGGTGTGACATGATGAGAACCAGGAACTGAGAACTGAGAACCAGGAACTGAGAACTGAGAACTGACTTTCTGACCCTTATTATTGTAGCATGGATAACAATCTGCACTTGTCGTCTTTGCCGCTTTTGCTATACTGTACATGAACGATCCGCTCTCCGAGTTCCAGAACTGAGGGGCTTATGGCTTATGCATCGTTGATTGGCGCAGAGGTGCGCCGCAAGGAGGATCCGCGTCTGATTTCCGGCGCAGGGCGTTATGTCGGCGACATAACATTGCCCGGCATGCAGTACGTCGCTTTCGTCCGCAGTCCCTACCCGCATGCCCGTATCGGCGCCATTGACTCTTCGCAGGCGCTCCGCGTTTCCGGGGTGACGGCGGTTGTGACCGGTGAAGATCTGCGCGACGTATACACCGAGATGTTGTTCGAAGGCAGCGAAGGATCGGACGTATCCGGCGAAGCGCCGCCGCGCCACTCACACTATCCTGTCTCAATCGAGAAGGTGCGTCACGTGGGGGAAATCGTTGCAGCAGTCATTGCGACCACTCCTGCCGCCGCCGCCGATGGCGTTGCCGCAGTTATAGTGGACTGGCAGCCACTGCCGGCAGTCGCCGATATGGAACAGGCGCTCCGTCCTGATGCTCCGCTTTTGTTCGAGGGGACGCAGAACAATATCGACCATGTGTGGCAGCGCAAGCGTGGTGATGTCGAAGCGGCTTTCGCCGGCGCCCATCGGGTTGTGAAACTCCGCATGGTCAGTCAGCGTCTGTCGGGTGTGCCGATGGAGGGGCGCGCCGTGCTCACCGCACCCGATCCGACAACCGGTGGATTGACGGTCTGGACCAGCACCCAGGCGGCGCACTGGATCCGACGCGATCTGGCGAAGATGCTGGGGATGCCCGAAAATCAGATCCGCGTGATCGCCCCCGATGTCGGCGGCGGGTTCGGCGTCAAGATCGGCGTCTATCCCGAAGAAGCGGCGCTGGCGGCGCTGACGCGACGCCTTGGCATTCCGCTGCGCTGGGTCGAGACGCGCCTGGAACACATGCAGGCGACCACGCACGGGCGCGCGCAAATTGCTGATTACGAGGCGGCAGTGACCGCCGACGGCATCGTAACGGCGTTGCGCGCCCGTGTGATCGCCGATCTCGGCGCGTATCCGGTATCGGCGGCTATTCCCGACCTGACCGGGATGATGGCCGTGGGGGTGTATCAGATTCCGGCTGTTGATTACGAGATCACGTGCGTCTACACCAACACCACGCCGGTTGCCGCCTACCGCGGCGCGGGTCGCCCGGAAGCCGCCTATTATATCGAGCGTCTGATGGACACAATTGCGCTTGAACTGAACCTTGATCCGGTTGATGTGCGCCGGCGCAATTTCATTCCACCCGATGCCTTCCCCTACAAAACGCCGACCGGTCCGCTGTACGATAGCGGCGACTACGACAAGCCGTTGAGGAAAGCGCTCGAAGTCGGACGCTATACCGATCTGCGCGCTGAGCAGCAGCAACGCCTTGCAGCGCGCGCTGCGGGCGAGCGTGTGCCGTTGTTGGGCATCGGCATTGCCTGCTATGTCGAAATGTGCGGCTTTGGTCCCTTTGAAAGCGCGCACGTGCGTGTCGAACCGTCTGGAACAGTCACCGTTATGACCGGTATCTCGCCGCACGGTCAGGGGAATGCCACGACATTCGCCCAGATCGTCGCCGATCAACTGGGCGCCGATTTTGACAGCGTGGTGGTGATCAGCGGCGATACGGCGATGACCCCGATGGGCAATGGCACGATGGGCAGCCGTAGCCTGGCGGTCGGCGGCGGTGCGCTGGTGCGCGCGCTTGCGCAGGTGCGCGAGAAAGCGCGCCGGATTGCCGCTCATATGCTCGAAGCCGCGATCGACGATGTCGTCTTTGAAGAGGGACGGTATCACGTCAAAGGTTCGCCCGACAGCGGTCTCACCCTGGCGCAGATCGCCGAACGCGCCTACTCCGACGACCTGCCCGATGATGTCGATCCCGGACTGGAGGCGACCGATTTCTTCAAGCCGCCAGCATTGATCTACCCCTTCGGCGCGCATCTGGCAGTCGTGGAGGTCGATCCCGACACCGGTATCGTCACCGTGCGCGACTATGTCAGCGTCGATGATTGCGGTCCACGCATCAGCCCGATCATTGTCGCCGGTCAGGTGCATGGCGGGCTGGCGCAGGGTATCGCGCAGGCGCTGTTCGAGGAAGTTGTGTACGACGAAAACGGACAGTTGCTCAGTGGGTCGCTTATGGATTATACTCTTCCTCGCGCCGATGATCTGCCCTCGTTCGTGGTTGAACAAACGATTACGCCGACGCCGCACAATCCGCTGGGCGCCAAAGGAATTGGTGAAGCAGCGACAATTGGCTCGACACCGGCGATCGTCAATGCAGTGGTGGATGCACTGAAGCATCTGGGCGTACGGCATATCGATATGCCGCTGCGACCCGAGAAGGTCTGGCGCGCCTGCAATCAGGCGTAAAGCGGAACGCAGGCGTCATTTATCTCCAGTGCTGGCGCTTTGCAGCGTCGGCGCTCAAGAAAGGAGCGCCCTCATGGGTCTCGGTCAATTGTTCGGCAAGGATAAGGAGAAGAAGGAAGAAGAGAAGTCGGATCAGCAGAAGATCGGCGAGACGATCAAGAACCTCAGCGACCGCATATACGAACTCCAGAAACAACTTCAACAGCGCAACTCCGAAATCGATCAGTTAACGATGCAACTGACCGAGGCGCAGCGACAGGCGGAAGCCGCCAGAGGCGCTGCGAGCGTAGAACAGTTGACGCTCTCGGCAACTCAAGATGCACTGCGCGACGCCAACGCACGCATGCGCGAACTCGAAGCGCAGATCGGGCAACTGGCGAAAGAAAAGGCTGCGATGGAAGAGCAGGCAAAGAGCGCAGGCGCCGCCATTGCCGAAATGGCGGGCGGCAAACCGGGTCTGGCGGTCGGTGCGACTGCCTGGGTGCAGAAGGCAGGCGGGAAGAACCTGCGTCGCCGCAGCGCACCCGGTCTCAATTCTGAGGTGCACGATGGTCTGGCGCCAGGCACGCAACTGACCCTGCTCGAAGGTCCGGTCGCTGCCGATGGGTACCACTGGTGGCGGATCCGCGCCGCCGATGGACGAGAGGGATGGGTCGCAGGCGAAGAACTGGTGACCGCTCCTGAGTAACAGCCCTTGTAGAATAGTGTGGCATCCTGGTAGACCCCTGCGGTGCATCATCGTGTCATTCAAGCGGCATACGTGAGAGAAGACGTACAACCAGTCGCAACGCCGCAGGGGTCGGTTGCCGAAGTGCTGGCAGCATTTATTCGCCTGGGTTTGACCTCGTTCGGCGGACCGACCGCCCACCTGGGGTATTTTCGGGAAGAGTTCGTCGTTCGACGGCGCTGGCTGGATGATCAGACCTACGCCGATCTGGTGGCGCTCTGCCAGTTTCTGCCCGGTCCGGCAAGCAGTCAGACCGGCATTGCGCTCGGCGTCCTGCGCGCCGGTTTGCCGGGCGGCTTCGCGGCGTGGGTCGGGTTCACCATTCCATCGGCGATTTTGATGATCGTAGCCGCATATGGCGTCGCGTCGCTTAGTGCAGACACAGCGGCGTTACACGGACTGAAAGTCGTCGCTGTGGCTGTCGTGGCTCAGGCGGTGTGGGGTATGGCGCGCACGCTCTGCCCCGACCGCGAGCGCGCGACAATGGCGATTCTTGCGGCTGTAGCATTGCTCGTCTGGAGCAATGCGCTGGCGCAGATCGCCATTATTGCTGCTGGCGGAATTGTCGGCTGGCGATTGTTGCGTAGCGGCGCGCCAGCGGCAGCGCCGTCGTCGCTGGCGGCGTTCGATCATCGCCTGGCTATCGGGTGCTGGATCGCGTTCTTCGGGTTGCTCATCGCGCTGCCGCTGGCGCGCACGGTCTTCCCGTTCCATGCACTCGAACTTTTCGACAGTTTCTACCGCGCTGGCGCACTGGTCTTCGGCGGCGGGCACGTCGTTCTGCCGCTGCTCCATACTGAAGTCGTGTCGCCTGGATGGATCAGTGATGCGCAATTTATCGCCGGTTACGGCATGGCGCAGGCAGTGCCAGGACCACTTTTTACATTTGCGGCATATCTGGGAACAATTCAGACCACAACGCCCAACGGTTGGGCAGGAGGGATTCTGGCGTTGCTGGCGATCTTTCTGCCTGCCTGGCTGCTGGTGATTGGCGCGCTCCCGTTCTGGGACTGGTTGCGCGCCAGAACGGAGGTCCAGGCAGCGTTGCGCGGCATTAATGCCGCAGTCGTCGGCATTCTGCTTGCCACGCTGTACACGCCGGTGATGACCAGTGCTATCATGATGCCGCTCGACGCAGCGCTTGCGCTTGCCTGCTTTGGCATGCTGACGTTGTGGAAACTGCCGCCCTGGCTGGTTGTCGTTGTTGCAGGGGGGATCGGTTGGGTGGTGCGTGTGTGAGAACTGGGAACTGAGAACTGAGAACTAAGAACTGAGAACTGAGAAATGAGAACTAAGAACTGAGAACTGAGAACTGAGAACCGAGAACCAACGTTGTGAGGTCTCACGACTACACGGAACAAGGAGATGCAGACACGCAACTACATCTTCGCCATTCACGGCATCGACTGCGCGCATTGCGCGAACACCATCGAGGTGAGCGTCGCTCGTCTCGATGGCGTCGAGGCGTGCGAACTCAACGCGACGACCGGTCGGCTCCGTGTGCGCGGCGCCGTCGAACCTGATGCAATTATTACGTATGTGCGTTCGCTGGGGTATGAGGCGACGCTGCTGGAAAACGACGGTGTAACGCCGACGACCCCCGACGCATCGGTGTCGTTTGTTGAGTTCATGTGGCAACGCCTTGAAACGCGCCTGGCGCTGATCGGCGCAATAATGATCGTTCCAGGCGTTGTCCTGCATGAACTGCTCGGATGGCGCGCCTTCTGGATCGACGCCCTGGCATTTGCTGCGCTGATTGCCGCCGGTCTGCCGATCGCGCGCAGCGCCTGGCGTTCACTCGTCCGCAGTCGCACGATCTCGATCAATGCGCTGATGACCATTGCCGCAATTGGGGCGGTGATCATTGGAGCGCATGTCGAAGCTGCCCTGGTTATGGTATTATTTGCCATTGGCGAGGCGATCGAAGGGTTTACCGCTGCGCGCGCACGCGATGCCATTCGTTCGCTGATGACGCTTGTTCCTGAAACTGCTCTGCGCCTCCGCGACGGATATGAAACAAGGACGCCGGTCGCCGAACTGAAGGTTGGCGACGTCATCGTTGTGCGCCCTGGCGAGCGTGTGCCGATGGATGGCGTCGTGCGCAGCGGCGCGACGCATATCAACCAGGCGCCGATCACCGGCGAGAGTGTGCCGGTCGTCAAGACGCCGGGAGCGGAAGTGTATGCCGGGAGCATCAACGGCGAAGGCGTGATCGAGGTGATTGTCACGCATCTGGCAAGCGACAACACGATCAGTCGCATGATCCGCCTGGTGCAGGAGGCGCAGGATCGCCGTGCGCCCGTGCAGCGCCTGATTGATCGCTTTGCAGGATGGTATACGCCGGCAGTGGTTGCCATTGCTGCGCTGATCGCCGTCATCCCGCCGCTGCTGTTCGGGCAACCGTTCTGGAACCCGTCGCCGGACGAATTCGGCTGGTTCTACCGTAGTCTGGCGCTTCTGGTCGTCGCCTGTCCCTGCGCGCTCGTCATCAGCACGCCGGTGAGCGTGGTCAGTGCGTTGAGCGCTGCAGCGCGCGCTGGCGTGCTGATCAAAGGCGGTGCGGCGCTGGAGGCGCTTGGCAAGGTGCGCGCTGTCGCATTCGATAAAACCGGCACCCTGACCACGGGCAGACCGGTGCTCGTTGCAGTACGCTCGGTGGAATGCCGCGAGCCGGAACAGAACGAGGATGCACGTTGCGACGCATGCACAACGCTGCTCGAACTTGCCTGCGCCGTCGAGCAACGCTCCGAACATCCCCTGGCGCACGCGATTGTCGATGCCGCCCGCGTGCGGGGAGTCATGCAGAACGCGCCACGCGCCACATCCGTCACGGCGCTGCCGGGTCACGGGATTGTGGGGGATGTGAATGGGCGCACGGTCCTCATCGGCAGCCATCGTTACTTCGATGAAACAGCGCCTCACCCGCTCGCCTTCTGTGATCGCGCGGAACGGGACGCTGGCGCCGGTCGCACGCCGCTGATGGTCAGCATCGATGGGACGTTCGCCGGTATGCTGAGCGTCGCCGACGCCATTCGCCCTGAAGCCCGCGAAGCGATTGCGCGCCTGAGACGAGCAGGGATTCAACACGCCGTCATGCTCACCGGCGACCGCCGTGAAACGGCGCAGGCCATCGCCGCCGACGCTGGCATCGATGATGTGCGTGCTGAAGTGCTCCCCGAATACAAAGCGCAGATGGTCGAAAACCTCCGCGCCACCTACGGCGCTGTGGCAATGGTCGGCGACGGCATCAACGATACTCCCGCCCTGGCATCGGCAACTGTCGGCATTGCCATCGGTGCGGCGCACGGCGGAACGAATCAGGCAATGGAAACCGCTGATGTCACTCTGATGAGCGATGACCTGCGCCGCCTGCCATTCGTGTTCGAGCTGGCGCGCGCCACACGCCGCACAATTATGGTCAATGTCGCCTTTAGCATTGCCGTCAAGGCGGTGTTTCTGGTGATTGTTGCAGCAGGCTGGAGTACCATGTGGATGGCGGTGTTCGCCGATATGGGGACATCGCTGCTGGTAACGTTGAACGGTCTGCGGTTGCTGGGGATGCGCCACCAGGGAGAGGCGTGAAAACCCTTTCAGAACACTCGCGTTGAGCGCGCATGCCGGGAGCGTATGCGCTTTCAGAGGCAGGTTCTTTGTTCTTTCTCCCGTTTCAGCCATCAGGACGCCCCAACTCCCCCTTCTTGTGGAAGAAGGGAGTCGGGGGGATGAGGGGCACATGAGCGGGACGCCCGCGCACCCGGCACGCAGGCGGTTCTATGCTCTAGCGAACGGTCAGCGGCAGGAATACCCGGTACTGCCCGGCTGAAGAAGAGACCGTGAAATCCTGCCCGCTCAGATCGCCAGCGACCGTCACGGTGCGCGAGGCGGGCGCGAAGGCGTACCCGTCAAGCGAAGGGGTAAGCGTGTATGCGCCCGCCGGGACGCCGCTCAGCGCGTAGAAGCCCTGCGCATCGGTCGTGGCGCTGCGCGTGCCGTCAGAGATGGTCACCCCTGCCACGCCGTTCCCCGCGCCGTCGGTTACCCGCCCGCGAATCGCGTAGGTCACGAGGGTCGCCGTGAAATCCTGCCCGCTCAGGTCGCCGGTGACCGTCACAGTGCGCGAGGCGGGCGCAAAGGCGTACCCGTCGCGGGATGGAGTGAGCGTGTATGCGCCCGCTGGGACGCCGCTCAGCGCGTAGAAGCCCTGCGCATCGGTCGTGGCGCTGCGCGTGCCGTCAGAGATGGTCACCCCTGCCACGCCGTTCCCCGCGCCGTCGGTTACCCGCCCGCGAATCGCGTAGGTCACGAGGGTCGCCGTGAAATCCTGCCCGCTCACTTCGCCGGTGACCGTCACGGTGCGCGAGGCGGGCGCGAAAGCGTACCCGTCGCGGGATGGAGTGAGCGTGTATGCGCCCGCCGGGACGCCGCTCAGCGCGTAGAAGCCCTGCGCATCGGTCGTGGCGCTGCGCGTTCCATCGGAGATGGTCACGCCTGCGATGCCGTTTCCGGCGCTATCGGTCACCCGCCCGCGAATGACATAGGTCGCAAGGGTCGCCGTGAAATCCTGCCCGCTCAGATGGCGGTTGACTGTAATCCGGCGCCGCTCTGGATTGAACGTGTAGCCGTTGCGAGACGGCACGAGCCAATACTCGCCCGGCGGTACGTTCAAGGCATAGCGCCCCTGGGCATCGGTCGTGGCGCTGCGCGTCCCATTAGAGATGGTAACGCCTGCGATGCCGTTTCCGGCGCTATCGGTCACCCGCCCGCTGATGGTGCAGGAGAGACAGGTTGCGACAAAATCCTGCCCGTTGAGATCGCCATTAACCGTGATCCAGCGTTGAGTCGGATTGAACACATAGGTATTGTGGGATGGAGTGAGCCAATACCCGCCTTGCGGCACATTCGTCAGAGCATAGCGCCCCTGGGCATCAGTTGTGGCGCTGCGCGTTCCATCAGAGATGGTCACGCCTGCGATGCCGTTCCCTGTGCTATCGGTCACCCGCCCGCGAATGACATAGGTCACGAGGGTCGCCGTGAAATCCTGTCCGTTGAGATCGCCATTAACCGTGATCCAGCGTTGAGTCGGATTGAACACATAGGTATTGTGGGATGGAGTGAGCCAATACCCGCCTTGCGGCACATTCGTCAGAGCATAGCGCCCCTGGGCATCAGTTGTGGCGCTGCGCGTTCCATCAGAGATGGTCACGCCTGCGATGCCGTTCCCTGTGCTATCGGTCACCCGCCCGCGAATGACATAGGTCACGAGGGTCGCCGTGAAATCCTGTCCGTTGAGATCGCCATTAACCGTGATCCAGCGTTGAGTCGGATTGAACACATAGGTATTGTGGGATGGAGTGAGCCAATACCCGCCTTGCGGCACATTCGTCAGAGCATAGCGCCCCTGGGCATCGGTCGTGGCGCTGCGCGTTCCATCGGAGATGGTCACGCCTGCGATGCCGTTCCCTGCGCTATCGGTCACCCGCCCGCGAATGACATAGGTCGCAAGGGTCGCCGTGAAATCCTGCCCGCTCAGATGGCGGTTGACTGTAATCCGGCGCCGCTCTGGATTGAACGTGTAGCCGTTGCGAGACGGCACGAGCCAATACTCGCCCGGCGGTACGTTCAAGGCATAGCGCCCCTGGGCATCGGTCGTGGCGCTGCGCGTCCCATTAGAGATGGTAACGCCTGCGATGCCGTTTCCGGCGCCATCGGTCACCCGCCCGCTGATGGTGCAGGAGAGACAGGTTGCGACAAAATCCTGCCCGTTGAGATCGCCATTAACCGTGATCCAGCGTTGAGTCGGATTGAACACATAGGTATTGTGGGATGGAGTGAGCCAATACCCGCCTTGCGGCACATTCGTCAGAGCATAGCGCCCCTGGGCATCAGTTGTGGCGCTGCGCGTTCCATCAGAGATGGTCACGCCTGCGATGCCGTTCCCTGCGCCATCGGTCACCTGCCCGCTGACGGTGTAGGTTGGAAGGATCGCAAAGTCCTGCCGATTCAGATTTCTGCCCGCGTTGATAGTCACCGTGCGGCTGGATGGAGAAAAGACGAGACTGCTGCGCGATGGAGTGAGGGTATATGTGCCCGGAGGAACATGCTTCACAACGTACATGCCATACTGATCGGTGAATGCACTCCGGACGCCATCAGACACCACAACATTCGCTATGCCACTCCCCAGCGACGTTACCTGTCCCGAAATCGCGGACGTGCCCGGCGCCAGGCGATCATAGTACGCATAGTCGATCCGTCGACCGATACCCGACACCCCGTAGCCGATCCACATATATCCGCCTTCACCCCACATGCTGCCCCACGAGTTGCGCAGACGCCACGCGCCCCGACTGCCTCTGCTATCGTCCCATCCCACCAGCACCACTGCATGGTTGATGCCTCCGTTGCATGCGGCTGACTCATCGGTCTCGAAGACTCCTGATCGGTACCACATAAAGCGCGAACCCGCGCAGACATAGGCGGACACCGGACCGTGCTCATAGATGATGCGCTTGATGGTAGCGATGTCGGCATTGAAGACCTGGTTCCACGCCAGGAGACGTTCGTGGTGGGGCAGTGCGCGGGTGAGCGGCACATCCTGACCAAGGTACGGAAGGTCGCTTTCATAGACGGCGCCCGCCTCTGTTTGATGCGCTGGAAGATCACCGATGAACAGGTCATATGCCGGTCCCCCTCCATTACACGTACCGTGTGTTCCCGCCGAGATCAGGTACTGCTCCGACAGATCGCGTTCGACGCCATCGATGCGCTTGAGCGCGGACTCGACCACCCCCGTCGTGGCGAATGCCCAGCAGGATCCGCATACCCCCTGATCTTTCACCGGCGTGCAGGCGCCCTGATCACACCAGTTGAAGGCTGCGGGCAAACCCTCCTGTGCCCCCATCACCACCGGTGGAGGTGTGGAACCGGATGACGGTTGCGCCGCAGGCGACAGGACGGTGAAGCGACCGAGGGTTTCGACCCGAATGCTGAAGGTGCGCTGAACAGCGCGATCCCACGGTCGGCGGTAGACCAGGGTGAGCGTCTCTTCCCCGGCGCGTACCGGCAGGAACGTCAACACCTGCAATGCCGGTGCGCCCGTTTCCCCTCCCGTCGGAGACGGCGCCTCGAATACCGGGTCGCCCAGCGGTTGCAATAACGACGACGATTGTTCACTATCCCAAACGTAGCCGGTTGCGGGATGTCCCTCCAGTTTGACGATCAGGCGTTGCCCATCGGTCAGGGTAATCCTGGTTCCATCATGATCCAGCGTGACGATGACATCGTGCGACGATGATTGCACCAGCGATGGAAGAACGAGTAGCGCGAGGGAGATGCTCAGGAAGGTGAGCATGCCTGCCAGTCTGCGGAAGTGAGCGACGACGAGCATAACGACGTTCCTCCTGGTAAGACGAAGCGGCAGTGTCGCATGCTGGCGGCGGAATGCCTTATTGTTCAAAAATGATTGTAGAGGGCTGTCAAGCGCCTTGGAACTGAGACGATGTTCCTATTTTTCCGGTAGTACCGGTACTGTTCACTTTCCTCTTGACCGGTTTAGTCGGTTGTGCTATACTCGGCGCATCCAGGGACATCAATCGGTCGTCAACGCATATAGCGCATCTGCACGCGATCCGTGACGTACGTTCGCAGGCAGGTTGCGGTAGAGGTGGTGCTGCGCTTTTTTAGCGCCACGCGCTCGATCATGTGCGTTGGATGGCGGCATGCTTCCTGGGGCGGTTGCCCCTTGTTATCCGCTCGAGCAAAGGAGCTACGAATGAGCCACGATCGTCGCTACCGCTGGACTGCGCTGTTCGCCCTGTTTGGTCTGGTTATCGCTACCTTCGCTCTCCCCGGCGCACCACGTGTGGTGCGCGCCTCCGACACTCCCACACCCGCATCGGTCACAATTGCCGGCAGTTTTCAGAGTGAACTGGGTTGCCCCGGCGACTGGCAGCCTGAATGCACCGTCACCCGCCTGGTGTACGATGCAACTGATCAGGTCTGGCAGGCGACCTTTACAATTCCTGCTGGCTCATGGGAGTACAAGGCAGCGCTGAATGGATCATGGGACGAAAACTATGGCGCGAATGCGCAGCGCAATGGTTCCAACATTGCCCTGTCACTCAGTTCACCCGCCCCTGTCAGGTTCTACTACGACCACGAAACGCACTGGGTCACCAGCAACCGCAATACCCGCATCGTCACCGCGCCCGGCGACTACCAGAGCGAACTGGGTTGCCCTGGCGACTGGCAACCGGATTGTTTGCGCTCCTGGTTGCAGGACCCTGATGGCGATGGAACCTTCAGTGCGACGGTAACCGGTCTGCCCGCCGGTCATTACCAGTTCAAGATCGCCATCGATGAGAATTGGAGCGAAAACTACGGTGCTGGCAGCACTCCTGGCGGGGCGAATATTCCGTTCAGTGTGCCTGCACCTGGCTATCGGGTGACGTTCAGGTTCGTTTCGGCGACCAACACGCCGTCGGTGACGGTCGTCAGCTCCGGGGCGCAGCCGGATAACAATGTCGAGTGGGATGGCGTGCGCCACGACTCGCGCGATCCGCTCTACCGCACGCCGGGTGGAGCGGTTCCAGCCGGGACGCCGGTCACCATCCGTCTGCGCACCTTCCACAACGATGTGACGTCGGTTCGTCTGCGGGTGTACGACCTGAATGCCAGCGCGCAACGGTTTTACGATATGGCGCCTGCCGCAACCGACGTGGCGTGCTATCAGGAAGGTCTTGACGGTAAAACCTGTGACTTCTGGGAGGTGACACTCAACGAGGCGTCGCCGAATAATCTCTGGTATCGGTTCATTGTGACCGATGGCAGCGATACAGATTATTACGACGACAATACCCCTGCGCTCGATGGCGGTTTGGGCGGAATGACCGACGATCAGGAGGATCACAGT